>CAYNXG010000009.1:0-33281 GCA_964401095.1 uncultured Bacteroides sp.
CATTGCCGACGTGACCCACTATGTGCACCCCGACACTATAATCGACCGCGAGGCTCGCGAACGCGCCACATCGGTCTACCTCGTCGACCGCGTAGTACCCATGCTGCCCGAGCATCTCTCGAACGGCATCTGCTCGCTGCGTCCCGACGAAGACAAGCTCACATTCTCCACCATATTCGAGATGGACAAGCGCGGCAAGGTGCTCAACTCGCGCATCTGCCGCACCGTGACACGCTCCGTGCGCCGCTTCACCTACGAGGAGGCGCAGCAAGTGATCGAGACCGGCAACGGCGATTATTCAGAAGAAATACTCGCCCTCGACCGCCTCGCGAAAATCCTGCGCAAAGAACGTTATGAAAACGGCTCGGTGGATTTCGACCGCGTGGAGGTAAGATTCGACATCGACGAGAACGGACACCCAACCGGCGTGTACTTCAAGGAATCGAAAGACGCCAACAAGCTCATCGAGGAATTTATGCTGTTGGCCAACCGCACGGTAGCCACATTCATTGGCAAGGCATCGGGCAAGAAAAAGCCCAAAGCATTCGTATATCGCGTGCATGACATGCCCGACCCCGGCAAGCTCGAGGATCTCGCGTCACTGTCAAAGACATTCGGATATAAGTTGCGCACCACAGGCACCCCCAAAGAGGTGAACCGCTCAATCAACCGAATGCTCGTAGACCTCAAAGGAAAAGGCGAGGAAAACTTCCTCTCCACCCTTGCCATCCGCTCGATGGCCAAGGCCATATATACCACCACCAACATCGGCCACTACGGCCTCGGATTCGACTATTACACGCACTTCACGTCGCCCATCCGCCGCTACCCCGATATGATGGTACACCGCCTGCTCGACCGCTATCTGAAAGGCGGACGCAGCGTCAACCTCGACAAACTCGAAGAGCAGTGCAAGCACTCGTCCGACCAGGAACAGCTGGCCGCCAACGCCGAGCGCTCATCTATCAAGTACAAGCAGGTCGAATACATGAACGACCACCTCGGCGAGGTGTACACCGGCATCATATCCGGCGTGACCGAGTGGGGACTGTACGTGGAGCTTAACGACAACAAGTGCGAGGGCCTTGTGCCCGTGCGCGACCTTGCCGACGACTACTACGATTTCGATGAAAAGAACTATTGCCTCGTAGGCCGCCGTCACAACAACCGCTATCGCCTCGGCGACAACATCAGCGTGCAGGTGGCGCGATGCAACCTCGAACGCAAACAGCTCGATTTTGTCATCGTGGACGAAAAGAATCCGCCCCGCACCCTCAACAGCCTCGGCTCAACCCCGCGCGCAGCCGTACAACAGAAACAAAAGCAGAAAAGCAAGTCGAAACAGCGTAAATCCGCATCGAAGCGGCGTAAATAATCACCAGGCCCCACTCCACTGATTACCACCCTTTTTGTATGCAGATTACATATATCGATATAGACCGGCTCAAGATATTTGCCAGGCACGGCGTCAGCGACCAGGAACGCCGTGTCGGCAATATGTTTGAGGTGTCGGTCAGGATATACTACGACTTCGGCCCTGCGGCCAAGACCGACAATGTCAACCGTTCGATCAACTACGCACAGGTCGTCGACATTGTTATAGAGTCAATGAAAACCCCGCGCCGCCTGCTCGAGACAGCCGTCAACGACATAAAAACCGCCATAAGCCTCAGATGGCCCGAAGTAAAGTCGGGGCGGATATCGCTGTCGAAAGTCCACCCGCCATTCACCACGCCGGTAGAGCATGTATCGGCCGTAATGGAATGGTCTGACATTACGACTTAAGAGATTGTTAAATAATAAATGATCTCTAAGTTAAAAGCTATACAATATTTCGACGTCGTGCACGTTATTAAGTTTGAAAGTAAACCGATTCAGAAACCACACCTATATTTGGAATGAAAATCAAGGCATTGGCTACCATACTGCTTGGAGCAGCCCTACTTACCGGATGCTCGGGATCCAAAACCGTGCTTCCCTACTTTACTGACATATCCACAGTCCAAGAAGGAGAATTCCCCTCACAAGACTATACCGCTGAAATAAAGCCGGATGACGAGCTATTCATAACCATATCATCATCCGTACCCATCGCAACGGCAATCTACAATCTGCCGCTGTCCAATCCCGCCACCCGCGACGAGATTGTCGGTTACACCTCGCCCCGCCAGCAGACATATATCGTCAACTCGCAAGGCGACATCACCATGCCCACTATTGGCACCATCCATGTTGCAGGCATGACCACCGAGCAGCTCCAGAAAAAACTTACAGAAATTGTAAGCAAAGACGTCAGCGACGCAGTGGTGCGCGTAGATCTGGTCAACTTCCAGATTGTAGTTTCCGGTGAAGTGTCGCGCCCCGGCACCTTCAGAGTCAACCGCAACCGCGTCAGCATCCTCGACGCACTCGGAATGGCCGGCGACCTCACACCCTACGGCGAACGCTCCAACATACTGCTGATAAGGGAAGAAGACGGCAAAAGAATCTACCGGCACCTGAATCTCAACTCATCGGATATTCTGACTTCGCCCTACTTCTACCTCAAGCAGAACGACTACATATATGTAGAGCCCAATAATATCCGTATGTCCAATGCCAAGTATAACCAGGACAACGCCTTCAAACTCCAAGTAATCTCAACTGTTGTCAGCGCGGCTTCTGTAATCGCTTCGCTTGTAATCGCATTGACAGTAAAATAATATTGTTATGGCGCAAAAAACTCACTCAGACTTTATTGACATAAGAGGTCTGATAAAGACTTACGTATCAAAGTGGTATCTTTTTGTCATATCCATAATATGCTGCCTGGCCGCAGGATTCCTGTTCACACGTATTCATAAGGAGAAATACGGCGTAAGGGCCAACGTGCTCATCCAGCAGGAAGACCAGAGCCCTCTCTCAGCCATGGGTGAGCTGGGCGCTCTGCTCGGAACATCGGGCAATGTCGACGACGAGATATTCGTCATATCCTCCCACTCGCTCTACCGCGACGTGGTGCGCGACCTGGGCATCAACAAAAGCCACTATGTACGCAAAGGCTTCCTTAAAAGCGAACTCGAGTATCCCGATTTTCCCGTTGACGTGATACCCGCCCCGGGCATTATCGACACTCTCCGCACAGCCATATCATTCAAGGTAAAGGTCGGCAAAGACGGCCTCGCCCACATCAAGATCAAGGCCAAAAAGGAAACCCTTGAAAACGTTGAAGATGTGAAACTGCCCTACACCGCAGACCTGCCCTATGGCAAGTTCACCATCGAGCGCATGCCCTCATTCCCTAATGGCGAGAATGTATCCACGACAATTTTCGTCACGGGCTATCATGCCGCAGCTGAAGCCCTCGCCAAAGACATATCCAGCGAAATCGCCACAAAGCGCTCGAATGTCATAGAGCTCGGTATCAACACCACCAATGCCGAAATGGGTGAGATGATTCTCAATGACCTTATCGCCAAATATAATAACCGCGGTATCATGGAGAAGAACCTCCAGGGTCAGAAAACCGCCGAATTCATCGAAGACCGCCTCGCCAAGATAGGTGCTTCGCTCTCCGACGACGAAATAAAGATGCAGGAATTCAAGGAAAACAAGGGCCTTGTAAACCTGCAGCAGGAAATAACCTATCAGACCGGCAAGCGCGGCGAACTCGAAAGAAAGCTAATATCGGCCGAGACACAGCTCGAGATAATGCAGATGACCAAGGATTTCATAAGCAATCCGGCCAATAAGTTCGAGCTGATTCCCATGAGTGTTGATAACGAATCTCTCAACGGAGCCATAAACGGCTACAACGCCGTCATCATACGCCGCAATGACATGTTGCGTACTGTAAGCGAGAACAACAGCGCTGTCGTAAGCCTCTCAAATCAGGCCACAGCGATGATGAAAACCATCACCGGAAGCCTCAACCGTGCCTATGACAACCTCAAGGTTACTGTAAAGGACCTGCGCGAACAGATTGGCTCGGCGTCATCTCGCCTCGGCAACGTGCCCCAGCAGGAGCGTGAGGTAATCAACATGACCCGCGAATCCACCATCAAGGCTCAGCTGTACATGTATCTGCTGCGTCGCCAGGAAGAAAACTCCATGATGCTGGCCAACGCCACACCCAAGGGTATCGTGGTAGACGAGGCCTATACACTTGTAGAGCCGCTCGGCATGTCCAAGAAAGTGATTCTTGCCGTATTCTTCCTCCTTGGCCTCTGCCTGCCTCCCCTCTACCTGTACATACTCAAGCTCATGCGCAACCGTGTGGAGACACGCGAGGAAATAGAACGCCGCACATCGGCTCCGATACTCGGCGAGATGTGTGTGGACAATTCCGGCCGCTCACTGGTGGTTACACCTACCGACACATCTTCGGCTACCGAGCTGTTCCGCCTCATGCGCGCCAACCTTCTGTTCATCTTCAATGACCCCAAGGACAAGGTAGTGCTCCTCACATCGTCCAAGTCCGGCGAAGGAAAGACTTTCATCTCGATTAACCTTGCAGCCACTTTGGCACTGCTCAACAAGAAGGTGCTGCTGAT
This sequence comes from uncultured Bacteroides sp., assembly GCA_964401095.1. Lineage (GTDB taxonomy): Bacteria > Bacteroidota > Bacteroidia > Bacteroidales > Muribaculaceae > CAG-873. The sequence goes on from CAYNXG010000009.1 coordinate 4,533, forward strand.
TGGCATGGATATCCGCGCGCCCAAGATTGCGTCTTATCTCAATGTTACCGCCCGCTCGGGTCTCACCAACTACCTGTCGTCGGCATCAGTAAGCCTCGACGATATCATTGCGCGCAAGCCCTTTGCAGACATTCCCACGCTCGATGTGATTGTCGCAGGCCCCATACCGCCCAACCCCGCCGAGCTTCTCACCTCTGAAAAGGTAGACAATATGTTTGCCGAGCTGCGCAAGACATACGATTATATCGTTGTCGACAGCGCTCCGGTGGGCATGGTATCGGACACATTCGCCCTCGACCGCATCGCCGACGCCACAGTATATGTGACACGCGTCAACTATACATCAAACAGCGATATCGACGAAATCGAGGAAATCTACGAAGACAACCGCCTCAAGAAACTGTCACTCGTCATCAACGGCGTGAAAGGCAAGAAGACCTACGGCTATCGCAACGCCCAGGGCCAGAAGAATTATTAATCAACGTGTGAATGGAGTCTCTTCACGCACATCACATTTCAGATACTCCTTCCCGGAAGAAAGCTTCAGCCAAGCCTTCATCGGGGAAGGAGTATCTCGACCTTCAGCTTAAGGACTACACATGGCCGCTCGCATACATGCTCTCGGCCACCATGGTGGGCCTAAACTTTCCGCTCGGTTATATTTTCATACTGCTTATACTGATAAACCGTTTCAAAAAAAACCGGTATGATTTTATAATACAGATTACACTGTTCTGCGGCGGTTATTCTCTGTTCCTGCCTTACATGGACCTGCACCTGCCGCTCACCCAGCTGGTGTTTATCATCTCAGTGGTCATGCTTTTTCTATTCAAGAAAAACAAGCTGATGACCAAAATAACCCTGATTTCAGCCATATATCTCCTCATACTTCTCACTTTTGCGAGGATGAGTGAGGAAAGTCTGTCGGTCCAATATCTGTCAATCGTCAATTGGCTGTCCATCATCTACTTTATTATCCCGCTGGCTGCATTTTCAGGCCGTGAATTTGATATCAAGATTTTTTTCAAGAGTCTTTTCCCCTATCTGTTCATCTTCTGCGCCTACTATGTTCTCGACGGTTTAATCCTTTGCGGCAACATCTTTATGCCGCGCGACCCGTGTGCATTGTTCTTCAAGGTTGTTAACCATTTCTGGAGTTTCCAATGGGCGCCGTTGTCGTTTAAGGACCTGCGTGTATGGCCCCAGGGCCTTTACATAATGATGCTGTGCATATATCCTCTTATACATTATTATAAGCTGAGATGGTGGCAGTGGGGACTGATACTTATCGCATTGTATGTGTCACGTACCAGCACCTTTGTCGCAGGCATACTTGTATGTATAGTGGTAGCGCAAGGCAATGTGAAACGCATGCTGAAATATGTCGGTATAACAGCCATAGCGGTGATAGTCCTTTACTTTGTTGACAGCGAACCGAAATACAATGAGGATCAGGGCTATCAGAGCACGCTGCGCATACGCTCCACATTCAAGCAGTTCACGGAACTGGACAATGCGCAGTTTGACGAAGACTTTGCAGAATTCGGCAGTAACCGCATGGCGCAGGTTATCCCCAAAATGGAATTGCTCTACAAACTCAAACGCGAATGGATAGGCCTCGGCTTCCTCTCGCGTGAGGGTACCAAAATACAAAAGTATATTATTGTCAACGATCTCTACGAGAATCCCGAGGAAGCGGAAGAAGTAGCCACCGGTGTGGAAGTGGTGCCTATACAGATTATTCTTAATGTAGGCTACCTGGGTCTTATTCTTCACATACTTATATTCATCGCATACTGGTGGGTAATACGTAAGTATAAGGATTCCACATGCTTTGCGAGCATGCTGTTCGGGTTCGCGGTGACCGGTATTGGCGGCTTTGCCGGACTTATTGCATATCATAGCCTGTATCTCTGCGGACTTGCATATGCGGCCATAATCTTGCAGAGTCGACGCGAGATAGGCGGATTCGCAATGCCTAAAATACGTAAAACACCGGGGAAAGTATTGTCTCCGACACTTTAAAATGTCTACAGCCAACGAAAAACGCATAGCCAAAAACACGGTATTCCTGTTCGTCAGGATGCTTTTCACATTAGGAATCTCGCTCTACACCTCGCGTGTGGTGCTTGACGTGCTGGGCGTACGCGACTATGGCATCTACAATGTGGTTGGCGGACTGATACTCATTCTGTCGTTTCTCAACGGCACCATGAGCGGCGCCACCCAGCGGTTTCTCAACTACGAGATGGGCCTCGGCAAAGACGGACGCCTGCGCGAGACCTTCACGGCCGCCTGGACTATACACCTGTGCATAGCGGGCATTCTGCTCGTACTCGGCGAGACACTGGGTCTGTGGTTTGTAAACTCACAGCTTGTTATCGAGCCGGCACGCATGACAGCGGCCAACTGGACATATCAGTTCTCGCTGCTCAGCGGCGTTCTCACCGTGATGCTCGTGCCCTTCAACGGCGCGGTATTCGCCCACGAGCGCATGAATGTCTATGCCGTCTTCACCATAATATTCACGCTGCTCAAACTCGGGGTGGCGCTGTTGCTCGTATTCGTGGCCACGGCCGACAACCTGATAATCTACGCAGGCCTGATGGCGGCTGCGAGCGGTCTGCACTTCCTGATGTATTTCATCTATTGCCTGCGGAAATTCCCCGAATGCTCGCTGAAGCTGACTCCCGACCGCCGCTGTGTGAAAAACATGCTCACCTACTCGGGCTCGGACCTCGTGGGCACCCTCTGCTACACCACCGAGAACCAGGGCGTGCTTGTAATCCTCAACCGAGTGGGCGGCACGGTGCTTAATGCGGCCGGCGGCCTCACGATGACCGTGACGATATCGATATCACAATTCGGCAGTGCCATCATCATGGCCTTCCGTCCGCAGATCATCAAGCAATATGCAGCCGGCAACTTCGACTACATGATGCGTCTTATGGTCAATTGTTCCAAATACTCCATACTGCTGCTCTCGCTTTTCGCCATTCCGGCATTCGTCGAGATGCCCTATCTGCTGGGGCTGTGGCTCAAGGAGGTGCCCGACTACACGGTGGTGTTCTGCCGCCTCACCTTGCTGATGTCTATATCGCAGATGGCCGTGCTCACCCTCAACGCCGGCATGCACGCCACAGGCGACATATTCAAGTTCAGTATAATCACCGGCCTGTCCTACCTGCTCGAGCTGCCCGTAATGTATATAATGATACGCATCACCGGCCATCCCGAATGGGCTTATTATCTGCCCATCATACAGCAGTCGCTGCTGGTGCTTATTATCAATATCATGCTCCGCAACAGAATTTCCGGGTATTCCATGCGCAGGTTCATCCTGCCGGCCTACGTAGCCCCCGCCGTGCTGGCGCTGGCTGTGGGAGCTGCAACCTCGGCGCTTGCCAACATGGTGGAGGGCGACTTCCTGCGCCTGCTCGCGGTATGCGCGGCCTCCTCACTGCTGCTGTGCGGCCTGGCATGGACGCTGCTGCTGACTCCCGACATGCGCGCCGAGATAATTGAAACCATCAGAAAAAAACTTCACAGAGCATGAAGATCTCGATCCTCTTTGTCATAGGACAGTTCAATATCGGCGGCGTGGAAAAATCCCTGCTGGGTCTGCTGAACTCCCTTCCCGCCGACAAATACGATATAACCATCGGAGCCATAAGAGCCGTCGGAGGTTTCCGCGACCTTGTTCCCGCACATGTCAAGGTAATTGAGATAGCCTCGATCCGCGACAATTTCGATAAGCTGCCCGGGCGTCCGTCCTCGGTACTCGTGTCGCTCAGACAGGGTCGGGTCCTCGAAGCCATAGGGTCGTTCATAAGCATCGTAAGGTCGCGCATCGAGAAAACCCTCATTCCGCATTACCGCTACTTCATAAACGAGAAGACCGATGCGCACATGCCCGAATATGATGTCGCAATCGCCTTCCAGGGGCCCAGCGAGATAGTGGATTACTACGTGAGCCACGTGGTAAAGGCGCGCCGTAAATTCGGATGGATCCATTTTGACATCAACGGCTACTTCACTCGGCCGGAGACCGTGCGCCGCTGCTACAGATCATTCAGCCGCATAATGATTGTGTCCGAATCGGCCAAGAGCGCCTTCGACACACAGTTTCCCGAATTTGCCGACAAGACCGAGGTGATGTTCAACATCATCGACGCAAAGGCCAATATCCGCATGGCCGACACACCCGGCGTGTTCATCCCCGCCAAGGATTGTATAAATATAGTAACGGTGGGCCGTATCAGCCCTGCCAAAGCCCAGGACATAGCCATAAAGGCCGCCGCAATCCTTCGCGACAGAGGCGTAAAATTCAAGTGGCACATGGTGGGCGACGGGCCCAAGATGCAGGAATACAAAAAACTTGCCGAAGAATACAATCTCGGCAATTCCGTCGTATTTGAAGGGGCCACGCCCAACCCCTACCCTTACATGAAAGGATGCGATGTCTATGTTCAGCCCTCGCGTCATGAGGGGTTCTGTATAGCCATCGGCGAGGCCAAACTGTTCGGCGTCCCCATCGTCGCCACCGATTTCATAGGCGCGCACGAACAGCTCGATGGCGTATCCAACGCGCGCGTCATCCCGTCGCCCGACCCTGCCCTGATGGCCGACGCAATTTTTGACGCGGCGAGTGCCGGCCGTATCGTGCCCGACGCGCCCGGCATCCCCCCGCAGATATTAAGACTCAACGAACTGTTCGGCGCCTGAGGCCGCCCGTGCAGCAATCCGGAAGACATAAAAATCCCGGCCTGCGGTGTTGATGCCGCTCAGGCCGGGATTTTATATGGATGAATCTGTCGGGAGATTACATATTCATGCCGCCGTCGACCTGGATTACCTGGCCGGAAACATACGACGAAAGATCCGATGCGAGGAACAGAGCCACCGATGCGATATCCTCGACTTTGCCGCCGCGGCGCAGGGGAATTTTCTTGATCCATTCCTCACGTACGGCATCGGGAAGAGCCTCGGTCATGGCTGTCTCGATAAAGCCGGGAGCGATGGCGTTGGCACGGATACCGCGCGAGCCAACTTCCTGGGCAATGCTCTTGGCGAGGGCGATAAGGCCAGCCTTGGAGGCGGCATAGTTAGCCTGACCGGCATTGCCATGAACACCCACTACAGATGCCATGTTGATAATCGAGCCGCCCTTCTGACGGAGCATGATGGGAAGCACGGCATTGATGAAGTTGAATGCACTCTTGAGGTTTACGGCGATAACAGCGTCCCACTGCTGCTCGGTCATGCGCATCATGAGGCCGTCCTTGGTTATACCTGCGTTATTTACGAGGATGTCGATACGTCCGAAGTCGTTCTTCACCTGTTCCACTACTTCCTTGGTTTGGGCGAAATCGGCGGCATTTGAGGCATAGCCCTTGACTTTCACGCCCAGAGCTGCGATTTCAGCCTCGGTCTGCTTGCCGTTTTCATCAATTACAAGGTCGGTAAAAGCGATATTGGCACCCTCACTTGCAAAGCGCAGGGCAAGGGCTTTGCCGATGCCGCGGGCCGCGCCGGTGATGAGTGCGGTTTTTCCTTCAAGAAGTTTCATTTTTTCAGTTTATTAAAGTTCTTTTAATTTACTGCCTGCAAATTTACTAATTTTTTTCTAACTTTCGGGTTACATGCGTGTTTATTTTATAACCGGACAATTTTCCCCGGGAGCAATATTATGAAAATCAAAGGAATTGTATTTATACTTGCTGCGTCGCTGCTGACTATGACAGGCTGTGTGTCACATAAGAAATACAACCTTCTGCAAGCCGACTATAACGCATCGCAGGTGGCTCTCGCCGAGAGCCGTACCAATGCCAAGAATCTTGAATCACTTCTCGAACAGGCAAGAAAGAACAATCAGGAGCTCAAGGAACAATATGCCTCGCTGCAGAAAACCCTCGACCAGAGCATCCTCACCAACCAGTCGGGCAATGTCAACATATCCAAACTTGTAGACGAAATAAACGCCTCGAACAATTATATCAAACGTCTTGTCGAGGCCAAGTCGAAATCCGACTCGCTGCTGATGGTTCTCAGTACCAACCTCACCCGTTCGCTTGACACCGACGAGCTGCGCGACGTTGATGTCAAGGTGCTCAAGGGCGTCGTCTACATCTCGCTGGCCGACAACATGCTTTTCCGCTCGGGCAGCTATGAAATCAGCCCCAAGGCCATGGATATCCTGAGCAAGATAGCAAAGATTATAAAGGACTACAAGAACTACAGCGTGCTTGTGGAAGGCAACACCGACAATGTGCCCATCTCTCGCACCAATATCCGCAACAACTGGGATCTCAGCGCCCTGCGTGCATCGTCGGTCGTACAGGTTCTTCAGGACAAATTCGGTGTTGATCCCTCGCGTCTCACCGCAGGCGGACGCGGCGAATACAATCCCGTCGCGACCAACAACACCGCCGAGGGACGCCAGCTCAACCGCCGCACTCAGATTATCATAACGCCGAGCCTCGACCAGTTCATGGATCTTATCGACAAGGCTCCGGACACAGACAGCAGTGCTGCAAAATAATAGCTCTTAACACTCTCAGGCCTCACCCCTCGGCGGGTGGGGCTTTTTTTGTACCTTTGCAGAAATTTTTGAATTTACGGTATATGTGGATTATTCTTGCAATCGTATCGGCCCTGTGTCTCGGCTTCTATGATGTCACAAAGAAGCTGTCGGTAGACCGCAACAACGTGGTGGCCGTGCTTTTCCTGAACACGCTTTTCTGCACCCTGCTCATGTCGCCAGTGCTGATTACCGGCATCATGCACGGCGACTGGGGCTTCGGCAATGATATCGCCGGCCATGCCCGCATCATGGTGAAAGCCGTGATCGTACTGTCATCATGGCTGCTGGGATATTTCAGCATCAAACACCTGCCCCTCACCATCGCCGGGCCCATCAACGCCTCGCGTCCCGTTATGGTGCTCACCGGCGCGCTACTGATTTTCGGAGAGCGGCTCAATCTGCTGCAATGGTGCGGCGTCATTCTCGGCTTTGCTTCCCTGTTTTTCATCAGCCGGCTCGGTGCCCGCGAGGGCTTCTCGTTCAGCAAGGCGCGGTGGCTGTGGCTGGCTATCGGCTCGGCGGTCATGGGCGCCGTGAGCGCACTTTACGACAAATATCTCATGGGGATGTATCAGCCGCTCGAGGTGCAGGCCTGGTACACACTCTATCAGCTTGTCATAATGGGCGGCGTCCTTGCAGTATTGATGACCGGACCTCACGGCTCCGGCAAATTCAGCTGGCGATGGTCTATACTGCTGATTTCCGTGTTCCTCACCGCCGCCGACCTCGCATACTTCTATGCCCTTTCCTTGCCCGGATCCATGATAGCCGTAGTGTCGATGATAAGGCGAGGCAGCGTCATTGTATCATTTTTCTACGGTGTCATAATCCTTCGGGAAAAGCATGTCAGGGCCAAGCTTCTCGACCTCGCCGTGCTAATGCTCGGCCTCGTGCTGCTCGTTTTGGGTTCGTGACATTATGATTTATTAATTATCTATGGCATAATATCTTAAATTTTAGTTAAACTCATCATCCCAATTAAACGGAAAGGTGTTATTCTTGTCAAAGTAGCGAAATTATAAGAAATACACATTACAAAGATGAAACTGAAATTCAAGACTATAGGTTTGGCGATAATCGCCCTCTCAATTGCCGCACTGCCCGCCATGGCACGCGACAACAACAACACCTGCAAGCGTGCAGACCGTCAGGAGCAATGCCGCCGTGACGGAAACTTCCGCAAGGACTGCAAGCGCGATAAAGAATGTCTCAGAGGATTCGAGGGCATCAACCTCACCGACGCTGAAAAGGCCCGCATCAAGCAGCTCAATCAGAAGCGCGACTCGCTCGCATGCAAAAACCGCGAAGCCCGCAAGACCGACCGCAAGCGCACCGACTCAATCGCCGCCGGACGCGCCAACGACAACAGAAGAGAGTATCTCGAAGAAGTAAAGGCCATCCTCGGCCCCGAGCGCTATGTGGTATATCTCGAGAATGTCTTTGTCAACAGCAACCGACGCCCTCACAAAGGCAAGGTCGAGGCACGCAAGTATGACAAACAGAAGAAAATGCCCCGCTATCAGGGAACAATGAAACAGAACGACAAATAAGCGGCCCATACATCAACATCTATACCCCGGCCGGCGCCCCGCAAAGGAGACGCCGGCCGCTTTTTTGACCACACTATGTATAATCACACGCATTTTTTATGTAACTTTGCGATGTGAAAAAGATTATCTCAGCTATCGCCATAGCACTCCTCGCAGGTATATGCGCCGGCGCGCAACACACAAGCGGCTCATCCGAGAAAAAATTGCCGCCGCTGGCTCCGTCGTATGCCTGGCGCATAATAGAACCGCTCGGACTGCGCGAGCCCGCCACAATCGACACCCTGCCCGATAATTACGGACAGCGCTCCGTGCCGTCGGCCATCTCCCCGGCCTATGCCACGACCGGCAATCTCGGAGCCGAAGGCATCAACATGATATGGACAGAACGGCCCGTACGCAGCGACTTCTTCTTCCGCGACGCCATAGAGCCGTGGATACCCACAGTGGGAACAATGCGGTTTTACAACACCCGGCAGCCCATGACCCTGCTCAGCTACAACACGGCGGGCGGCCGTGACAACGCCCAGGACCGCCTGGCCGCCATATTCTCGGGAAACATCAACAAGAAAGCACAGATAGGCGCCCTGCTCGACTACATATACTCAAAGGGCTGCTATGCCAATCAGGCCGCGAAAAACCTCACCTGGGGCGTATCGGGCTCGTACATGGGCGACAGATACGAGATGCAGGCGTTCTTCAACCACTACAACTCGGTAAACAAGGAAAACGGCGGCATCACAGACCCGCTGTACATCACAGACCCGGGGCTGGTGCAGGGCGGCGTGACATCCGTCGATACCAAGACAATCCCCACCAGGCTCAACGACGCCCACACACGCATGTCGGGCGACCAGCTGTTCCTCAACAACCGCTACAAGATAGGCTACTGGCACGAAGATCGCAACGAAAACGACTCGGTGATCAACCGCACATACATCCCCGTCACATCGATTATCCACACTCTGAAATTCACATCGGGCAAGCATTCGTTCCGCAACGAGGCAACGTTCGAGAGCAACGACTTCTTCGCCAACACCTATCTTGACCCCGACAAGACCATCGACCGCACCACCTACTGGAGCCTCGAGAACACCCTGGGCCTGTCGCTGCTCGAAGGATTCAACAAGTATGCCAAATTCGGCCTCGCGGCTTTCGTGACATATCAGATTGACCGATTCGAGCAGACGGCCGACACCATCGACCGCGTCGAGATGGCCGAAAGGCTCACACCGTGGCCCGAGGGCATCGGAGAGATAGCCCCGAAGGCCACCGAGCACAAGGCATACGCCGGCGCGCAGCTCACCAAACAGCGAGGCTCGATTCTGCGATATGCCGCCACAGCCCGCTTTGGCATCGTGGGCCCCGTAGCCGGCGACATAGACCTTGACGGACGGCTGTCGACCAATATCCCCCTGCCGTTTGACACGGTAAGCATCGCCGCAAACGCCCGCTTCTCCAACGAGGCCACGCCCTATCTCATGAAACACTATCTGTCAAACCATTTCATCTGGCAGAACGATTTCGGCAAGGAGCGGCGTGTGTCGTTCGGCGGCACCATAAACGTGCCGCGCACCGGGTCGAGACTGTCGGTCAATGTCGAGAACGTGCAGAATCACGTATACTTCGCCCCCGACTACATGCCCGTACAGCATGGCGGCTCCGTACAGATTCTATCGGTAGGTCTCAGGCAGAACGTACATGTCGGCCCATTCCACTGGGACAACAACATAACGTATCAGACCACATCAGACGAATCGGTGATTCCCCTGCCGGCCCTGGCGGTATATTCCAACCTGTATTTCAAGTTCCGCATAGCCACACTGTTCGTCCAGCTCGGTGTCGACTGCGATTATTACACCCGATACCACGCCCCGCGCTATCAGCCCGCCACGGCATCGTTTGCCAACCAGTCTGACATAAAACTCGGCAACTATCCATTCATGAACGTGTACGCCAACCTCAAGCTGTCGAAGGTGCGGTTCTACGTCATGATGTCGCATGTCAATCAGGGACTGTTCAACAAGGAGTATTTCTCGCTCCCCGACTATCCCCTGAATCCCCGGCGCTTCCAGCTGGGCCTGAGCATTGACTTTGCCAATTGATTGCCCCGGGCACTGCTGATTTAATTAATTTTGACATTTATACACGTTCAACTCGCGGAAAAGTTCGTACCTTTGTCCGATATAATATATTTCATCACCGAAATTTATGAAGCTCAAGACGATGCTCGCCACTGCCGCCCTCGGTGCAACAGGGCTGTGGGCTGTGGCTCAGAACAATATCATAGAGGAAGTAGCCTGGATCATAGGCGACGAGCCCATCTACAAATCTGAAATCGAAGAAGCCTACCAGGAGTCGCAGCAAGACCGCGTCCCCCTTGTGGGCGATCCCTATTGCGTGATTCCAGAGCAGATTGCCATCGAGCGCCTGTTCCTCCATCAGGCCGACCTCGACACCGTGGAAGTGCAGGAATCAATGGTGCAGCAGACCGTTGACGGTCAACTCAACTATCTGATTACCAACCTCGGCTCGCGCGAGAAAGTGGAGCAATACTTCCGCAAGCCCTTCACCGAGCTGCGCGAGTATTACACCAACAACATCCGCAACCGCTTCCGCATCAACGAGGTGAGAAAGTCGCTGACAAAGAACATGAAGGTGACTCCCTCCGACGTGCGCACATATTACAATAACCTGCCGCAGGACTCGATACCCTTTGTGCCCCTGAACGTTGAGGTGCAGATCATCACCATCAATCCCACCATACCCCGCCAGGAGATTGACGACGTAAAAGCCCGTCTGCGCGAATACGCCGACCGCGTAAACCGCGGCGACGCCGATTTCTCGACACTCGCCGTGCTCTATTCCGAGGCCCCCGAGGGCATCCGCGGCGGCGAGATAGGCTTCATGGGACGCGGCCAGCTCGTGCCGGAGTATGCCGCCGTAGCCTTCAACCTCAACGACCCCAAGAAGGTGTCAAAAATCGTTGAGACAGAATACGGCTTCCACATCATACAGCTCATAGAGAAGCGCGGCGACCGCATCAACACCCGCCACATTCTGCTCAAACCCAAAGTGGCCGAAAAAGACCTTCAGGACGCCCTGACCCGCCTCGACTCGCTCCGCACCGACCTTGTCGACGGCAAATTCAGCTTCGAGGAAGCCGCCCGCTTCATCTCGCAGGACAAGGACACCCGCAACTCGCGCGGCGTAATGGTCAACTCCAACACCGGCACCACCCACTTCGAGATGTCCCAGCTGCCCCAGGAAATAGCCAAGCAGGTGGGCCAGATGCAGCCCGGCGATATATCAAAGCCTTTCATCATGCGTGACCCCAAACGCGACCGCGAGATTGTGGCCCTGGTAAAGCTCACCAACCGCATCGACGCCCACCGCGCCAACCTCTCCGACGACTATCAGCTGCTGAAAGACATGTACGAGAACTCGGCCAAGGAAGAAGCCGTGCAGAAATGGCTCCTCGACAAGATCAGCAACACGTATGTCCGCATTGAAGACGGCTGGCGTGGATGCGATTTCAAGTACGACGGCTGGATTAAGTCCAAATAATAACGTAAGGCACTATCTTACAGCCCCGCTGTCATGTCGCGCTACGCTTTACCGGTATTGCTGGCCCTGTCGGCCGTCGCCGTCATGTCGGGCCATCCCGAACCTCCCGCACGCGTGGATATCTCGCCCAAGGTGGCCAAGACGCCGAGGGCGGGTGACTCGAGGGTATTCCTCGACCATGCCGACGAACTGCACAAGCATCCGTCTGACTCGTTCACCATCGTCAACGGCCATGTAAAATTTACAAAAGGCCCCATGACCATGACCTGCGACTCGGCCCACTTCTTCCCGCAGACCGAATCGTTCGACGCCTTCGGCAATATTGTGATGGAACAGGGCGACACCCTGTTCATCTACGCCGACGAGCTTAACTACCGCGCCCCCGAGCGCATGGCCTATCTCTATGCCGAATTCGGCAAAAAAGTGAAGATGATAAACCGCGATGTCACCCTTGAGACCGACATCTTCACCTATGACATGAACACCGAGGTGGGCTACTATACCACCGGCGGCGTGCTCTACGACAAGCAAAACCGCCTTGTCAGCATTGAAGGCGAGTATATCCCCTCGACCAAGGACGCCAACTTCTACACGGCCGTGCATCTGACATCGCTGGGGCGTGAGGACACGCTGAATATATTCTCCGACTCACTGTTCTACAATACCAACAACCACATAGCCCGCCTGCTGTCGCCGAGCGAGGTCATAAACAGCCGCGGCATCATATACACCACCGACGGCCTTTACGACACCGACACCGACACCGCCGCCCTGTATCTCCGTTCGATTGTCACCTCGCCCAACGGACGCCGGCTCACCGCCGACACCATCTACTATGACCGTGTATCGGGCATAGGCGAATGTTTCGGCGCCATGGTGATGACCGACTCCGCCCGACAGGCCTCCCTGGCGGCCGATTACGGCTTCTTCAATCAGGCCACCGACTCGGCATACGCCACCGGCAGCCTGCTCATAAAAGAATACTCACAAGGCGACACGATGTACCTGCACGGCAGGCAGATCAACGCCTATCGCGTAATTGACTCGGTGGAAGTGGCAGCCATACCCGCCGACACACTCACCGGCGCGCCCGAAATCCCCGGCTACATGAGGGCCGACACAAACAACGTGGCCGATATATGGCCGCGTGTACGGTTCTATCGCTCAGACATGCAGGGTATATGCGACTCCATGCGCGTGACCCGCGCCGACACCACACTGCGCATGTATGTCAACCCCGTGGTATGGAGCGAGGAGCGCCAGATATTCGGCGGACTCATCGAGCTCCACATGAACGACTCCACGATTGACGAGGCCAGCCTGCCTGACTACGGCTTCACCTCGCAGCAGGTTGCCGAGGACTATTACAACCAGCTCGCCGGAAAAGAGATGGTAGCCCGTTTTGAAAGCGGCGAGCTGCGGCAACTCGACATAAACGGCAATGTGGAGCTGATAATGTATGCCGAGGAGGCCGATTCCACGTTCAACAAGATGATACGCGCCGAAAGCTCGTTCATGCTGGCACGGTTTGCCGGACGCACCACCGAGCTTATAAAGATGTGGCCCGAGACCACCGGAAGCGCCACTCCCCTGTACATGCTGCGGCGCTCCATGCTGTTTTTGCCGAAATTCAGACTCTTCAAAGGCGTTCGGCCCATATCTCCGTCCGACGTTATGACCGTGCCGCCTGCTATGGACGCTCTGATGGAGGGCCGGGATGGCTGACCTCAGTCCCATACAGAACGGCGAGACCATCGGCCTTAGACAACAGATGTCGCTGACTGCGCAGCTGGCCCTTCCGGCCATACTGGCGCAGCTGTCGAGCATCCTCATGCAATATATCGACGCGTCGATGGTAGGCCGTCTCGGAGCCGACGGCGCAGCCTCGGTGGGGCTGATGAGCAGCTCGCTGTGGCTGTTCTGGGGCGTATGCTCGGCTGTCACTACCGGCTTTTCCGTCCAGGTGGCCCACCGTCTCGGGGGCAAGAATCCAGAGGAAGCGCGCAATGTGGTGCGACAGGGCATCACGTCAGTGTTGATTTTCAGCATGATTGTCACCGTGGCCGGTCTTGCCATAGCCATGAGGCTTCCCGGCTGGCTCGGCGGCGACGAGAGTATAAATCATAATGCGGGCGTGTACTTTGCAGTCTTTGTGGGCGCCCTGCCCATGCTTACGCTCAACTATCTTGCCGGCGGCATCCTGCGCGCGGCGGGCAACATGAAGGTGCCCAGCCTGCTAAACGTGGGCATGTGCGTGCTCGACATTATTCTCAACTGGTTTCTCATTTTCCCCACACGCGAGATTGACGTGGCCGGCCACGCCATCCACATGCCCGGCGCCGGGCTCGGCGTGCTGGGAGCAGCGCTCGGCACGGCCGGCGCCGAGGTCATAATAGCCTGCGTGATGATGTGGTACATGCTCACCCGCCAGCCCGACATAAAGCTGCGCGGAGCAGGGCGTGGCAGCTTCCGCCCTACCCGCCCGGTGCTACGGCGCGCCGTAAAGATTTCGGTGCCGATGACGCTTGAACACGCCATTTTCTGCGGAGCGCAGATAATGATAACCGTAATAGTGGCGCCGCTCGGCGTAGTGGCCATCGCGGCAAACGCCTTTGCCGTCACGGCCGAGAGCCTCTGCTACATGCCGGGATTCGGCATAGGCGACGCCGCCACGACGCTCGTCGGTCAAAGCTACGGCGCCGGCCGCCGCGACCTGGTGGTGCGGTTCTGCTATCTCACCGTAGGCCTCGGCGTGGCCGTCATGACGCTGATGGGCGTTATCCTCTACTTCTGCGCGCCGCTGATGATGGATATAATGACCGATGTGCCCGCCATCCGCGATCTCGGTGTAGAGGTGCTGCGCATCGAGGCCTGGGCCGAGCCGCTCTATGCGGCATCCATTGTGGCCTACGGCGCGTTTGTGGGCGTGGGCGACACCATGATTCCCGCCATAATGAATTTCGGCTCGATATGGGCCGTACGCATACCGCTTGCGGCCATCATGGCGCCGGTGACGGGGCTGAGGGGAGTATGGATCGCCATGGCCGTAGAGCTGTCGTTCCGCGGGGCCATCTTCATGTGGCGCATGCTCTCGCACCGCTGGCTGCCGGCCGCGATGCGACGTTGAATATTTTTTCAAGATATTCACCTCTTTGCTTGCATTTTCAAAAAATGTATGCTAAATTTGCCCTCACTCCTAACCACCCTAAAACACCTAACAACCCAGGTATGAAGAAACACAATTTTTACGCCGGACCGTCGATCCTGAGCGAGTACACAATCAAAAACACGGCCGAAGCCATCCTCAACTTTGCCGACACCGGCCTGTCGGTGCTCGAGGTATCACACCGCAGCAAGGAATTCCAGGCAGTAATTGACGAGGCCACCGCTCTTGTCAAGGAAATCCTCGACATTCCCGAGGGATTCTCGGTGCTGTGGCTCGGCGGAGGCGCATCCATGCAGTTCTGCATGATTCCCTATAACTTCCTCAACCGCAAAGCGTCGTATATCGACACCGGCACATGGGCATCAAACGCCATCAAGGAAGCACGCCTGTTCGGCGAAGTGGACGTCGTGGCATCGTCAAAAGACGCCAACTACACATATATTCCCAAGGGTTGGAAAGTGGCCGAGGGTTCGGAATATTTCCACTATACATCCAATAACACCATCTACGGCACGGAAATCCGTAAAGATCCCGAGGTGGCCGTTCCCATGATCTGCGACATGAGCTCCGACATATTCTCGCGCCGCATCGACTGGTCGAAGTACATTGCCGTTTACGCAGGAGCACAGAAGAACCTCGCCCCCGCCGGCGTCACCATCGCCATCGTACGCGACGAAGCTCTCGGACATGTTGACCGCGCCATTCCCACAATGCTCGACTATCGCACCCACATCAAGAAGGGCTCGATGTTCAACACACCTCCCGTGCTTCCCATCTATTCGGCACTCCAGACCCTGCGCTATTACAAGCAGCTCGGCGGCCTCGACGAACTCGAACGCCGCGACCTGGCCAAGGCTGCCCTGCTCTACGGCGCCATCGACGAAAGCCGCATGTTTGAAGGCACGGTAACCGACCCCGAAGACCGCTCGATCATGAACGTATGCTTTGTCATGAAACCCGAATACAAGGAACTCGAAAAAGAGTTTGTCGACTTCTGCGGCGAACGCGGCATCGTGGGCATCAAGGGACACCGCAGCGTAGGCGGCTTCCGCGCATCGCTCTACAACGCACTCCCCATCGAGAGCGTCAAGGTGCTCGTCGAGGCAATGAAAGACTTTGAATACAAACATTGAGCATATCCTCTCCCATGAAAGTACTTGTAGCAACCGAAAAGCCCTTTGCCGCGGTAGCCGTGGAAGGCATCAGACAAGTCATCGAGAACGCCGGCTATGAACTCGAGCTCCTCGAGAAATATCCCGGCAAGGAAGCCCTGCTCGCAGCCGTGGCCGATGCCGACGCCCTCATCATCCGCTCGGACAAGGTGGACGCCGCCGTGCTCGAAAACGCTCCCAAGCTCAAGATAGTGGTACGCGCCGGAGCCGGATATGACAACATCGACCTCGCCGCCGCCACAGCCCACAACGTAGTGGCCGAGAACACTCCCGGACAAAACTCCAACGCAGTGGCCGAGCTCGTATTCGGCATGGCCGTTATGGCCGCCCGCAACATGTATGCCGGCACATCGGGATTCGAGCTCAAAGGCAAGCATCTCGGCATCCAGGCCTTCGGACAGGTAGGCCGCAACGTGGCACGCATCGCCAAGGGCTTCGGCATGGACGTAGAGGCCATCGACCCCTACTGCCCCGACAGCGTCATGGAACAGGCCGGTGTAAAGCCCGTGCACTCGCTCGAAGAGTTATATAAGTCAAATCTCTTTGTATCTATCCATATCCCCGCCACACCCGAGACCATCGGCTCTATCGGCTATGACCTCATCACACTCATGCCCAAGGGCGGCGTGCTGGTCAACACGGCCCGCAAGGAGGTAATCGATGAAGCCGGCCTTGCCCGCGCGCTCGCCGACCGCACCGACCTGAAATATGTGGCCGACGTGCGTCCGGACAACGCCGCCGAGCTCGAGGAGAAATTCGCAGGCCGTGTATTCTTCACGCCCAAGAAGATGGGAGCCCAGACAGCCGAAGCCAATATCAACGCCGGCATCGCCGCCGCAAACCAGGTGGTGGCATTCCTGCGCGACGGCATTGACCGCTTCCGCGTGAACTGACCGATAGAACACCTACTTCATACGACATCAATCAAGGCTGTGGCGCATCGTTGTGCCACAGCCTTATTTATCGGCCAATATACGGTCGTCGAGCATTTTCCGGGGTATGAATGTAATCAGTGTGTCCACGATACTTCTCAGCATGCGTTTTCTTATATAATCCTCACGGACATATAACGACACACACCTGCGCGATATGTAATCGCCATTGATCGGGCGCACATTCTTCTGCTGTTCGGGCGATAGGAATTTCAAATGCATCTCGGGGATAATCGTGAAGCCGCCGTTGCTGTCGACTATGCGCACGAGAGTCTCGATACTGCCCGCCTCGTAGATTCTCTTGCCGGCGCTGCGGGCCTTGCAGAAGCTGAATGCACTGTCGCGCATACATTGCGACTCCTTCATTATCCACATCTTTTCATGTTCGAGTTCGGCCGGATTGAATGAATCACGGCCCTCGCGGCAATTGCCCGAGACATATACATGGAACGGCTCGGTGTAAAGGGGAATCTCCACCACTCCGGCCGCCGAGTTGCCGCCTGCCGCAATACCTGCATCAATCTTGGCCAGCTGCAGCTCGTTCATTATCCCGTCGGATTTCATCTCGCTGATCGCGAGCCGCACACCGGGATAGAGCTGTGTATACCGGCTTATGAACTGCGGCAATATATACGGCGCTATCGAAGGGCCCACGGCGATTGCCAGCGTGCCGCTTATCTCATCCTTATGCTCGGCCACGAGTTCTGTAATCTTCTCGACCTCGTTGACCGCCTTCGCGGCCTGACGTATGATGGTCTCGCCTATCGCGGTGGGTCTGACGGTCTTGTTATTCCGCTCGAATATCCTTACGCCGAGCTCTTCTTCAAGTTTGACAAGCAGGGCGCTCAGCGTGGGCTGGGTTATCTCAAGGTTTGCCGCGGCTTGCGCAAAGCTGCGGAAGCGGTCTATGGCAATTATATATTTAAGCTGTTGTAATGTCATGGATAGATAAATTCTATGCAAAGATACGAAAAATCAGTTGTCCATGTATTATAGTATCCGTAATTTTGCACCATAAAAAATATCAAACGACATGGCAACCAAACGATTTCACCGTTATCATCCCGTCAAGGGCTATTCCCTGTATCTGATCCTGTTCGCCTACCTCATAGCAGGCTATTTCTATCCCGCCATAGGCCTTCTCGCCCTTATATGCATGATAGCCCCCGTGGCATTTGCGGTGCGCCGCGGCCGGTGGTGGTGCGGCAACGCGTGCCCGCGAGGCAATATGTATGACCGTCTGCTGGCTAAATATTCGCCACACCGCCCCATACCGGCTTTCGTGCGCACCAAAGGCTTCAGAGTGTTCATGCTGCTGTTCATATTCACGATGTTCGGCGTACAGCTGTATCATGCTGGCGGAGACATCCATGCCATCGGAAGGGTGTTCTGGACCATTATACTCGTCACTACGGTGGTAGGCGTGATTCTGTCATTCATCTATGCGCCCCGCACCTGGTGTTCATTCTGCCCCATGGGCACACTGTCGTCGTGGGTATCACCTAAAAGCGCACCGTTGCCCGAAGGCTTCAAGAACATCCGAGTAGCAGCCTCCTGCCGCATGAAGTGCATGAGCTGTGCACGGGTATGCCCCATGCAGCTCACGCCATACGACAGTCGCGGAGACGAGACGGGTTATCTCCATCCCGACTGTATCAAATGCGGCAAATGTGTATCGGCCTGCCCCGTCAAGATTATGCGGCTTGAGCACGGGAAGTCAACCGAGGTCAACGTCGTCGAAGGCATCGGCGCATGACCTGACCCCGACATACAGACACACAATACCCTCCACGTCCACCTTCGATTGGGCATGGAGGGTACATGTTTTTATTCCTGAGGAAGGGCGTATGAGAGGGCCTCGAGGTAGTAGCCTATGACAAGCACGGTGTCCTCGGGGTTCTTAGCCATCTGCTCGTCAAGACGAGCCTTGAGGTCGGCAGCCGTGCCGAAGGCCTTCGACTCGGTATCGCAGTGGCCGGCCTCAGCCTCGGCCTTCATGCGCTCGGCGTATGCGTTGATATTCGACGCTGTGGCGGTGTTGGGACGCAGCACGCCCGATACTGTCAGAGTCTTCTCGGGGCAGGAGGGATCAAAAGCGCCGCCTATAGCCTCGGTAGCCATGCACATGAGCATGGGACTGGCAGCGGTGGTGTCGGGGTTGGCAAGGAAAGCCTTGGTGCCGCCATGAGCACAGAGGTGGGTGCATACACCCTCTACGGTGATGGTGTCGTTGAGATATTCGTTACCGTCGGCAAGGACTTTGTCAACGGTAAGCACAACGGGAACGGCGATGTCGGTGGTGTCGACATCAGCCTGATTCTTTGATGAATTGCCGCATGAAGCGAGCGCGGCGACAGCGCATAATGCTGCTGCGCCGATAAAAGCACGGGTAAATTTCATAGCCGGTTGAATATTGGATTGTTATTTCTTGTCTTCGGAATTTTCAGCGTTTACAGCCGTATAGCCGATTTTCTTGAATGCCGCTACGAGCTTGGCGGTATCGGTCTTCTTGGGGTTGTATTTGATGGTAACTGTCTGGGTCTTGATGCTGGTGGCTATGTCGTTGACACCTTTTTCAAAACGCAGATTTGTCTTGATCTTGTTCTCGCAGTTCTGACAGGTCATCTTGGGGCTGACGGTAAACACGGCCGTAAGCTCTTTTGGTTCGGCGGTCTGCGCGTTTGCGGCCGCGGTGCCGAGCAATGCGCTCAGCGCGATTAACAGGCATGTCTTCTTCATAGGATATTTAGTATGTTCAAATGTATTTCGTGAAATTATATCTGAAGCCCACATACACCATGGCGCCGTGCAGCGGGCCGTATATCATCGTAGCGTCGAAATCGGGGCCATAGGGATCGGCGGCGCCGATTACGGGGTTTGGCTGGCGGTAGGCCGTAAGATTTTCGCCGCCTACATATACCGCCCAGTGGCGGAAATTGCGTGTCAACTGTGCGTTGAGCAAGGCATAGGTCTTGAATCGCTCGGGCCACGACAGGCTGCCGTTGGCCAATCGATAAGGCGCAGGCATACGTCCCGGGCCGTTGACCGCACACGACACGTCAAACTGCCACAGACCCATCCTCGGGGAATATCCGAGGGTGAACAGGCCTTTGTGACGCGATATGAGCGGCTTGTCGAGCATGCCGAGAGTGCCGTAGCACGACTTCACATCAGTAAAACGCCAGGCGGCCGAGAGGCTGAGTTCGCGCAGCGGCTCGAATGTCAGCTCCACCTGCACGGCATGGCTACGCGAACGCGTGTCGGGCGTTGATATTATGGCCGCGTGCGGATCAGTGTCAAGGTCGAGCAGCAGCTGACGGGAAAATGTCGTATAGTAGTATTCAGCCGACATGCCGAGCTTCTTCCCGAAGGGATAAACGGCCCATGATGAACCGGCGCCGAAATTCCAGGCCGATTCACGGTCGAGATGCGGGGCTACTTCAAGGCGGCGCGAAGACGCCAGCATGTATGAAAACTCGGCATAGGGGTGCGGCGAGCGATAGCCGCGGCCGGCCGAGGCATGGAATGTCAGATCGGCCTTGGGATTGTATCGGAGATGCATACGCGGGGTAAACATCGAGCCGTACACGTCGCTGTAGTCGTATCTCATGCCGGCCATAGCCACAAGCCGCTCCTCGAGATTCAAAGTATACTGGGCGTATGCGCCTCCCACGGCCTCGCGCTCTACATGCCGCGACGGGGCTGCCGATGCCGAAGGATTCGACAGAATGTTAAATCTGTAATAGTCATAATTGAATGACACGCCCGTGCTGAGCGCGTGGCGCGACTCCCATTTGCGCTCGAACATCAGCGACGCATAGGCCTCGCGCTGGTGTATGTCGCAAAGCCGCATGCCGTATGAGGCATCCTGGTCGTGCGAAGTGGCGGATAATATCAGAGCCACATTGCCGTCATTATCGCGGTCAAACATGAGGGCGTTTTTAGTGAAGGCCTCCAGGCGGCGCGTGTCGATATGGATATGATACGGCATAACCCCGGCCGCGGGAGCATGGTGGGTGTCGCTGCCGCTGAGGCGGCGCTCGTCGATGTATTTGACGGCGGCCTGGAACACATAGTCGGTGCCGAGATAGGCCACACGCGGCATCGCGGCCAGCTGTCGCACACGCGGCATGTCTATGAAGCCGTCGCCGTTGGAGTCGTGACCCGTGAAGCCGTTCTCGAAGTGAGTAAGCAGACCCGCGCTCCATTTGTCGCCAAAGTGCATGTTGCCGTCGACGTTCGCCTCGAGCTTGTTCATAATATCATAATACATGTTGACTGACAGCGACGGGTCGAGCTGAGGCTTTTTCATCTCTATGTTTATCTGCCCGGTAATCGACTCGTATCCGTTCTTGACGCTCGACGCGCCCTTTGACACCTGAATCGACTGCATCCAGGGGCCTGCCACATAGCCCAGGCCATAGGGGGCGGCGGCTCCGCGGAAGTTGGGGATATTCTCGGTAAGCATCTGCACATAAGCGCCCGAGAGGCCCAGCAGACGTATCTGCCGCGCACCTGTAGCCGCATCGGAATAGCTTACGTCGACCGACGGATTGGTGGTGAAGCTCTCGCCAAGGTTGCAGCAGGCGGCGCGCTTGAGCTCCGACGCCGATATGACCTCGGTATTGGTGGCCCCGCGCAGCTTGCGCACTCCGCGCGGCGTGGTCACCACCACTTCGTCAAGCACCTCGGCCACGGAATCGGCCGACTCCTGCGACAATACACTTGTTGAGCAAAAAGCGCTTATTAATAGAATTATGTATCTAACTTGGCTCATAACAGATGCAAAGTTACAATTTTTTGATTAACTTTGCGAAAATTTGAGGGCAAAACCATGCCCCGAATCCGCGAAATACCTGCTTCAAGGTATGCCGGGCGGATAATAAACGGGGTGATGATACGTTAAAAAGAGTATGAGAATAAACATCAACAGACTTGTGCCCGCCGTGCTGTGTCTGGCGCTCGGACTCGGAGCGGCTTCGTGTGGCGGCGCCAAACTCGCCACGGCCAACGAACAGATGGCCCGCGGCGAGTATTTCGATGCGTCAAAGACCTACCGCAAGATATATAACAAGCTCACCAAGAAGGAGGAGCGCCCACTGCGCGGCGAGGTCGCCTTCAAGATGGCCGAGTGTCACAGACGCCTGAGCCAGTTCCAGCGCGCGGCCGCGGCCTATCAGAATGCCATACGTTACGAGTATCCCGACACGTCGGCCTACCTGCGTCTGGCCGAGATGTTGCATGCGTCGGGCCAATACCCGGCTGCCGTGAAAGCCTATGAGAACTACCTCGACATGAGGCCCGAAAGCAAAGAAGCAGCCAACGGCCTTTCGGGCGCCAGGATGGGTGCCAATAAGAAAGGCTCCACAAGATATGTGGTGCGCAAGGCCGAGCTGTTCAACTCTCCCCGAAGCGATTTCGGCCCAATGTTCATGCCCGGCGCCACAGACCGCCTGTACTTCGCCACCACACGCGAGAAGGTCAACGGCCCCCGCAGCGAGATAACAGGCATGAAAAAAGGCGATATATGGGTGGCCGCCAAGGATGAAAAGGGCCTGTGGCAGCGTCCCGAGGCCGTTGAGGGCGAGCTCAACACCGAGATGGACGAGGGCATCATGTCATTCTCGCCCGACGGCAATCTGATGTATCTGACTCGCGCACGCCGCGAGCCCAACGCCAACACTACCGTGGAGATATTCACATCCCAGCGCTCCGACGCCAAGTGGAGCGCGCCCGTGAAGTTTGAAATCACGGGCGACACGCTGTCGGCCATGGGACATCCCGCCGTATCGCCCGACGGCCAGTGGCTCTATTTCTCCAGCGATATGCCCGGAGGCTCGGGAGGACGCGATATATGGCGCATAAACCTCACCATGAAGGGCGGCACTCTTGAAAACCTGGGCGAGTGGATCAACACCCCCGGCAACGAGATGTTCCCCTACGTGCGCACCGACTCGGTGTTGTATTTCGCTTCCGACGGCCATCCCGGCTATGGCGGCCTCGACATATTCAGAGCCGAGCTGAAGCCTTCGGGCGGCTGGTCGGTGACCAACATGGGCACTCCGGTCAACTCGGCATACGATGATTTCGGCATAACTTTCGGCGAGGGCGAGAGCGGCTTCTTCACATCCAACCGCAACGACGCCCGCGGATATGACAATATATACTCGTTTGAACTGCCCGAACTGAAAATCACCATTTCAGGCTGGGTGCTCGACAAGGACGAGGAACCGGTGCCCAATGCCGTGATACGCATCGTGGGCCGCGACGGCAGCAATCAGAAACAGGTGGCGCGCGACGACGGTTCATTCTCCTTCCCGCTCGAGCGCGGAGTGAGCTACGTAATGCTCGCCGGCGCCAAGGGATATCTCAACGCGCGGCAGGAGTTCACATCAGACACGGCCGAGGAAGACGCCGAGTATGGCGTGGATTTCATCCTTGCCTCCATTACAAAGCCTGTGGTGATCGACAATATCTTCTATGACTTCGACAAGGCCACCCTGCGCCCCGAGTCAAAGGAAGCCCTCGACGAGATGGTGCAGGTGCTCCGCGACAATCCCAATGTAACCATCGAGATGGCCTCGCACACCGACCGCAAGGGCACCGACGAATATAACATAGACCTCTCGGGACGCCGTGCCCGCTCGGTCATCAACTACCTCATTGAGCAGGGCATCGCCCCCGACAGGCTACAGAGCCAGGGCTACGGTGAATCCCGTCCCAAGACAATCACCAAAAAGCTGGCACGCCTGTATCCGCAGTTCAATGAAGGCGACACCCTCACCGAAGAATTCATACTCGGCCTGTCACCCGAAGACCAGGAAGTGGCCGATCAGATAAACCGCCGCACCGAATTTCAGGTGCTCTCTATCGACTATAACATGTATTGATGAGATTCCGTACAGAAATAGGAACAGTGCGCGGCTCGTTCGGCATCAGCCACGAGTCGCGCATCGTCATGCTCGGGTCGTGCTTTGCCGATACAATAGGCAGCCGCCTCGAGCGCGACGGATTCAATGTGACACATAATCCGCTGGGGCCGCTGTTCAATCCCGCATCCATAGCACGGGTCATATCCCGCGGGGAGCGCCCGTATGGCGAGAAGGATTTCATCTGCGATGCCGACGGCACGTACCACTGCCTCGACTTCGCATCGCGCTATTGCGCCGCCACGGTCTGCGACCTCGCCCGCATGGTCAATGACGACTATCTGCCGCTGGCCGCGGCCATGAAGGCGGCCACAACGATAATCATAACCTTCGGGACGGACAAGGTGTATGTCCACAACGGCACGGTGGCGGGCAACTGCCATAAACTGCCGGCTTCGCAATTTGAGGAAAAATTTCTCACCATCGACGAGGTACGCGACATGTGGGACGGGCTGTTGCCGGCATCGGCCGACTGTATTCTCACACTCAGCCCCGTACGCTATCCCGGCGACGGCCTGGCGCGCGGATTCCTGTCGAAAGCGTCGCTCCGGGTGGCCGTCGACGGCATCTGCCGGGCCTGCGGCGCGGATTATTTCCCGTCATACGAGATTCTGAACGACGACCTGCGCGACTATCGCTTCTATGCGCCCGACATGCGGCATCCGTCCGATGTGGCCGCCGATTATATCTACGAAATATTTGCTGACGCTTATTTTTCAAACGAAACACGAACCCGGGCCCTTGAATGTCGCCGACAGGCGCTTCGCGCGGCCCATCGACCCATATTATGAACCTTACCAATTCACCCCGATATGCCCTGTCGGATATCGCCGGCGCCATTGCCTGCGATGTCACGGGCGATACTGATGGCCGCACCGTCGATACATTCCTGTTTGATTCCCGCTCGCTTGTGAACCCCGAAGGGGTTATTTTCTGCGCGCTGCCCACTGAGGCCGCCGACGGACACAGCTTTGTGCCCGACATGTATGCACGCGGTGTGCGCATGTTCATGCTCGAGCGCATGCCCGACAATCCTTCGCGATTTGACGGCGCCGTTTTCCTTCAGGTCAGCTCCGTGCAGCATGCCATAGCCGCCTTGGGCAAACGCCGGCGCGACTCCCTGAAGGCACGCATTGTGGCCGTAACGGGCTCGGCCGGCAAAACGGTGGTAAAGGAAATGCTCTACTCCACGCTGGCCCGCGCCGGCGTGCGCGTAGCCCGCAGTCCGCGCAGCTGGAATTCGCAGATCGGCGTGCCCCTGTCGCTGCTCGAGATGCCCGATGACGCCGACATCATAATCGTAGAGGCGGGAATCGACCGCCCGGGCGAAATGGAAATTCTGTCCGACATGATCCGGCCCGACATAGCCGTGCTGACCTCGGTCACAGACAGGCATGATGCAGGTTTCGGCAGCCGCGACGAAAAAACAGACGAGAAGCTCATACTCCTCGCGGCCGCCCCGGTGAGAATCTATAGCGATGAAGACCCGGCTGTCAATTCGCGCGTGCGACGGATGTTCGGCAGCGACGGCGCTACGGCCGTACACTGCGAAGGCTCCTTCGACGAGCGCGATGCCACGCTGACCCGCGCCGTGCTGCAAAGTCTCGGCTACAGCGGCGATGAGGCTACGGCCATGACCGCCGGCCTTGATGCCGTGTCAAACCGTATTGACGTGCACGAGGGCATCAACGACTGTGTGATACTCTACGACGGATTCACAAACGACCTGCGCTCGCTTGAGGCGTCGCTCGACTTTATGAGGCGGCGTGCCACGGCAACACGTTCAAACACCCTCGTGATGTCCGACCTGTTCTGCGCGTCGGACAGCGAATATAGCGCTCTGCCCGCCCTTCTGGACGCCTTCGGCATAACACGTGTAATAGCCGCCGGACGCCGCGTGGCCGAGCTCTCTGCGACGTTCGGGCCTGCTGTAAGCGTCGAGACCGTCGACAGCATCGCCCGTATGCTCGAACAATATGACATCAACCGATTCTCGTCGGAGACCATACTGATAGCCGGCGGCCCGTCGGAAGGTTTCATGCGCATGAAAGCCGTGCTCGAGGCGCCGCGCCACGACACTATCTATGAAATAGATCTTGACGCGATAGTGCACAACTTCAACTGCTACCGTTCGCTGCTGCGCCCTACGACAGGCATCGTGGCCATGGTGAAGGCACAGGCCTACGGCACGGGCGCCCTCGAGGTGGCCAAGACCATGCAGGCGCAGGGCGCGGCATATCTCGCCGTGGCCGTCGTGGACGAGGGCGTGGAGCTGCGCCGCGGAGGCATTACAATGCCCATCGTGGTTCTGAATCCCGTCACCACCAATTATGCCGCCCTTTTCAGATATCGGCTGGAACCATCAGTGTTCTCGCTGCGCGAGTTGCATACACTCGTGGCTGAAGCGCGCCGCAGCGGAGTGGAATCCTTCAAAGCACATATAAAGCTCGACACCGGCATGCATCGCGTAGGCTTCACCGAAAACGAAATCGACGGCCTGCTCGACGCCCTGTCCTCCGCGCCGGAGATGCACGTGGCATCCGTGTTCTCGCACCTCGCCACGGCCGACTGCCCCGACGAAGGCGAATACACCACATGCCAGCTCAGCACTTTTGCCCGCGCGTCGCAACGGATTATCGACGCGCTTCCCTACCCCGTGATGCGACACATCCTCAACACAGCCGGCATCATGACCCATCCCGAATACCAATACGACATGGTGCGCCTCGGCATAGGACTGTACGGTGTCAGTCCCATCGATGCCCCGCAATGTGTCGACCTCAGACCCGTGGCAACACTCAAGTCCACCATAATATCGATAAAGACATGGCCGGCCGGTACCACGATAGGCTATGCCCGCCGCGGACGCCTCACACGCCGGTCTGTAATCGCCACAGTGCCCATAGGCTATGCCGACGGCCTTGACCGTCATCTCAGCCGCGGCGCCGCATCGTTTATCGTGCGTGGCGTTCCGTGCCCCACGGTAGGCAATATATGCATGGACCAGTGCATGATTGACATAACCGATGTGCCCGATGCCGCGATAGGCGACGAGGTTGAAATATTCGGCAACCGGCAATCCGTAGAGACCATCGCAGCCATACTCGACACCATCCCGTATGAACCGCTGTGCACCGTATCGCCGCGAGTAAAACGAATCTATTACCGCGAGTAAGCCGCCTTGGAAAACCCGAAGACACAGGATAACGGCATAATCAAAGAAAGCTGACAAACAATACATTACAACCACCGGTAAATACTGCGGGAAATAATATCACAAAAACATCTCTGAAAATTTGCATAATATAGATTAAATCCATAACTTTGCACTCGCTTTAGGCCCTATAGCTCAGTTGGTCAGAGCACCTGACTCATAATCAGGGAGTCCTTGGTTCAAGCCCAAGTGGGGCCACTCCTTGATAATTAAGCACTTACATTCATTTGTAGGTGCTTTTCTTTTCGACATACGTCACTTATTCTGGGCTTAATTGTAAAAAGGTAGGCTGAAAAGGGATGTAACTCCCGTATCTATAGAGGTTTAATGTACATGAAAATATTTGAGGGCTAAAAAAGGAGTCAAAATTTTTCTAATTGTAAAAAAGTAGGCTGTTTCCCATTCCTATATCCTGATATCCAGTATCTTTGCATAGTTAAAAACATCAAAGTATGAATAAAAAAATGTAAGTGGTGTGGATCTTCACGCATAAAAAAGAACGGTCATAAGGGTAGGAAGCAATTGTTCAAGTGTGCAGATTGTGGCAGACAATTTGTTAATAGTAATATGCCTGACAGCAAGACCATTATTCATGAGTATATTGAAGATAAACTTACATTGGGACAGATCGCTGCAAAGCATGTAATCTGCGTTAAGACAGTCTGGAACAAGTTAAAGGATATGCGCCATGTGCACGTCATCTCTAAAGACCGGGATGTCGTGATTAATATGGATACAACCTATTGGGGACGTGGCTTCGGACTGATGATTATAAAGGACTCGTTCCGGAACAAGATTCTGTGGTACAAATTCGTGCGGAATGAAACTGTTGCAGGATACTGCGAGGGGATAGACTGGCTACGGTCCCGGGGCTTTACCATATATGGAATCGTATGTGATGGAATGAGAGGACTGTTCAAGGAATTACGGCAATACAGGCTACAGATGTGTCAGTTCCACATGATACAGATTGTCCGCCGGCATCTGACCACTACCCCCGAGCTTGAAGCATCCAGGGAGTTGCTCCACCTCGCATATTCTTTAAGCAAGATCCCCGAGGCCGAGTTCAGAACCGCCCTTAAAGAGTGGCATAACAAATGGCAAAAGTTCCTTTCTGAAAAGACCGTACAAAGCGACGGCAAAAGCCATTTCAAACATCCCCGCACCAGAGCTGCTTACAATTCAATCCGATACTATCTGCCGTGGCTATGGACATGTGAACGTTATCCCGATCTGCATATCCCAAATACGAACTCGGCTATCGAGAGCCTTAACCAACGCCTTAAAACATTGCTCCGCAATCACAGCGGAATATCAAAGGAGAGACAGAAGAAACTGTTGACCGAATTTATTGCCACAAATTATTGAAAAGGTTTTTTTAGCCATATGGCCGTCTTAAACAAAAATGGGAGAGACCGTAATCCCTCCCATATGCACTTTTGTTCCAGTGTGGCACTCGTCTATCTATCGCTGGCAGGTTGCTCCTCAGCAGAGCCTGCTTCCTTTTCAACAAGCACCGCAAAGTTAATATCAAGAGAATATCTTGTCAATAGAGCATCCTAAAATAAAGCCTACTTTTTTACAATTAACGCGAGTTCGGGATAAGGAATACCCTGAAAAAGTTGAATCGGCAGCTTGA
>CAYNXG010000010.1:0-33172 GCA_964401095.1 uncultured Bacteroides sp.
AAACCAGGAAGACATATCGTCGACCGTGGCCGCCGAGAAATACGGCTTCATCGCCGGCGCCCTGGCCGAGACGATGCAGGTGGGCGACCGCGTGGGCAAGGGCTCCACATCGGTCATCGACTCTATTGTGACGAACAAGCTTTTCGGCTTCCCCATATTCCTGGCCATAATGTTCCTGATATTCTGGGCCACATTCTCGCTGGGACGGTATCCCATGGAATGGATAGAGTGGGGCGTGGACAAGCTGAGCCTGCTGGTCAAGTCAGCCATGCCCGACGGCATGCTCAAGGACCTCGTGGCCGACGGTATAATCGGCGGCGTGGGAGGTGTCATAGTCTTTCTGCCCAATATCCTCATTCTCTACTTCTGCATATCGTTCATGGAAGACTCGGGCTACATGGCCCGTGCGGCGTTCATCATGGACAAGATAATGCACAGGATAGGGCTCCACGGCAAGTCGTTCATCCCGCTTGTGATGGGCTTTGGCTGCAACGTGCCCGCCATCGTGGCCACGCGTGCCATCGAGAGCCGTTCCAGCCGCCTCATCACCATCCTCATAAACCCGTTCATGTCGTGTTCGGCACGCCTGCCGCTGTATGTACTGCTCATAGGCACATTCTTCTACAATTATGCCGCATGGGTGTTTATGGGCCTGTATCTCACGGGAATAATGATGGCGGTGGTCACCGCCAGGCTGTTGCGCCGGTTCATTTTCCACAAGGATGAGACACCCTTCGTGATGGAGCTGCCTCCCTACCGCATGCCCACCCTGAAGGCCTCCGTGCGCCATACGTGGGGCAAGGGCGTGCAGTATCTCAAGAAAATGGGCGGTATAATATTGTTTGCCAGCATCATAGTGTGGGCGCTCAACTATTTCCCCCGTCATGACGATGCCGACGTCGCTGCTACCGAAACACGCACATCGACAATCGACCTGTCGCGCGACTCGTATCTCGAGGCGGCCGGCAAGGCAGTCAATCCGGTCATGGAGCCGCTCGGCTTCACCTGGCGCGCCACCGTGGCGGCCCTCGCGGGCGTGCCTGCCAAGGAGATTGTGGTGTCGACCCTCGGCGTGCTGTACACCGACGACGAGGCGTTCACTAACGAGAGCCTCGGACATCGTCTTGAAGCCCCGCGCGCCTCGGGCAAGCCCGATTTCACCGCCGCCGTAGCCCTTAGCTTCATGGTCTTCATACTGCTCTACTGCCCGTGCATGGCCACCGTCACGGCTATTGTGCGCGAGAGCGGTCACTGGGGCTGGGGCGTTTTCAGTATCGTATATAACACCGCGCTGGCCTGGGGAATAGCGTTCCTGGTCTATCGCGCGGCCCTTTTATTCTGATGGACACATTATCTACATTCGCCGCGGCCCTGGCCTCAGCTTTGAGCGACTATTGTCTTGTGCCGCTGCTGCTTGCGGCGGCCATATTCTTCACGGTGATAACCCGGGGCGTGCAGTTCCGCATGTTCGGCGAGATGGTGAGGCTCCTGGTGCGTTCGGGCGAGCGTGGCGGCGGCTCATCGAGCCATCATTCCGTGTCATCGTTCCAGGCCTTCGCCGTGTCCATCGCGAGCCGTGTGGGCACGGGCAATCTTGCCGGCGTGGCCTCGGCCATCGCGCTCGGCGGCCCCGGCGCCGTATTCTGGATGTGGGTGATAGCCCTGCTGGGCGCGGCCAGCTCGTTTGCCGAGTCCACCCTGGCGCAGCTGTTCAAGGTAAAGGGCGACAAATCCTTTATGGGTGGGCCGGCCTATTATATCCTCAAGGGCCTACACTGCCGCCCGTGGGCGGTGACATTCGCCGTGCTCATCACTCTCACATTCGGCTTCGCGTTCAATTCCGTACAGGCCAATACGATAGCCGACGCCGTGCACACCTCGTTCGGCATAAATCCGCTGTGGGTGGCCGCGGCGCTCACAGCCATCACGCTCGCTGTGATATGCGGCGGCATACGCCGTATATCGCGTTTCAGCGAGATTATCGTGCCCGTAATGGCCATTGCCTACATCCTGTTGGCTCTCTATATCATAATCATAAACATCCACCGCGTGCCCGACGTGCTGGCGCTCATCTTCGAGAACGCGTTCGGCTTCAACCAGGCCCTGGGCGGCACGGTGGGCGCGGCCATGTCGATGGGTATCAAGCGCGGCCTCTTCAGCAACGAGGCCGGCGAGGGCTCGGCGCCTAACGTCGCCGCCACGGCCGCCGTGAGCCATCCCGTGAAGCAGGGCCTCATCCAGGCCCTGGGCGTGTACACCGACACCTTGCTTATCTGCAGCTGCACGGCCTTCATAATCCTTTGCAGCGGCCTCTACCCCGAGGGGCACGACGGCATCGTGCTCACTCAGCACGCCATCGACGCCGGGCTCGGCGGCGGCTCCAGGCTGGGGTCTACGTTCGTCACCGTGGCCATCTTCTTTTTCGCATATACCAGCATCGTAGCCAATTACTATTACGGCGAGACAAACCTGCGCTTTATCCGCGACAGCCGGGTGCTTATAGGCGTCTATCGCGTGCTGGCCGCGGCCATGGTGTTTGCCGGCTGCCTGGCGTCGCTCGACCTGGTGTGGAACTTCGCCGACATAACAATGGCCATGATGACGCTGTGCAATCTTGCCGCCATCGTGGCCCTCAGCCGCTATGTGCGCGTGTTGCTCGCCGACTATATGGCACAGCGCCGCCTCGGCGATCCGCACTACCGACGCTCGACACTCCCAGACATTGACACTCCATGCTGGCCCGAGTGACCGAACCATACACCCTCCCGGCATGTTAATCTGATAAGGACATTATTACCAAGAAACTAACCCATCCCGTCATGAATATTCCCCATTGCTCCACGCGGGGCTCAGACCTTGTTAACATATATCAGGACTCGTTCGTAGACCATTTCCCCCTGCCTGCCCTCACCGATTTCTCTACGGGCAAGACTCTCACCTACGGCGAGATGGCCCGCCGCATAGCCCGTCTGCACATGTTTTTTGAAATGACAGGCATACGTCCCGGCGACAAGGTGGCCCTGCTGGGCCGCAACACCCCCACGTGGATAGTCGTATTCATGGCATCCCTCACCTACGGCACCGTCATAGTCCCCGTGCTCAATGACTTCAACCCCGTGGACGCCGCCAATATCATACGCCACTCCGATGCCCGCATCCTCTTTGTGGCCAATACGATATGGGAGCATCTGTCGCTCGACGACATGCCCGAGGTGGAGGGCGTCGTGTCGCTTGAGACGCGCAAGGTGCTCGCCGAGCGCGACGGACGCTTCTCGCGGGCGGCGCGCGGCCTCACACGCCGTTTCAACAAGCGCTATCCCGAGGGCTTCTCGCGCGGCGACATCCTGTACACTTCTCGCGAGAACGACGATCTGGCCATCATCAACTACACCTCGGGCACCACAGGCTTCTCCAAGGGCGTGATGCTCACCTACGACAATCTTGCCGGCAATGTGGGCTTCGGCCTCGGCTCGCGCCTGCATTTTTCGGGCTCGCGCGCGTTGTCGTTCTTGCCGCTGGCCCATGCCTACGGCTGTGCGTTCGACATGCTTGTGCCCCTGGCCGCCGGCTCGCACGTCACCGTGCTGGGCCGTACGCCTACGCCCACGCTGCTCCTGAAGGCCCTGGCGGAAGTCAAGCCCAACCTTGTGGTGTGTGTGCCCATGATTCTCGAGAAGATCTACCGCAAGATGATTGTGCCCATGATAACCGGAAATCCCATAAGGTGGATTCTTGCCGTGCCGATGCTCGACCGTGCCGTGTACAGCCGCATCCGCGCCAGGCTCGTGGAGGCTTTCGGCGGCCAGTTTGAGGAGGTTATCATAGGCGGTGCGCCGCTCAATCCCGAGGTGGAGGAATTCCTTTATCACATAAAATTCCCGTTCACCGTGGGCTACGGCATGACCGAGTGCGGCCCCCTTATCAGCTATACCCCCTGGCGCGAATTCATCCCCGGTAGTGCGGGACGCCTGCTGCCCGGAATCATGGAAGGGCGAATCCTCCGTGAGGAAGGCGGCGACGGCCAGGGCGAGATTATGGTTCGCGGACAGAATGTCATGGCCGGATATTACAAGAACCCCGACGCTACGGAGGCCGCCATCGAGGAAGACGGATGGCTGCACACCGGCGACATGGGGCGTATCGGCGGCCCCGGGGAGCGCACTATATTCATCAGAGGACGTTACAAGACCATGATTCTTAGCTCTAACGGACAGAACATCTATCCCGAGGAGATTGAGGCCAAGCTCAATAACATGCCCTACGTGGCCGAGAGCCTTGTGGTGGAGCGAAGCGGCCGGCTCGTGGCCCTCGTCTTCCCTGATATGGAGGCCGTGGAGGCGCGTCGCATGAATGCCTCCGACCTGGCCACGGCGATGGAGAAAAACCGAGTGGACGTCAACCGCCTGGTAGCGCCTTACGAGCAGATTTCGGCCATTGAGACCGTGGCCGAAGAATTCGTAAAAACGCCCAAACGTTCCATCAAGAGATTCATGTACAAGTAATAATCATTACTTAAAGAGTTTAATAAAAATCAACCCCGTCAGCCGAGGTTGATTTTTTTATGCTTTAAATAGTTCATAAGATAAACGCGCCCGGCGGGGGATTCCGCCGGGCGCGTCGTATCATTACGCTTTAATGCGATGGATTAGTAAACGAGTTCGAGGTCGTCGAGCCACAGGGTGGAGCCTTCGCCGCCTACAAAGTAGTCGCCGCCGATTGATGCCGAAGCGGTGCACATGATGTAGGAGGGCTTCACGTCGGTGCGGTTGTAGGTCAGAGTTATCTCAAATTCCTCGAGGCCGCTGCCGGCGGTGGCGCCGTCAAACACGAGTTCGCCGTAGGCGATTACGTTGGCCGCGTTCTTGTTGAAAAGCTGACGGTTGCTCTTGTTGGTGCGGACAATCACGGGATAGCTCTTGCCCGAGTCAGTCTCGCTATTGGAGTTGTCGAGCAGGGCGATGTAGATGATGCCCTTGTCCATGTCGCCTTTCTTGAGGTCGGGATAGTCTGCCTTTTCGCTGGTGACTGCCTGAGGCTCGTAGCGGGCAAAGCCTTTGAGCTTGGTGGGACGGTCGGTCCAGGGACGGCCCCATCCGAGCACGCCGTTGGTGCCGTCGGTGCGGATAAATTCACCCACGAAGATATTGCCTGCTGCAAGGACGCCGGCGGTGGAAGTCGAGCGCAGACGGGCCGATGCGTTGCCGCCGTGCTTCATTGTCTCGTCCTTCGAGGTGGGGTTCTTGGCGAGGTTGGCGATAAAGAGCATGCCTTTGAGGGCCGAGTTGCCGCAATCCCAGTACGAGTCTGTCTCGCTGAGGCTCGGCATCCATATCTTATCCTTGTAGATTGACCAGTCTTCAAATCCGCTGTTGGGCAGCTGGCTCATGCTCTCGGTGGTGAAGGTGAGGATGTCGGCGGTGAAGTCCTCGGCCGAGGCGGCGTATTCGTATGTGGTGGCGGCTTCGAGGCCGGTGAGCTCGGCATACATGCGCGAGCCTTCCACGGTGGTCTCGGCGTCGGTCCACTCCGATGCGCCGGCCTTGCGGTAGCGCATTACGGCGCCGGTGGCGTCGGCCTTGTTGAGTTCGCCGCGTACGGTGGCGCGGGTGGTCCATACATCGGCGGCGTTGACGGCCGATGTGGTCACGGGTACATCGCTCACGATAATGCGGAGCGTGCCTGTGCCGGTCTTGCCGTTGGCGTCGATGGCCTGTACGGCGAATTCGTATGTGCCGTCGGTGAGTTCGTTTGTGAGACGTTCCTCAAAGTTGAGCTTCATCGTGGCGGCGTCCTTCTCGGCGTCATAGGCGGTGTCGAAGTTGATGCCGGCGGCCTCGATGCGTGAGCGCAGGTCTTCGTCGGTCATCTGCAGCAGGTCGAACGAGTTGCCTACCAGGCCGAATTTCTCGGCGAGATAGTCCGAAGATATCACCACGCCCTTGAGCGCCGTGGAGGATGTGATCCACAGCGAGCGGCGGCCTATGGTGCCGCGCTTGCCGCGGATGGTGGTCGAGAGGTCGAAGTTGTAGCCGTTCACCTCGGGAGCGGCGGTGATCTGAATCACGTCTTCCACCTCGGCCTCGGTCTCGTCGACTTCGACGGTGAAGTAAGCGCCGCCGATTTCGTCGTCCTCGCGGGTCGAGCATTTCACGTTGAGAGTATAGAGTGTGGCGGGGCGGCAGTCCTTGATGCGGCCCGAGCGAACGTATGAATTGCCGTCGGGCAGTGTGCCGGTGAGGGTCCATACGAGGTCTTTGTCGCGCGAGTTCATCATGAAGTAGCCCTTGGCGTCGGTGCGGCCTTCATACACGAGTTCGCCCTGCGAGTGGCCCACGGTGAGGGTATAGCCCGAGAGCGCCTCGTCGAAGTTTTCGTCGTAAACCACGTTCACGACCGAGTTGGCTATCTTACAGGTGATTTCCACCGATTTTTTGTCGCCCTTGGCTATTGTGAAGTCCTGTGCGCCCTTGAAGTAGCGCTGATCCCACGATGCGGGCACAGAGTCGCCGGCCCAGGCCTCGGCCACGTAGTTGCCCGAGAGGAGCTTTACGCCCTCGGCGGGAACGTCGCCGATACCCTTGAACTGGCGCACTACGCCTTTTTCGTTGGATATCCATATTATGGCGCTTTCACGCATCTCGTCCACTGTGGCGCGCGATGCGGGCTTTACGTCGGTGTTGAGCGAGGCCGACAGGAATACCGTGCCTTCGCCGGTTATGTCCGGCATATCATTGTCAGCCGAGCATGAGCTCAGTGCGGCGGTGGCGATGGCCGTTACGGCCGCATATTTAAGAAATTTTTTCATGATTCAGTCGGCTTTAAACTTTGAAGATAAGAGTCCGTGTAGCGGTGGCTCCGTTGTTGTCTGTCACGGTGAGGATGAAGCGGTGTTCGCCGGGGAAGCCGCCGAGGAGGCTGAGGAAGTTGGTGATGTTAAAGTCCACGGAGGTCTGGTTGAGCACGGCGTCGCCGTTGGCGAGGCCGAATCCGTCGAGTGTCTCCTTGAGTTCGCCCGGATCAGCGAAGTCCTGACCGGAAATCATGGATGTAACGCTTGCGAAGTCTTCATTGGTTGACTCGATTGTAACTAGAAGTTTCGCTATGCCGGCCGGTGCGATGATCTTCACGAGGCCGTCGGTCTCCTTGGCGGGATTCATCTCGGTGTCGAAGCGCAGGGCGCTCTTGAATTCGATGGCTTCGGCGGGTTCGCTGCCCTTTACCTTGAAGCTGTATGTGGCGCTGACGGTATTGGCCTGTGTGTCGGTTACGGTAAGTGTTACGGAGTGGTTGCCGGTGTATTCGGCGAACTTGGCCACAAGCGAGGCGAAGTCGACGGTCAGTTCGGTGAGACCCTTGGCCGATGCGGCGTCGGGCAGGCCGAAGGTGGCCGGGTTGGCGCAGGCGGCCGAGCATTCGTCGTTGTCGCTCGAGATGGCGATAATGAGATTCTCGATGCCGTTGGGGGCTGCTACCTTAACCTTGGCGTCGGCCACGGCGGCGGGGTCGAGAGCCTTATCGGTGGCAAGGCTTGTCTCGAAGCTTACCTTATCCTTGAACTCCTCGTTTTCGCCGGGGCGGTTGGGGTGTTCGGGATCTTCCTCAATGTCGAGGTTGCCGCTGATGTTTTCATCGGTCACATTTACGTCGATGTTGATGCCGTTGGAGGGGTCGATGAGGCCGGTCTCGGGGTCGGGCACGGGCTTGTCGTGCTTGAGCGAGAAGGTGATGATACGGTGCTGGCCGCCTTTCACGTCGGTGTACACCTTGTGCACGTTCTCGTTGTAGCCGTTTACCGTACCGGTGAATGTGGCCGCGATAGAGGGCGATTCCTCGAGCACTTCAAAGTAGCCCGCGCGAGTCTCCTCGGGGGTGTAGATGAGCTCGCCGAGGTCGTTGGCCACGACTTTTACCTGTACGTCGCTGCCCATCACCGCACGCAGTTCGTCGGTGAAGCGCACGCTCACCTTGAGCGATGCCAGCGAGCACACCACGGTGCCTATGTCGGTGATTTTGGATTTCTCGATGGTGAATTCCTTGGAGCCGCGGAAGTAGGGACGCTCCCACTCGGCTTTCTGCACTTCGTGCGATTCGACCAGCACGGTGTACGCGCCCACGGGGAGGGTGAATATCTCGGGCATCTCGCCGTAGGTCCACTGCTCCACAACGGAGTTCTGGCTGTTGTAGATTTTTACCAGGAAGGGGTTCACATCATACTCGGCGCGGGAACCCTGGACTACCTCTTCCGCACCGGCCACTTCGATGCCGATGGTGCTGAGTGCCACATCGCCCGTCTTCTCGGTCTTGGGCTCCCATGAATCAGAGCATGAGGACAGCCCGATGACTGCGGCGATTATGGCCGTTATTGAAAATATCTTGGTTTTCATGATTGGCTTGTCTTGATTATTCGTAGATTAATTCGATGTCGTCGATAAACATGCTTGAGCCTTGGAATTTTCCGTCGGACATGTTTCCGAAACCGGGTACCGTGAACCAGTCTTTGCTGCGGGTATTCCAGTCGGGGTGGTCGCTCGATACGAATTCAACATAAATTGTGGCGCACTTGGCCGATGTGGCGGTATAAGACAGGGGAATGCTTACCTGTGTGTATTCGCGGGCGTTGAGGTTGGACAGCCGGCCTTCGGCTATCACATTGCCCGACGCGTCCTTTACCCATATCAGGGCGCCTCCGTAGTCGGCACCGTTTTTGGGCGAGTACTTGTACCAGAATTTGAGTGCCGACGGGCGTGAGGCGAAGCTGATGCCTTTTGTGGCCTGGGCTTCCAGCTGATCCTGCTGTGAGGGGCTGCCTCCGAGATAGAGCATTCCTTTATGTATGTACTTGGGATTGCTGCCCGAGATAGAGCCTACAGCGCTGTTGCCTGCGCCCCAGCCGATGGTGCGGAGCTCGGCGGCATAGCTGCCGCTGTGCTTGTCGGTGGACTGGGCTGTGCCCGAGCGGCTAACATAGGCGGTGTTGTGGCGGGTACCTGTGGTCATGGTGGTCATGTTGTTGTATGTGGCCCATCCACTTACCGCCCAGCGCTGCCAGTTGGATTCGGATGCTGTCACTTCCCATGCCTCCATGTCGGCGTTGTCGAGGTTGGTCGCGGCTTCGGTGGTAAATGTGAAGGGCTCGGCGGCGGTGTCGTCGCTGCCGTTCTTTATCTTGGCCGTGTATGTCGTGGCCGGCTTGAGGCCGGTTACGGCAAATGTCTTTGTGGCGGCGTCGGGTGTCGCGGTGGCGGCGGTGAAGTTGGTGCCGTCGGTCGAGAGCATCACGGTGGCGTTTGCCATCATGCGGCCCAGCAGCTCGGCGTCGCTGTCCTGCTTACCGATAGTCACGGGGATGTAGGCGCGCTTGGCAAATGCGTTGGTTTCGCCCGAGGGAACTACCATGGGAGTACGTACAACGGTCATCTCCACGGCGGGAAGGCCGGCTGTGGATGCGCGCATGCGCACGTCGCTCACCTTGTCGGGGGTGGTGGCGTGGCCGATGTATGAACCGCGGGCACGTGTGGCTTCGCTGTATGTGACGTTGAGCGGGCCCCATACACCCTGGCCTTCGTGGTAGTATTCAACCTTGACGTTCTCGGCCGGGTTGCCGCCGTTGTAGTTGAGGGTGAACTGCAGGTCGGTGGAGCCGGTGTAGAGGATGCCGTCGGCGAGGCTGAGCGACACGGGGGTGGCCACCAGCGACAGTGTCACGGGCTGCGATACCTTGCCGGCCGCGTCGCGGGCCATGAGTATGAATTCCGTGCGGTTGTCGCTGCCGGTGAGATATGTGATGTGTGAGATCACTGCGGTGAGGTCTATCACGGCCATCTTGTCGGGCACGCCGAAGATGCCGCGGACTGTGAGGCCGAGGTCGCGCATCTTCTGTATGGTGGCTGCGTCGCCGTCCATGAGGTCGATTTCAGCGGGCCAGCCCTGTGCGGTGAGCGATGCCGAACGGGTGGTGAGTGTGGCGCCCTTGAGGCCGCCGCGTGCAAGGATGTTGAACTTCACGGCGGGGTCTATCTTGTGGCCGATGACAAATTCGAGGTCTTCGCCGGGGGTGAAGCCTTCGGCGGTTATCTCGGGAGCGGCGGCGAGGAGCACTTCGTCGCTGATGTCGATGGTCTCGGTGACTTCCTCGAGGTTCTCGTCAAACGATATCACGAGCTGGGCCGAGCCCGAGCCGGATTCGTTGAGGTCGACGGTGACATTATATCGTGTGCCGGCCTTGGCGCTGAACGATGCGGCCGCGAGCTTGCCGCCGATGTTGTTGGGCTTGGTGAATTCAACCAGCACTTCCACCTCGCCGGGATTGACGAATACGGGGCGTGTCTCATCGGCGGGATACTTGATATACTCGCCGCCCGTGCGGTGCACCTCGGCGCTGTAATTTGTCATGTAATCCTTGAAGGCATCTGTGTAGGATACGGTCACCAGCGAGTTGGCCACGCGGGCCGTGAGGTTGACTGTGGTGGTCTGGTTCTCCTGTACGGTAATTTCCTGGGAGCCGTAGAGGCGCGGAGAGTCGAATCCCTCGGCGAGTTCGTCGCCGTAAAAAGCCTCGATTGTATAGGCTCCGGTGTTGAAAGATTCATCAAGGGGAAAATCTGCCACGCTGTTCCAGGTCCGGCTGTATGAACCGTCGGCCGATGTGAGTCTCACAGCGAGATCGGAGGTGGATACCGATTCAAGGCCGGCGCGCGAGTTGCGTGCGGTGACGATTGTGGCGTCCACGTCCGTTGTCAGGGCAATCTTTCCGTTACCGTCGCCAAAGCCCGTGCCGATACCGTCGGTGCAGGCTGTAAGGGCGGCGACGACCACAGAAGCGGTTATGCCCTTCAACAGTGTTTTGTTCATTTGGGTAATAATTGAGTGGTTTATTTGGTGTTGTTTTCTTGCTTGTTTACACTGACGACTTACCGAAAAAACCTATTTCCGGAATATCAGTGCAAAATTAACAATTATTCTAAAAACAGATGGCTTTTTTATGAAAAAAGACGAGTTTTGTAGCAAATTATGCCATAAAAAGATAAAAATATTGAGGCGAACCGGGGATAGTTCCCGATTCGCCTCAATAATTATTCTATGTGTGTCGTTTATTTGAGCGTTCCGGCTTCGGCCTGGCGGATCATCTCCTGGTCGGCGGTGATGTAGATCTCAACACGGCGGTTGAGAGCACGGCCCTGGGGAGTGTCGTTGGAGGCTACATAGTCGGCCATGGGCACGCCCTGTGCCGACAGACGGGTTACGGGCACACCCTGGTTGGCGAGATAGCTCTCCACGGCAGCTGCGCGCGAGTTGGCCACACGCTCGTTGACGGCCATTGTGCCGGTGTTGTCGGTGAAGCCGTAGATCTGCACGTTGGTGTTGGGGTTGCTGATCACCGACTGGGCGAAGCGGCCGAGGTCGGCCTTGGCCTGTGTGCTCAGAGTGGAGCTGTTGGTGGGGAAGAGGATGCCGCCGTCAAATGTCACCTTGATGGCGCGCAGACCGTTGGCGTCGGTGGTTTCCTCAACCTTGGCCTGGTCGGCGAGTTCCTTCTGCAGCTCTTTCTGCTGCTTGTCCATGCGGTTGCCGATGAGAGTGCCGGCACCTGCGCCTACAGCGGCGCCGATGGCCGATCCGATGGCGGCACCCTTGCCGCCGCCGATGAGAGCACCGATACCGGCGCCTGCGGCTGCACCGCCGCCACCGCCGATGAGGGCGCCCTTACCTGTATTTGTCATTGAAGAGCATCCGGTCTCTGCTACAAGCATCGCGCCGCAGATGAGGGCGATGCAGGAAATTTTGAATAGTTTCATGTCAGTAATTTTATTTTCGGTTGAACGTCTAATTTGGAATCACTTTACAAAATTACAATTTTTACAGGTAATATGTTTATTAAATTCCGATAAATTGCCTAAATTTGTGCTCGGCAACCTAACAACTATACAATCATGGCTGAGAGACAGACCAATCTGCTATCTAATAAAACACAAATTCTCGGACACCTCGGGGCGCTGCTCTGCGTATTCATGTGGGGCGTGTCGTTCGTATCAACGAAGGTGCTGCTCAACAACGGCATGCAGCCCGTGGAAATATATATCTACCGATTCACCCTCGCGTACCTTATTATATGGGCCATAAAGCGCACACGTCTTTTCAGCAACAACTGGGCCGACGAGGGGCTGCTGATGCTTTGCGGCGTGCTGGCCGGCTCGATATATTTCCTGGCCGAGAATTTCGCGCTGCAATATACGCTGGTGTCGAACGTGTCGCTGCTCACGTCCACGTCGCCGCTGCTCACGGCCCTGCTGGTGGGCATAATGTATAAGTCTGACCGCCCCGGCGGCGGCATGATCGCCGGTTCGCTGGTGGCGCTGATGGGCGTGGCATGCGTGATATTCAACAGCAGCTTCAATCTCGAAATCAATCCCCTGGGCGACCTGCTGGCCCTTGCCGCCGCCCTTAGCTGGTCGTTCTACAGCCTGATTCTCAAACGTCTGAATGCCAACTATGACGTGTGGTTCATCACCCGCAAGACGTTTTTCTACGGCGTTCTGACGTCGTTGCCTTTCCTTGCCGTGGAGCCTCCCACGTTCACCATCCCCGAGATTATCTCAAACCGCGACCTTCTGCTCAATCTGCTGTTCCTGGGGCTGGGCGCGTCGCTCGTGGCCTATGTGCTGTGGGCCGAGACGGTGAAGCGCGTGGGCGCGGTGAAGGCCAACAACTACATGTATCTCCAGCCGGTGTTTACGCTGGTGGTATCGGCCCTGGCCCTTGACGAGCATGTGTCGTTTGTGGGCTATCTGGGCTGCGCGCTTATCCTGCTGGGCCTGTGGCTGGGCGACTATCTTACCCGCCGCGCCAAGATGCGCCGCTGATACGGCGGCACGGGCGCCCGGGCAGCCCGGGCGTTATCACTCGGCTTCCTGCGACGTGCGTATTTGCTTTACCAGCAGCTGCACGGGCGAGGTGGCGTTGTGATGGGTGTTTTCCTCTATTGTATAGCAGATGTTGAACGGCTTGCCTGCATGGATGTAGTCGAAGTAGCGTGCCATGTTGAAGGCTATGCCGTTGATTACCTTGCCCGACGTGTCGTCGACAAGTTCAAGCTTGATGTGCTCGAGGTGCTTGCCTACGAGCATTGACGTGCCGAAGTCCTTGACGCCGCGGGTGCAGAACGTGGGCTTCTGATTGCCGGGGCCGAAGGGGTTGAACAGGCGCAGGGTCGACACAAGCTCGGGCGTGATCTGGGCGAAGTTGAGGAAGGCGTCGATGTCTATTACGGGCGTCTGCTGCTCGGGCAGGATGTGGGCGGCCACGTATTCCTCGAACCGGCGGGTGAACTCGGGTATATTCTCCTCCTTGAGCGAGAGGCCCACGGCGTAGGGATGTCCGCCGAAGTTCTCGAGCAGGTCGCGCACCGAGTCGATGGCCTTGTAGATGTCAAAGCCCTGTACCGAGCGCGAGGAGCCTGTGGCGAGGCCGTTGGACAGCGTCAGCACCACCGAGGGCTTGTAGTACAGCTCGGTGAGGCGCGACGCCACGATGCCGATAATGCCTTTGTGCCAGTCTTTGTTGTAGATAACTATTGATTTTTTGGGAGAGTACATCTCGCCGCGGGCCTCGAGGATGGCGTTGGCCTCCTCGGTGATGCGTTTGTCGAGCTCCTTGCGGTCTTTGTTGTACTGGTCGATGGCCAGGCTCTTGCGGGCGGCGTCCTTGGAGTCGCGGGCCACAAGCAGCTCCACGGCCTCGCTGCCGCTCTGCATGCGCCCCGATGCGTTGATGCGCGGACCTATCTTGAATATTACGTCGGAAATGGTAATCTCCTTTCCGCCGAGGCCGCAGGTGCGGATTATGGCGCGCAGGCCCAGGTTGGGGTTGGTGTTGAGGCGCTTGAGGCCCATATAGGCCATGACGCGGTTTTCGTCGACCATGGGCACAATGTCGGCGGCGATGCTCACGGCTACCAGGTCGAGCATGCATTCTAGCTCGGCGGTGCCTATGCCGTTGGATATCGAGAATGCCTGCATGAGCTTGTAGCCCACGCCGCAGCCCGAGAGGTGACGGCAGGGATAGGTGGTGCCTTCGAGCTTGGGATTGAGAATCGCCACGGCGGGCGGCAGCTCAGAATCGGGCACGTGATGGTCGCAGATAATGAAGTCGATGCCGCGCTCGGCGGCGTATTTGATTTCGTCGATTGCCTTGATGCCGCAGTCGAGGATTATGATGAGCTTCACGTCCTCGTCGGCGGCCTTGTCGATGACGGCGCGCGATATGCCGTAGCCCTCGTCATAGCGGGTGGGGATGTAGAAGTCAATCTCCGAATAGAAGTTCTGAAGATACCTGTACACGAGCGCCACGGCCGTGGTGCCGTCCACGTCATAGTCGCCGTAGACAAGGATTTTCTCTTTCGAGCCCATGGCGCGGTTGAGGCGGTCGACGGCCTTGTCCATGTCGGGCATGAGGAAGGGGTCGTGAAGGTCGCGCAGCGAGGGATGGAAAAATTTTTCGGCCTCGGGGATGGAGGTTATGCCGCGCTGCACCAGCAATTCGCTCACGG
Source organism: uncultured Bacteroides sp. (assembly GCA_964401095.1). GTDB lineage: Bacteria > Bacteroidota > Bacteroidia > Bacteroidales > Muribaculaceae > CAG-873. The sequence continues at coordinate 14,546 of CAYNXG010000010.1, forward strand.
GCGTGCAATTGGCGTAACGGCGTGCAAGTTCTGATTCGAGTTTCTGCTCTTCTGTGGTGAGCGGCAGGTAGTTCCACTTGCTTGTCATTGTCGGTGCGGGTTTTCAGGGTTGATATGTACGTCGAGCTGGGGGAAGGGAAAGCTGACGCCGGTGTCGGGCAGGGTGTTGAATATGCGTTCGAGCACTTCGTGGTACACGGGCCAGTAGTCGGCGGTGAGTGTCCATGCTCGCACCTTCAGCACCACGGAGCTGTCGGCGAGGTCTGACAGCACCACCGAGGGGGTGAAGTCGGGGCGCCCGAGGGCCTCGAATCTCTTGCGCTGTATCTCGCGTCGCTCCTCGATCTGTTTTTTCTTGCCGGAGAGGAATCCGAATATCCTGCGGCGGTGGCGCGGCTGCTCGGGGGCGGCCGAGGCGGTCATTGCGTTGTCGTCGGCAGTGTCGCTGTCGGGCACTATGGCGTCGGGGCGCAGGACGCGGCTGTCGGCCCAGATGATATCGAGGATTACCTTGCGGGCCGTGGCCACGCTGGAGTCGTAGGATATGCCTATGGTCCAGTCGACGCGGCGGTATTTCTGTCTTGACCAGTTGTTTATCGAGCCGGTGGACAGGCCGCCGTTGGGGATGATTATCGACTTGTTGTCGGGCGTGGTGATGAGGGTGTGGAATATCTGTATCTCGCGCACGGTACCGCTGTAGCCCTGAGCCTCGATGTAATCGTTGACGCGGTAGGGTTTCAGGAGCAGGATGAGCACGCCCCCGGCAAAGTTCTGCAGCGTGCCGCTCAGGGCCATGCCTATCGCAACGCCGGCCGACGCGAAGATGGCCAGGAACGACGAGGTCTCTATGCCGAGAATGCCTATTACGGTGACTATCAGAATGAAGTAGAGCACGATGCGTACGAAGCTCAGCACGAATGTGGAAAGGGATGTCTCCACATTGCGCCGCAGCATTATGCCGTGCACTACATTGTAGATTTTGTTGATGATGAACTTGCCGACATAGAAGACCAGCACCGCCAGCGCCACGTTTATGGCGAGGGTGACGATGCCGGAGACGAGTTTGTCGATAAATTCGTCGAACGACAGCGATTTAAGCATGCCCAGCTCGGCCTTAGGCGAAGGCACCGAGTCGGCGGGCATCACCGGCGCTATGGTCTGTAAAAAGAAGCTCGACAGGCTCATTGAAGGGTGTTATTGTCTACATGCTGCTGCACTACGTCGCGCGCCCATTGCAGCGAGGTGTAGCCTTTGATGTCGAAATCGGAGGCGTCGTTGAAAACGTATGTGGCGAGGCCGCTGGTGGAATATATGGGCCAGCGGTCCCAAAGCTTGTCGGTGGCGTCGCAGTATATGACGGCGTCGTTCATGGCCTTGTCGAATGCGCCCAGCAGGGTGGTGGCGTCGGTGGCGCCAGCAGCGAGCGCACGGACGTATTCGCCGAAGTCAATCGAATAGCCCTGACGCGAGGTGCCGCGATAGTTGGTCACGTTGGTGCCGGGGTGGGGCAGCGGCGTCACAGAGTAGATGTCGCGGGTAGCGGCGGCCAGGCGGTCGAGGGCCGAGGTGGCGATGACGGCCATGGTGCAGGTGCGCTCATCGGCATTGGGAAGGCTGTTGTAGTAGGCAAACGTGTTGCCGGCGGCTTTCACGAGGTTTGCGGCCGAGCCGTTGAGCAGCAGGGGCACATTCTCATGATAGGGCATGCCCCTGACGGGAAGCTCTGAGGGGCTGCCGACTATGTGGCGGGTGACGCCGCGCAGTTCGTAGGCAACCTCCACGGTGGCCATGTAGCAGGCGTCGAAGTAGACGTAGTCGAAGTCATGGCGGGCCAGCACGCCGCGCAGGGTGGTTACGTTCATGTGCTTGCCGAAGTCCGATCCGAACGATTTAGTGGAGTATTCCGGGTCGTCGATGCCGTCCTGAAGCCATCCGGTGGCATGGCTCCACAGCACCAGGCCGTAGGACGATGCGGGCGCGAGGCGCTCCATGTCTTTCATCACCGCGTCCATGCGGGCGCCGGTGGCCGACGAGCCGGGCTCGTAGGTGGCCAGCTCCTTGAAACCGTCGGGCATCAGCTCCAGGAGCCTGGGGGCGGAGTCGTCCGACGGGGCATCGTAAACCAGCCAGCGCGCGCCGCCTTTCAGGGCGCCGTTGGCGGCGGCCTGCATCATTTCGTCGAGGTCTTCGGAGTCGAAGCCGGATGAACCGAGATTGTTTGTGGCAATGATATAGGTCAGTACAGTGCGGGGCGCTTTGGAGGGAACGGGGTCGGGGCCGGGCTCGTCGGAGCCGCAGGATGCCAGTCCCAGCAGGGCTATTCCGCACATGATGTATCGGGAAAATCGCATTATTGTATTCATAATACAAAAATACGGAAAATTCGCGAAAATTTCCGTATTCATGTTATTTGATTAACTAAGATTAAGTTAATTTTTCAGTTTTCAACACGGGCCTCCGGCCGGTCAGTCTGCATCGGAATCTTTTTCCTTCGGCTTTCGGAACGACAACGGGTCTAAACTGAAGTATGTGGGGCGTCCCATGTATGTCGATACGAGCGAGCGGCGCGGGAGTATGTAGTCATATTCATGCCCGTCGGCGCCGGTGAAAAGCGCATGCCGGGCCGCGGTATATTCTTCGTGGAATCCGTAACGAACCCTGCAACCGAGATAGGTTGTGTCGGAAACACAATCCGATACGATATGCCCGTTGTAAAGCCGGCATGTCTTCGAGCCTTCGAGGGGTGTGCCCATGCCTGCGCTATAGTGTCTCAGCTCTTCAGGCACTATCTTGATTTCTCTATAGTTATGATAATAAGCCAAGGTGTACATCGTATATTCGTCGTTGACATATACCTGGCGTTCGGGACGGGTGAGAGTCAGGAAGGGATTTTCATGGCTGTATTTTACGGGCAGGAAGACAGTGAGTGTGTCGTGGTATTTCTGAGGCTCGGCCCAGTCGGGGCGCGCTCTGCGGATTTCGGATATAAGCCTGTCGTTGTTTTCTTTGATTTCATCAGTGCGCCTGCACACGGCGCCGAGGTGCACGGCTATTATGGCAATCATCAGCACGGTTAGAATCCGCGCGCCCACTGTGCGTCCTTTCATAAAATCGGGCCACATGTGCGTCATGAGCCATGGCAGCGATGCCGATACCAATATCATAGCCGCCATTGCGGCGCGAGGTTCGTCGCTGTATATTATTACACCCGACAGCCCAGTGCCGGCCACCATCATGAATATCGAGCGTGGGGCCAGGGCGATGGAACGGCGTCGACGGTTGATGAGGCAGCGGAGCCATAATATGGCATATATAACGAAACTCCACATATATATGAGTCTGATGGGATTGACATCGCGGCGCATAACGCTGTCGCGGTTATACCACGACGGAGCGCAGAAAAACCACACAGCCGCCAGCGTGGCGCCGATAAGGATGGCCACGCGGTCGCGGCGCGCCATATCGCGGTGTACCAGCAGCGTCACGGTCGAGCCGCCGAGTATCACGGCCCACAATGTCTCATGCCACATACCCGTAAACAGGGCAAAGCCTCCTGCAAGCCACGGATTTGACGGCTTGTCGCGCATGAACAGGCACAGGACGCCCATCAGCAAGGGTATAGACCACACATAATTGAATGTGTATATCTGACAGAACATGTTGTCCTGCCATATCGGGGCGAAGACGAGCAGGAAGCTGAGAATCGTGAACGGGAACAAAGAGGACATCCTAATGCGTGCGTAGCGCATCAGGAGCAAATAGCCCAGGATAAAACACAGACATGTGCCCAGGCGCGGTATCCATCGCGGCAGGAGGAACGAGGCTATGCCCGTGAAATTGCCTATGCGGGCGTTGTCGTTGATATATCGTTCGTGAAATGTCTGTATCAGAGATTCCCACGTAGTGATGTCAGGGTTGGTGATGTGATATTCTTTTTCAATCTGGAATTTGAACGCATGGTCATCATAGGCATAGGGATATGTCATGAAGATATACGAGAATATCGCCGTTATGAGGACAAAGACCGCTAAAGAAATATATTTGCCGCTTTTCATGACAGGTAGTGGAGCAAGTTATTTTACTTCAAAATCGGCCATTTCGTCATATTGTGCCCATTCGGGGTCGTTTTCGGCCGTTATGTGCAGGGGCAGGGTTGGAAACGGGGCGAATGCCTCGTTGAGCTTTTTCTGGAAAATGTTGGTTGACAATGTGTAAAACACCCATGTGCGGGTGCCGGCGCCGGTGAATATGCCGGTCATTACGGCCACGGGATCTTTGGCCAGGATGCTGTTGAAATTGTCGGTTGCCTCGCCCATCAGCTCTGCGGCGGCTTCGTCGGGCATACCTGCCGAAGGGGCTTCGGAGTAGGGCCATTCGACTTCAACACGGATGCTGAACCGCGGGTTTTTCCTGAACGAGGCCACATCGGAGCGTCCGGTGACCATGATGAGGCGTCCGTCGTCTGTCTCGGCCGGTGCTGTCCACCAGTTGCCGTTTTCTGCTGTACTCATAATAAGTAAGGGGCGTGGATTAAATAAAAAGCCTCCGGGGGCGGAGTATAAGCCGGGTTATGTGGCGGCCGCGTATCTTTAAGGATATTTGGCCGTCCGTCCGTCATTTATCTGAGCAGTCTACCCCCCGGCAATGGACGAGCAGCCCTTAAATGCCGGTATACTTGACCTTGCAACCCGCAAGAAGTGCGGCACGCAATGTCGCCATCGCGCCCGGTGGGCTCTTACCCCGCCTTTTCACCCTTACCCGCACGCCGCAAGGCGCGCGGGCGGTTGTTTTCTGTCACTCTTGCTCCGACGTTTCCGCCGGCTCCCCTGAGGGAGTGCGGCGCTCTTTGTTGCCCGGACTTTCCTCTTGTCCTATACAGGAAAGACAAGCGACGGACCCTCCGCCCCGGAGGTTGTGTTTTATAAAATAATGTCTTGGCCTCAGGCAAAATATCCGCGGATGATGCCTCGCTTGGCATTACGGATAAATTGCAGGATTTCGTCGCGTTCTTTTGTGGCGGGAAGCTCGGCCTCGATGCGTTCTACGGCATCGGACACGTTGAGGCTCGACATGTAGATGTATCGGTACACTTCCTGGATTTCGCGGATTGTCTCGCTTGAGAATCCGCGGCGGCGCAGACCCACGGAGTTGACGCCCGTGTAGGCTATGGGCTCGCGTGCGGCCTTGACAAAGGGCGGGATGTCCTTGTTGATAAGGGCGCCTCCCTGAATCATGACGTGTGCGCCGAGGTGGCAGAACTGGTGCACGAGTGTGCCGCCGCCCACCACGGCATAGTTGTCTACAACGACTTCTCCGGCCAGCTGGGTGGCGTTGGAGATAATCACATGGTCGCCGATCACGCAGTCGTGTGCCACGTGCGAGTAGGCCATCAGCAGGCAGTTGGAGCCCACCACGGTCTTGCCCTTGGCGGCGGTGCCGCGGTTGACGGTGACACATTCGCGCACGATGGTGTTGTCGCCGATTATCGCGGTGGTTTCCTCGCCTACGAATTTGAGGTCCTGAGGAATGGCGCCGATGACGGCATTGGGGAATATGGTGCAGTTCTTGCCGATGCGCGCGCCTTCAAGGATGGTGGCGCCCGACAGGATGCGTGTGCCCTCGCCAATCTCGACATTTGCGTCGATGGTGACGAACGGGTCTATGACCACGCTCGACGCTATTTTGGCGGCGGGATGGATATACGCTAACGGTTGCTTCACAATATATACTTATTTGTTCTTTATAATCTGTGCCATGAATTCACATTCGCACACTACTTTCTCGCCCACGAAGGCCAGACCTTTCATCACGGCGCAGCCGCGACGCATCTCGGTGAGAAACGATACGTGGAAAAGCAGGGTGTCGCCGGGTACCACTTTCTGGCGGAATTTCACGTTGTCTATCTTCATGAAATAGGTGGAATATCTTTCGGGTTCCTCCACGGTGCTGAGCACGAGCAGGCCGCCGGTCTGGGCCATGGCCTCCACCATGAGCACGCCGGGCATCACGGGTTCCTGGGGGAAGTGGCCGGTGAAGAAGGGTTCGTTGGTGGTGACGTTCTTTACGCCCACGATGTATGATGTGCCTTTCTCGATAACCTTGTCTACGAGCAGGAAGGGGTAGCGGTGGGGCAGCAGCAGACGTATCTGATTGTTGTCCATCAGCGGTTCCAGGTTGGGGTTGTAGACGGGAGCCTGCACGTCGTGGAGTTTGATGTCGCGGCGGATATCCTTGGCCAGGCGGGTGTTGATGCCGTGTCCGGGCTTGGTGGCGATGACCTTGCCCTTGAGCGGACGGCCTATCAGGGCTATGTCGCCCACGATGTCGAGGAGCTTGTGGCGTGCGGGTTCGTTCTCGAACTGCAGCGGCGAGGGGTTGATGTAGCCGTAGCTTTCCACGGCGGGACACTTGACGCCTACGAGGTTGGCTATCTCGGTGAGGCGGGCGTCGTCCATGGGGCTGTCATAGATGACAATGGCATTGTCGAGGTCGCCGCCCTTGATGAGGCCGGCGGCAAGCAGCGGCTCTATCTCGCGGACGAAGACAAAGGTGCGCGCGGGCGCTATTTCTTTGGCGAACTCGCATACATGCTCCATCGAGGCATACTGGTTGGCCAGGACGGGCGAGTTGAAGTTGACCTTTACCTCCACGCTGAACTCGTCGTCGGGGAGCACCATGATTTTCGAGCCTGACTCGGGGTCGGACACTTCAATCTTGTGTTTCACCACATAATACTCCTTGTCGGCCTTCTGTTCCACGATGCCTGCTTTTTCGATGGCATCCATGAACGGCTCGGCCGAACCGTCGAGAATCGGCAGCTCGGGGCCGTCGACCTTGATGAGGCAGTTGTCGATACCCGAAGCATACAGAGCGGCCATGGCGTGCTCGACGGTGCTTACCGTTACATCGCCGCGGCCGAGTACGGTGCCGCGGTTGGTGGCCACCACAAAGTCGGCGAGGCAGTCGATTACAGGTGCGTCCTCGAGGTCGGTACGCTGAATCTTGTATCCATGGTTGTCGGGAGCCGGGCAGAATTCTGCCGTGAGGTGGCGTCCGGTGTGCAGGCCTTTGCCCGAGAGGGTGAATGAGCCGCTGAGGGTTGTTTGCTTCATATCGTAATGAGTGGTTTTGATTTCTTGTTCAGGGTTTTGGCTGTCAGTTATTTCTTTTCGAGGTCGCGGACACGTGCGTAGAGGTCGCCGAGGCGCTTTATGTGCACGGCCTGGCGGGCGAACTCGCGCTCGGGTACGGCGGGATAGCCCATGAGGCGTGCGCCGTCGCCCACGCTGTTGGGTATGCCCGACTGTGCGCCTATGGCCACGTTGTCGCCCACATGGATGTGTCCGGCAAATCCCACTTGTCCGCCTATCATGCATCGGCTGCCTATCTTGGTGGAGCCCGCTATGCCGGTCTGTGCCGCTATTACGGTGTCACGGCCTATCTCGGTGTTGTGGGCGGCCTGGATGAGATTGTCGAGCTTGGTGCCGCGGCCTATGACGGTGGAGCCCATGGTGGCGCGGTCGATGGTGGTGTTGGCGCCGATCTCCACGTCGTCCTCCACGGTGACAATGCCTATCTGCGGTATCTTGTGGTAAGAGCCGTCGGGCAGGGGGGCGAAGCCGAATCCGTCGGCGCCTATGACAGCGCCGGCATGTATGATGCATCGCGCGCCTATGCGGCAGCCGTGATAGATCTTTACGCCGGGATATATAACGGTGTCGTCGCCTATGACGGCATTGTGACCCACATAGGCCTGGGGATATATCTTGACGCCGCGGCCCAGCTTGACGCCGGGAGCCACGTAGGCGAATGCTCCGATGTAGACGTCTTCGGGCAGCTCTACGCCGTCGGCGACGTATGACGGCTGCTCCACGCCGCATGGACGCGGCGTCATGGCCTCGGAGGCATATTCGAGCAGGCGCGAGAGCACTGCATAGGGATCCTCGACGCGGATAAGCGTGGCAGATACCGGCTCTGTAGCCTCAAACTCTTTGTGCACCAGTACTACCGATGCTCCGGTGGTGTATATATGATGGGTGTATTTGGGATTTGCGAGAAAGGTGAGGGAGCCTTCTTTGGCTTCTTCAATCTTCGAGAATGTGTTGACGGTGGCATCAGGATTTCCGTCCACGACACCACCAATAAGCGCTGCTATTTCGGCTGCTTTGAATTCCATAAGGATTTGTTGCGGCTGCTTTATGTGATATTCTGATAAGTTTCAGTTTGCAAATTTCGCAAAAAAAATCCATTTGGCCGTTATAAAACAGCTAAAAAGTGTAAAAGCCCGTCTCCCATGCCGGGAAACAGGCTTTATATTCACTAAAAAGACGCTTAATGTTCAAGCAGGAAGCGCTCGGCGTCGAGGGCGGCGCGGCAGCCCATTCCGGCGGCCACCACGGCCTGCTTGTACAGCGGGTCGGCCACGTCGCCGGCGGCGAATATGCCGTCAACACTGGTGGCGGTGGTGTTGCCCTTGAGCTTTATGAAGCCGTTCTCGTCACGCTCCAGCGCGTCGCCGAAGATGGCGGTGTTGGGGGTGTGGCCGATGGCGAGGAAGAAGCCGTCGATGGAGATATCAAACTTGTCTTCCTTTTCAGTACCGGCATGTTCCACAAGGTGTGCGCCCTCCACCACGTCGCGGCCAAAGAGTCCGAGGGTGTTGGTGTTGAAGAGTATCTGTATCTTCGGATTGTCGAACACACGCTGCTGCATCACCTTTGATGCGCGCAGATAGGGTTTGCGCACAATCAGATATACCTTTTCGGCGAGGGTGGAGAGGTACAGGGCTTCCTCGCATGCGGTGTCGCCGCCGCCTACGACGGCCACGGTGCGGTTGCGGTAGAAGAATCCGTCGCATGTGGCACAGGCCGACACGCCCATGCCGAGGTATTTCTGCTCGTCTTCAAGGCCGAGATAGCGGGCCGAGGCGCCGGTGGCGATGATTACGGTGTCGGCGATTATGGTCTCGTGGCCGCCGTCGATGTCTACCGTGAAGGGGCGTTTGGACATGTCGATGCCCGTGGCGCGGCCCGTGCGTATGTCGGCGTCGAAGCGCTGGGCCTGCGAGCGCAGGTCTTCCATGAGCTGCGGGCCGGTGACACCTTTGGGATAGCCGGGGAAGTTTTCCACCTCGGTGGTGGTGGTGAGCTGGCCGCCGGGAGTGGGACCTTCAAGCAGTATAGGCTTGAGGTTGGCGCGGGCTGCATAGATGGCCGCGGTGTATCCGGCGGGGCCTGAGCCTATGATGAGGCATTTGGTGGTGTTTTGTGCCATGTGTGTATGTGTTTTGTGTGTTGTTATCTGAGGTCGATGATTTCCGATGCCGGGAATTTTTTCTTGTCGTAGACAAATGTCGACGAGGGCAGGGCCTTGCCTGTCTTGGCGGTGCCGACGGTGGCGGTGAATGTATGGCCGTTGGACAGCGTCACCACGAGTTTTGACGGCATCATGGTGGATGGATTGATGCTCACCACGGCCTTGCGGACGGTGGCTGTCTTGGATTTCGACACTAATTCAATCTCATAGTCGGGGCCTTGGAGCCGACGGCATTTGTAGGCCTTGTCGTAGTGTGAGAGGATTGCGAACGGGTTGCATTCGAGCAGCTCGTCGGCGGTCGGTTCGGTGATTGACAGCTCTTTCTGTGCCGTGGCATAGGTCCACTGCGTTGTGCCGTCATACCACACCTCCATCTGCGACGAGGACAGGCGGTATTTTTGCTTGGCTATGATGATATCGCAGGCCGATTTGGTGTTGCCGTAGGTAAGCGTGAACTTGAACTGCACCGACGGCGCGGCTTTAATCTTGGCCGCGCATTTGTCGATGATGGATGCGGCGGTGGGCACCGTGCGGGCCGCGACGCCGCAGATGCCCGCGGCGATGGCGGCAAAGAGTATCAGTATGCGGTATAATTTCATATTCAAATAACGAAAAACAGATGTCCTTGGTTCAGTGTGGACTGCCGGGTCACAGCGCGCGCAGGATGTCTTCGATAGACATGGGATCTACGAGCACGGCGCGGGGACGCTGGCCGTCGGCGGGGCCGACGATTCCGGCGGCTTCGAGCTGGTCCATTATCTTGCCGGCCTTGTTGTAGCCGATGCTGAACCGGCGCTGAAGCGACGATGTGGATGCCGTGGAATTCTGGACGATGAAGCGTGCGCAGTCGTCAAACATCTCGTCGCGTTTCGACAGGTCGATGGCGCCGGGGATGCCTCCGCCCGCGCCGCTCTCGCTCGGCGGCTCGGGCAGGGGGTAGGCTCCGTTGAAGCCTATCTGCGAGTCGATGAAATCCACGAGGGCCTCCACCTCGGGGGTGTCGATGAAGGCGCATTGCACGCGCTCCAGGCTGCTGTTGTGGCTGAAGAGCATGTCGCCGCGGCCTATGAGACGGTTGGCGCCGGGGCGGTCGAGGATGGTCTTGGAGTCGACCATCTGCGCCACGCGGAAGGCTATGCGGCCCGGGAAGTTGGCCTTGATCATGCCCGTGATGATATCTGTGGAGGGGCGCTGTGTGGCGATAATCATGTGTATGCCCACCGCGCGGGCCTTCTGCGCTATGCGCGCTATGTGCATCGATATGTCCTTTCCGGCGGTCATTATCAGGTCGGCGAACTCGTCGACAATCACCACGATATACGGCAGATAGCGGTGGCCCTTCTCGGGGTTGAGGCGGCGTGCGCAATATTTACGGTTGTATTCCTCCACCGTGCGCACGGCCGCGCCTTTGAGAAGCTGATAGCGCTGCTCCATCTCCTCGCATACCGAGGCCAGGGTGGTGAGCGCCTTCTGCGGGTCGGTAACAATGGGCTCCTCCTCGTCGGGCAGCTTGGCCAGGTAGTGGTTTTCGAGGCGGCTGTAGAGGCTGAATTCCACAGTCTTGGGGTCGATGAGCACGAACTTCAGTTCGCCGGGATGCTTCTTGTAGAGCAGAGAGGCGATTATGCAATTGAGGCCTACCGATTTGCCCTGGCCGGTGGCGCCGGCCACCAGCAGGTGGGGCATTTTCGTAAGGTCGGCTATGAACACATCGTTGTTGATGGTGCAGCCGAGGGCCATGGGGAGGGCCATCTTGCACTCGCGGAACTTGCGCGAGTTTATGACAGCCCGCATAGATACAGTCTGCGGGTCGCGGTTTGGCACTTCGATGCCTATGGTGCCCTTGCCGGGAATGGGGGCGATGATGCGGATACCCAGGGCGGCGAGCTGCAGGGCTATGTCATCCTCGAGACGTTTGATCTGAGCGATGCGGACACCTTCGGCGGGCACTATCTCGTAGAGCGTCACTGTGGGGCCGATGGTGGCCTCGATGCGCGAGATGGGTATGCCATAGTCGCTGAGGGTCTTGACAATCATGTTCTTGTGTTCCTCCTGTTCGGCCGGGTCGACGGGGGCCGCCATGGGGCGGTCGATGAGCAGGTCGGGGGTAGGGAATCTGTAGGACGACAGCTCGTCGCGGATATCGAGCGGGGCCATCTGTTCGTCATCCTCGGGCTGTGCCAGGGGCGAGTCGGCCGGCAGGCGTGGAGCGTCGGCGGCTGCGTGTCCGTCGCCGAATCCCGAGGACTTGATGTTGAATACGGGTTCGGCGGTCGTCAGTGCCGTGGTCTGCGGCGCGGCGTCGGCTACTGCTGCGGTCGGTTTCGCAGGCTCGGCCGAAACGGTATCACGCACGGGGGCATCGTCGGCGTCTATGTCGAATCCGTCGAAAGTGGCCACCGGCGGTGTGATGCGGCGGTCCTGTGCCGCTATGCCTTTTGCGTCGGCGGCTGTGGCTGTGGCGTCTGCACTGTCGGTGGTGGCGGCATCTTCACCGGGCACATCAGCGAGGACCGTAGAGGGCTTGCGGCCCATGGCGGCGGCCTCGGCCATCGCGGCGCGCGCACGCGCCACCTTGCCCGATACATTTATATAGAACGAGCGCAGCTGAGCCAGGTACATCACAGTGAGCAGGCCTATCAGCGTCACCGACACGGCGAAGGCGCCCAATGCGTCGGATACATGGAAAAGCCAACTGTTGACATAGCGGCCGTGGTTGCCGCCCCAGTGGAACGCCGAGTCGGCGTTATACATGAAAAGACCGAATATTATCGACAGCGATATTGCCGTGAACAGGCATTTGAACGTGAACGACCAGAAGCGGCAGCGCATCAGCCCGAAAAGCGAGAGCGCCAGCACGCCGCAGTATATGACCAGTACGAATGAGCCGATGCCGAGGCCGTCGACCATGAGCACATGGGCCACTTTGGCGCCAAAGGCTCCGCCGGGATTCTCAACCGCCTGGCCCGACGAGGCTATGGTCTCGACAGAGTTACCGTCGGCGAGGCTGTAGTCGGCCGGCCCGGATTTGATGAAGTTGACGGTCACCAGCAGCAGCGTCACGGACAATACGGCCAGAATCACACCGAGGCTGAGCCGGAAGCGGGTGCTGCGGAAGTATTCGATAACCGGATTGAGCGATGTGCCGTTGCGAGGCTTCTTGGGCGCCTCGGGGCGTTGCGAGGGCGTGGGCTTGCGGCGCGGTTTTGACGGGCGTTCGGCCGGCTCGGCCGCGCGTGTGCGCTCGCCGGCCGGGGCCTGGGTCTGAGGCGCGTCGGTGTGGTCGTTATAGAAATGTCGCGAGGGGCGGCGAGAGGTGTCTACGCCGCCGAATCCGTCCATTGAAAGATCGAGAGGATATTCGGATTTCATAAGTAAGCAAAGAAATGTGAGGAGATTGGTAATCAGTTGTATATAGGCGTCATGCCGAGGCGAGCGCCGCTATGGCCGCGCGCGGATCGGGCGCGCCGAATACGGCGCTTCCGGCTACCACTATGTCCACTCCGGCTGCGGCTATGTCGGCCGCGTTGTCGATGGTGACGCCTCCGTCAACCTCGATTTTCGCATGCGAGCCGCTTTGTTCGATGAGCTTGCGCAGACGGGCCACCTTGGCATAGGTGTTCTCGATGAATCCCTGACCGCCGAATCCGGGGTTGACACTCATCAGCAATACCATGTCGAGCTCGGCTATCACGTCCTCGAGCATGCACACCGGCGTGGACGGGTTGAGCGTCACGGCGGCCTGCATTCCCGCGCTCTTGATTGCGCGGATAGTGCGGTCGAGGTGGACGCACGCTTCCTGGTGGATATTCATGATTGCCGCGCCACAGTCGCGCACCTGCGAGATGTATTTCTGCGGCTCCACAATCATCAGGTGGACATCGAGCGGCTTGCGCGCGATGGCCGCCACCGATTTTATGACCGGGAATCCGAAAGATATGTTGGGTACGAACACGCCGTCCATGACATCGCAGTGTATGAGCGCGGCCTGTGAGTCGTTGAGCATCTCCACCTCGCTGCCGAGGCGGGAGAAGTCGGCTGATAACAAAGAGGGTGATACGAGCATCAGGATTGTTTCTTGGGTTTAAGCAGGCGCCAGCCGATGAAAATCACACAGATAAGACCGATGGCGAGGCCTGCGTAGGAGAGATAGGTGTTGTATTTTTCCACAGTGGCGAAAAGGCTGTCGAGGGGCACCCAGCGCGAGAGCCAGTAGCCCAGGCCGGCAAGGACGCCGTTCCATACCAGTGCGCCCAGGCCCGTGAAGATGACGAACACGCCGAGATTCATACGGGCGAGGCCGGCGGGGATGGAGATGAGCTGTCGCACGGCCGGAATGAGGCGGCCTATGAATGTCGACACCGCTCCGTGCTTGTCAAAATATTTCTCGGCCTTATCCACCTTGGCGCGGTCGATGAGGCAGGCGTGGCCGTAGCGAGAATCGGCGAATTTATACACCAGCGGGCGTCCGATCCACAGCGACAGGAAATAGTTGATAAGCGCGCCGGTGATGGCGCCGGCCGTGGCCATGAACACCACGCCGTATATGTTCATCTCGCCGGTGGTGGCGGCCAGGTATGCGGCCGGGGGGACAACCACTTCCGACGGGAAGGGGATGAACGAGCTCTCGATCACCATGAAGATGAATACAAACCAGTATGAGGCGTTTTCGACGAACCACCGGAAAAATTCAGAGGCGTCGAAAATCGCCAGGGGCAGAAAAAGGTCAGTCATATCGTATGATAACGGTTATTGTAGATAGCTACAGATGCTGTATGAAAGTTTCGAGATGCAAATTTACGTAATTAATACAATACATATACCATGATAGTTCGTAAAAAGATATTTTTTTTGTGGCATATTGCCATACTTTGGGAAAATGTACTTAAATTTGCAAAATCAATAATCGACCCCATAGAATACACAAAAAATCCACGGCAATGTCAGTGACTGTAGACCATCGTAAAGTGTGGCGCTCCATGAAGGATTACTTCTTTATCACGCTCGGCGTGGCGATATATGCTTTTGGTTTCGCATCATTCATATTGCCTCATGATGTGGTCATAGGCGGCCTCGCCGGTCTCAGCACTATATTGTATTTCACGCTCGGCATACCTATCGCCGTGGGCAACTATGCGTGCAACCTCATCCTGCTGGCCATAGCTTATAGAGTTGTGGGCAAGCAGTTTGTGATAGGCACGATCTTCGGCGCCACCATGATATCGGTGATGATGGGTATCGCGATTCCGCTCTGCGGCGATATCTTCCATCTCGATCCTTTTCTCAGCTGTGTCATAGGCGGCATCATGGCCGGCATAGGCATCGGCATGGCCTTCACGCACGGCGGATCCACGGGCGGCACTGACATCGTGGCCGCGATGGTGGCCAAGCATACCAATGTCACCATAGGCCGCATGATGATATATGTGGATATGTGTATCATATCGTCGTCGTATCTGATTTTTCATAAGATAGATACTGTGGTCTACGGCTTCATAGTGCTGTTTATGTGCTCGTACATGGCCGACCTCCTTATAAACACCAACCGCCAGGCCGTGCAATTCACCATCTTCTCGCGCCGTTGGCAGGAAATCGCCACGGCGGTCAACAACGAGGCCCACCGCGGCTGCACCGTGCTTACGGGCATGGGCTGGTACTCCAAACAGGAGGTGAAGGTGCTGATGGTTCTCGCCCGTAAGATCGAGAGTGTGCAAATATTCCGTATTGTCAAGAGTATCGACCCCGAGGCGTTTATAACGCAGGCCAATGTCAACGGTGTCTACGGCAAGGGCTTCGACCAGATGAAGGTGCGCATGAAGGTGGAGGACGCATCCACCAAGGCGCATGTTGAGGAGCATGCCCGCCTCGACGATGACATAAAGGCATCGTCCTCGGGCCACAGAATGATTTAACAATGAAATTGAACGCAAGATTATGAACAATATGCTGCTGAGAGCTCTTTCCGGAGCTGTGTACATCCTCGTCATCGTCGGTTGTATATGGGGCGGTAGTGAATGGTTTCTCGTCCTTATGGCCGTGTTTACCGCCCTCGGCATGGCCGAGCTGCAGCGGCTGCTTTCGGGCCGCGCGGTGATGGGCCTCCCCGCCCGTGTGTGCGACCTGATTATGGCGCTCTGCGTTCTGCTGGGTGTCTACGGGCTCAACTGCTTCAACTCTATGTCCGTCCTTTTGGCCGCTATGGCGCTCTATGTGCCCGTGAGGCTTGTCCTGTCCGTGGCCGACCACAGCCCCGCCGCAGGCCGCGTCACGCTATATTCCGTATTCTCCATGGCCTATGTGGCCTGGCCCCTGGCACTGCTACTGACCGCATACTGCCTCTCGGGCGCCGGCCTTGTCCTGGCTACATTCATATTTATATGGATCAACGACACGGGCGCTTATCTGACAGGGCGTACGTTTGGCCGCACCAAGCTGTGCGAGCGTCTTTCGCCCAAAAAGACCTGGGAAGGATTCTGGGGCGGCTTCATCCTAACGGTCGTTGCCGGAATCGTGGCCGGACAGATTCTCGGAGGCGACACCCTGCGCCACTATGCCATCTGGGGAGCCTATGCCGCCGCCGTAAGCGTGATAGGTACGTTCGGCGACTTGTTCGAGTCTCTGATTAAGCGCACTCTCGGCGTGAAAGATTCGGGCAACATGATTCCCGGCCATGGCGGAATCCTCGACCGCATCGACTCGCTGCTGGCGGTGGCTCCGCTCGCGGCCCTCATGGCCTTTATATTGTAAACGGCCCTGCGCGACGAATATTCATTAAACCATCATACACCTAAAAATCTATAAAACATGAACAAAAAACAGTATCTGACAGTTCTCGCCGGCCTGCTCGCTTTGGCCGCCCCGGCGCAGACACTGCGTGTCAACCAGGTGGGCTATCTGCCTTCCGACATCAAGGCCGCCGTGTATCTCGGCAATACCGATCCCGCCCGCATGACCTTCGAGCTCGCCTCGCCCGAGGCTGGCGTGGTGAAGGTCGACTCGGTTGTGGTGACCGAGGCCTGGGAGCCCATGGCACACTCGGCTCGCATCTACTTCACCGGCGTAAACACTCCCGGAGAATATGTACTCACGGCCAAGGTTGACGGCAAGGTGGCCGAGGTGACACGCCTGTATATCGGCGATGACGCTTATTCGCGATTCAACCTCAACGAACTTCCGCTCATATACCTGCGCCAGCAGCGTTGCGGCTTCAATCCCGCCCATAACGAGAAATGCCACCAGCACGACGGCATCCTCACCCTCGCCGGCGATTTGGACGGACAGCATGTCGACGTGACAGGCGGCTGGCACGACGCGTCAGACTATCTGCAATATCTCACCACCTCGGCCAACACCGTGTATCAGATGCTTTTCGCCTATCGCGAGAATCCCGGCATCTGGGCAGACAAATATGACGCCGCCGGCCTCCCCGGCAGCAACGGCATCGCCGATATCCTCGACGAAGCCCGCTGGGGCCTCGAATGGATGATGAAGATGAATCCATCCGACACGCTCTTCCTCAATCAGATTGCCGATGACCGCGACCACCGGTACGGCGGCATCCCCTCGGGCGACAACGTAGACTATGACTGGGGCCCCGGCGGCGCACGTCCCGTGTACCCCTGTATCGGCAGCCCCGCCGGCCTGCGCCAGTATAAAAACGAGAGCTGGGGTCTTGCATCGTCGGTAGGCAAGTTTGCCTCGTCGTTCGGTCTCGGCAGCGAGATTTTCGCACAGACCGACCCCAAATTCGCCGCCGAGCTGGCACGCCGCTCGGCCGTGGCCTATGACGTGGCCAAGGCAAACCCCGGCGCATGTCAGACAGTGTCTACCGTATCTCCCTACTATTATGAGGAAGACAACTGGGCCGATGACATGGAGCTCGCCGCCATGGCACGCTATCGCGCCACCTCCAATCCCGAATACCTCGAGGACGCCGTAAACTATGGCCGTCTCGAACCCGTCACCCCCTGGATGGGCGCCGACTCGGCCCGCCATTACCAGTGGTACCCCTTCGTGAATCTCGGACATTCCGAACTGGCCAAGGTTGAAGGCCGTCCCGGCCGCGAATTCAAGCGCAACATGCGCAGCGGCCTCGACCGCGTGGCCGACCGCGCGGCCGGCAATGCCTTCAAGGTTGGTATTCCCTTCATCTGGTGCTCCAACAACCTTGCCGTGGCTCTCGTGACACAGGCCATGCTTTACCGCGAGCAGACCGGCGACGAACGCTTCCGTGAACTCGAGACCGCCGCACGCGACTGGCTCTTCGGCGTGAATCCCTGGGGACAGACGATGATAATAATGCCCGCCGACAGCGGCGTGTCATCGCCCATGGACAGCCATTCGGCCATGTCGAATCTTACGGTGGCAGGCCGTCCCGGCCGCGATTTCCTCGTAGGCGGTCTTGTCGACGGCCCCGTCTATGCCGGAATCTTCAACAAGCTGTGGGGCGTGAACCTGCGTCATGAAGACCGCTTCGCTCCATTCCAGAACTCCACAGTGGTATATCACGACGACTTCTCGGATTATTCCACCAACGAGCCCACAATGGATGGCACGGCATCGCTGACATTCATGCTCGGCCGCCTCTGCGCTCCCGGCAAGAAATAATACCCTACATTAATAATCAGTAACCGGGCGGCCCCTGTCATGACACGACACGGGCCGCTCCGCTTTTAAAAAAATATAAACTCACGGCCTGTGTGGCAACAATTGCCCGGCCGGCTGCGTAATATATTTTGAAAAAGTTGTGAATTACGACTTTATTCGTTAATTTTGCGTTCAAAAACCATTTACGCCTCATAACTGACATGGACAACCAACAGGAACTCATCAAACAAGTTACGGAGAAAGCCGAGAAATGGCTTTCGGAAAGCTATGACGCCGAGACACGTGCCGCAGTGCGTGCGATGCTCGACGCCGAAGACAAGACCGACCTTATCGAATCGTTCTATAAAGACCTTGAATTCGGCACAGGCGGTCTGCGCGGCATCATGGGCGCAGGCTCCAACCGTATGAATATCTATACCGTTGGCGCAGCCACACAGGGCTTTGCCAACTATCTTAAGGAAGCCTTCAAGGACCTTCCCGAAATTGCCGTTGTCGTGGGCCACGACGTGCGCAACAACTCGCGCAAATTTGCCGAGACTGTAGCCAATATCTTCTCGGCCAACGGTATCAAGGTATATCTCTTTGACAATTTCCGTCCCACTCCCGAGCTGTCGTTCGCAATCCGCCATCTCGGCGCACAGGCCGGCGTGAACATCACCGCCTCGCACAACCCCAAGGAATACAACGGCTACAAGGCATACTGGG
>CAYNXG010000011.1:0-33142 GCA_964401095.1 uncultured Bacteroides sp.
GCGCGTGTCTATCGCAGCCAAGCTCGTGTCAGACTTGCTCATGGCAGCCGGCGTTGACCGCGTCATCACCATGGATCTCCATGCCGACCAGATCCAGGGCTTTTTCAATGTACCCGTCGACCATCTTTACGCTTCGTCGGTATTCATCCCCTATATCCAGAGCCTCAATCTCGAGAACCTGGTAATCGCCACCCCCGACGTAGGCGGTGCCAAGCGTGCCAATTCCTATGCGAAGTACCTTCAGGTGCCCCTGGTATTGTGCCACAAGCAGCGTGCCAAGGCCAACGTGGTAGCTACAATGACAGTTATCGGCGATGTTGAAGACAAGAATGTAATACTTGTCGACGATATGGTAGACACCGCAGGCACTATCACAAAGGCCGCCGACCTCATGATGGAAAAAGGCGCCAGGAGCGTTCGCGCCCTCGCCACACATGCCATAATGAGCGACCCCGCTACGGAAAACGTGGACAAATCCGCCCTTGTGGAAATGATTTTCACAAACTCCATCCCCTACACCGGCGGCTCGGAGAAGGTTACCGTTATTTCGGTGGCCCGCCTGTTTGCCGATACAATCCGCCGTGTGCATAATCACGAGTCCATTTCCTCGCAATACCTCTTTAAATAATCCGAATTATACAATTATATGCAAAAGCCGGGCTGCGAAGTCCGGCTTTTGCTTGATAATACCGAATATATAACATGTTATTACACGTATTAACTTAAATTTGGCGACAAATTGCACTCAAAGATTGTATTAATATAGGTATAACTCATAAAAATTTAGTATCTTTGCACGCGAAAAATACCTACGTAACAAAAAACCATAAAGATATTATATAAAAATGGAAATCAAATACGAAAAGACCGGTGAAGCTTGCGGTCAGATCACAGTCAGCATCAACGAGGCTGACTATGCCGACAAGATGACCGAGAAACTTAAAGAAATCGGTAAGAAACACACAATTCCCGGATTCCGCAAGGGCCATATCAGCCTTCCCGAGCTGCGCAAACGCTTCGGCCGCGAGGTAAAGAGCGAGTCAATCAACGATGTTGTAATCAATGCAGTCTTCGATTATATCAAAGACAACAACATCAAGGTTCTCGGCCAGCCCCTGCCCGCCGACGCTACCGAAATAGACCTCAAGCAGTCTGACTATACATTCAAATATGATGTGGCTCTTTGGCCAGAGCTCAACCTTGTGCTCGACAAGACAGTCACACTCCCCTATTATAACATTGAAGTGACCGACGAGATGCTCGCAGAGCAGGACAAGAACCTCCGCGAACGTTTCGGCGCACAGGTTCCCGGCGAAGAAGTTGACGCCAAGGCCGTAGTGAAGGGTTCTATCATGGAGCTCAACGAAGACGGCACTGTCAAGACCGACGAAAACGCCATCCAGGTTGTTGCCGGTATCGTTGCTCCCTTCCTGTTCAAGGAGAAGGAAGAGGCCGACAAATTCCTCGGCAAGCACGTCGGTGACAAGATTGTCTTCAACCCCGCCAAAGCCGCTGACAACGCAGTGGCCGAAATCGCCTCGATGCTCAACATCGAAAAAGAAGCCGCTGCAAATGTTAAGGCCGACTTTGAATTCGTAATCTCCGAAATCATCGTCCTCAAGCCCGCCGAACACGACCAGGACTTCTACGACGATGTATTCGGCAAGGACAAAATCCACAACGAAGAAGAGTATAACAACGCTCTGCGCAACATGATTGCCACTTCGCTCGCTCCCAACAGCTTCTCGATGTTCAACCGCGACGCTCACGAATACCTCGTGAAGACCTACGGCGACA
Source organism: uncultured Bacteroides sp. (assembly GCA_964401095.1). Taxonomy (GTDB): domain Bacteria; phylum Bacteroidota; class Bacteroidia; order Bacteroidales; family Muribaculaceae; genus CAG-873. The sequence goes on from CAYNXG010000011.1 coordinate 1,798, forward strand.
TGAAGCTCGACGAAGCTCTTCTCAAGCGCTGGATTCTTGCTCAGGACCGCGAACTCACAGCCGAAAAGCTCGATGCCGACTTTGCCAACATGCTCCCCGGCATCAAGTGGGAAATCATCTCGGGCGAAGTTGCCGAAAAGCTCGGTGTCAAAATCGAAGAAGCCGATCTTCAGGCCCGTGCATCGTTCATCGCACGCCAGCAGATGCAGCAGTACGGTATGTTCAACATGGATGAGGAGACAGTTGCCGATATGGGCAAGCGCATCCTCGCCGACAAAAACTACCGTCGTCACATCGCCAACGAAGTTGAGGAACTCAAGACATTCGATGCCCTCCGCACCGCTGTCACCCTCGACGAAAAGACCGTATCGCTCGACGAATTCCGCAAACTCGCCAATCCCGCCGAGGCTGCCGAATAATCTCAGATACAGAAATATTAAAAATGCCGGTGCATTGCGCCGGCATTTTTAATATAAATAATCAAATAATATTCAGTTTTTCTTCATTCGGTATTGGGGCTCAAGCGGCACGGGGAACCGGGAGAACAATGTCTGTACGGCTTCGGCGATTCCCGACAGGTCGCGGAACTGAGCATTGCCGTTCTCGAGGATAGTGGCTACAGATGCCGAATAGAGCGGCAGCTTCCTTGCCATATTTACCATATCCATCGTCAGCACGCCTTCCTTATATATGCCTGTAATAACTTTTGCGTTGGCATAGTATCCGGGCCAATAATAGTCGCGCGGATACATGAAATACGGGTAATAACCGTGGTAATACGGGCCGGCATAGGGCATATATCCGGGCGGCAGCGCGGGCTCAGTCTCGATTTCGCGGTGAACCGTGAGGCCGATATTGATCAGCAGCGGCGATGTCGGGTCTTCTGTAAATCCTCGCATGATCATCTGCTCGCGTATTGCGGCCGCTATGTTATAATATGTCACCATCTGCATTCCCGGAGGCATTGAGCCCTGGTCGGGAGTGACGATGCGGAAGGTCGAATAGTCGGCGAGGTCGGCATCATTGTATGTCTCGCTGTTTACCAGTGTAAACGGGCTGCAACCGCTCACCAACAGTCCCAACAGTAGGGAGGCGATAAAGATAAATTTTTTCATATCGTTAGTTTTAAATCCTATTGTTTAAACGTTTGCCGTCTTTGGTTTGTTTATTTAACTAAAAATAACCTGCCGGCGGGTGTTTATTCGGATAAATATAATTACATTTGCTTTTCCTTATATCTCCTTCGATACTATGACCGACGATATTACAGATTACTTCATCACCATTATAAAACAGACCCCTTCGATAGACATGGCCGAGGCCGAGTTCAAACGCAGCATAGCCGATGACGAGGAGCTGCGCAAATCCTATCGTGAATGGTGTCACAATGTAGGCTCCACCGAGAAGCACGGCTTCCTTGATTTTTGCGACGAATATGTCGACAGCCGCAATGAAGTGTGGGACTCACTTACCGATTATGACGAATAACTGCAAAGAGAACCGTAACACCCTCAGACTGCCGGCCGAATGGGAACGCCAGGCAGCAGTACTGTTGTCGTGGCCGCATGAGAATACCGACTGGAATTATATGCTCGAGGATGCAGAGCGATGCTACATCGATCTCGTCCATGCGGTTTCGCGCCACGCCGTAGCTGTCGTAATAGCGCCCGACACCGCGCGCCTGCGTACATTGCTTTCAGATATACCCTCTGACCGCGTCCTGTTCTTCGACACACCCACCAATGACACCTGGATCAGGGATTATGGAGTCATAACAGCGTCGGATGGCGATGGAAATAATATTCTCTGTGATTTCGGATTTAATGCATGGGGCGGTAAATTCCAAAGCTCACTCGACAATGGCGTCACCCGCCGCATGTACGACGCAGGATTGCTCAGGGGCGATTACCGCGACCTCAACAACTTTATTCTCGAAGGCGGATCCATAGAGAGCGACGGTCGCGGCACACTGCTCACCACATCCTCGTGTCTGCTTACTCCCACCCGCAACAGCACCATGTCGCAAGGAGATATAGAGGCAAAGCTGGCCGAGACACTCGGCGCCAGCAAAGTCCTGTGGCTCGACAAGGGAGATATTATTGGCGATGATACCGACGGACATATAGACACGATAGCCCGCCTGGCTCCGCATGATACAATACTGTATTGCGGTACAGGATGGGGCACCGAGCCCGACGAACAATCCGCGGCACTCGAAGGTGTAGCCGAACGGCTGAAGGAATTCACCACCGCCGAAGGCCGACCTTTCAACCTCATAGAGCTGCCACTGCCCGCGCCGGTCTATGACCCGGAGGACGGTCACCGTCTGCCCGCCACATACGCGAATTTCCTCATATTGAACGACGCAATACTGCTGCCCGTTTACGGCCAGCCCGACAATGACCGCAGAGCGGAAATGGCGCTGCGCGTAGCGTTCCCCGACCATGAAGTGGAATGCGTCAACTGCCTGGCGCTGATACGTCAGCACGGGTCGCTCCATTGCGCCACGATGCAACTGCCCGAGGGCGTCCTGCCTCTGTGACAGCAGCAATAAAATACCATACCCTGTATCTGTTTTGATAACTATGGCTAAAACTCTTAAAGTAGGTATAATACAACAGCATAATACAGCCGATGCGAAAGACAACCGCCGGCGCATCGCCGAAAAGGCCGAGCAACTTGTGTCGCAGGGCGCCCGGCTCATCGTTAATCAGGAATTGCATGACGGGCTGTACTTTTGTCAGACCGAAGATGTAAACACGTTTGAACAGGCTGTTGGATTCCCGTCAGAATCCACGGAATTCTATTCGGCTCTTGCCCGCAGACTCAATGTCGTAATCGTCACGTCGCTGTTTGAGCGCCGGGCGGCCGGACTTTATCATAACACATCTATTGTGTTTGAAGCAGACGGCAGCGAGGCCGGACGCTACCGCAAAATGCATATTCCCGATGATCCTGCATATTATGAAAAGTTCTACTTTACTCCCGGAGATTTAGGCTTCCGCCCTATCGACACTTCCGTGGGACGTCTCGGCGTCCTTGTATGCTGGGACCAGTGGTATCCCGAGGCCGCGCGCCTTATGGCCCTCGCGGGCGCGGATATGCTGATATATCCCACCGCCATAGGCTACGAGTCGTCCGATACGCCCGAAGAGCAGGAGCGTCAGCGCGAGGCCTGGACTACCGTACAGCGCGGACATGCCGTTGCCAACGGGCTTCCGGTAATAACCGTCAACCGTGTTGGGTATGAGCCCGACCCGTCGGGAGCTACAGGCGGCATACAGTTTTGGGGCAGCAGTTTCGTCGCAGGTCCGCAGGGCGAATTCCTTTTCCGCGCCTCGGCAACCGACGAGGTGGCGACGGTCGTCGACATCGACCTCGGCCGTTCGGAACAGGTGCGCCGCTGGTGGCCGTTCCTGCGCGACAGACGCATAGATGCCTACGGCGACCTTGTGAAGAGGTTCAGAGACTGAAACTGTCTATCCGATCAATATGCCCGGTCAGAAATTTCTTGAACAGATAGCCGATTATTACACCGACCCCGCACGACTTGGAAATCTTGCCGACATAACGTTTGTTTTTCCAAACAAACGTTCGGCGATGTTTCTCAAGCGCTACATACAGCAGCGTGTTGTAGGCGGCAATGTGCTGATGCCGAGATTCTCGACTTTCAGCCGCCTTGCCTCGCGTATAGTCCGCGTGGCCGAAGCCTCGCATTTTGAAAAGCTGTTTTTGCTTTACAGCGCCTACCGGCAGGTGCTGGGCGAGCAGACGCCCGACCGTCGCGAACAGGCCAAGGACTTTGACAGGTTCATATTCTGGGGCGACATGATTCTCGGCGATTTCGACGAGATTGATAAATCGCTTGCCGACCCTGCGAAGCTATACAGCAATCTTGAGGCATTGCACAGCATTACGTCAGACTATCTGACTGACGAACAAAAAGATATAATACGGCGCATTTGGGGCGATACAAACCTTACAGGGCATATAGAACGTTTCTGGTTCCATACCTCTCCGGGCGAAGACGCCTCGCCTCTCACACGCAAATTCATATCCCTGTGGCAGATACTCGCCCGTATATACGACGTATTCCGCGGTAAGCTGCGTGCGGCACATCTCACCACTTCGGGCATGCAGATGCGCGAGGCCATGAAGATTATAAAGGATACATCCCTCGCCGACCTGGCCCGACGCCGATATGTTTTCGTGGGACTTGCCGAATTGTCTAATGCCGAGATAGCCATAATGGACAGGCTTAAGCTGGCCGGCGCCGCAGATTTTTTCTGGGACATAAGTTCTCCGCTTTTCAACGACAGCGATGGACGCGCCAATGCCGATAACAGGGCGTTGCGGGCCATAGCCGCACTGGCAAAGCAATATCCCATGCCGTCGGATTTCACTCTCAGTCTTCCTGAAAAGCCCGGGAACATCCGCATTATCGGTGTGGCGTCGGGTGTGGCGCAGGCCAAGTGTGTGGGAAACATTATCCGCAGGATTAAAAACGACGAGGATTTTATCTCATCGGGCGGCATAAATACGGCCATCGTACTTCCCGACCCCGGCAAGCTGATGCCGCTGATGCTCAGTCTGCCCGACAATCTGCCCGCGGTAAACATCACGATGGGACTGCCCTACTCGTCCACCACATTCGCCACTCTTTTCCGGGCCATCATAGCCATGCAACGTCGTTCGCGCCGTCGTCGCGGCGGTGTGCGCACATACTTTTTCCAGGATGTGCTCGAAGTCCTCGTTCATCCGCATTTGCAGCTGCTGACACCCGACAAGGCTAATTCCGTGCGTCAGTATATCTACGACCGGCGGCTGTTCAATATCGACGCGGAAAAGCTGTCAAAGGAATTTGACGAGCTCGCCTTCATTTTCGCCCCGATAATGAACCGCGACAGTCTTGATGACACGTATGAATACATCACCGGACTGTTGCGAGGCATGCGCAAGGCGCTCGAACGTCACAGCGGATTCAAATCGTCATTCGAGCTTGACATTCTGTCATATTTCGACAGGGAAATAGCCGAACTGAAACGGCTTATCGACAAATACGGCATAGAGATGCAGGAAACCACCTTCCTGTCTATGTTCGAGCGGATATTACAGTCCAAGACTATAAATGTCGAGGGTACGCCTCTGTGCGGATTGCAGGTGATGGGTGTACTCGAGACTCGTTCGCTCGACTTCGACAACATTATTTTCCTGTCTATGAACGAGCGCACGTTTCCGCGCCGCGATTATGTGCGCACAATGATTCCGAACAATCTGCGCCGCGGCTACGGCCTGCCTCCTATCGAGCAGAGCGAGAGTTTCTACGCATACCATTTCTTCCGTGCTATCGGGCGCGCGTCAAATGTGACGTTGCTCTATGATTCACGCCCCCCGGGCAAAAGTTCGGGCGAGATGTCGAGATATCTGTCACAGCTTCTGTACGTCCGCAACGGCTATAATGTGAGTCACCATATAATCGATATAAAAGGACGGCGTCCGTCGGCGAGGTCTATATCGGTAGGCAAGACTCCCGAAGTGATGCGCCAGCTTGACAGATTCAAGACTCCGGGCGGCCCCAAGATTTCAGCTACGGCGCTGAAAACATACATGAAGTGCCCTCTTTGCTTCTACCTGCGCTTTGTCAACGGCCTGCAAGACGACGATGACCCTGTGGATTATCTCGATGCCGGGAAGTTGGGCGACATATTCCATAAGACCGCCAAGCGTCTTTTCGACCAATATAAAGGCTCCGTGATGTCTCCGGCTATAATTGATAAAATGCTCCATGACGGCCGCATGGAGAAGATTCTTATAGAGGAGCTTGCCGATTACACCGGCCTCGATCCCAAGCGCACAGTGCTTGAAGACCTGTCGTATGAAGCGATTCTAATAAAATCGCAGATTGAAATACAATTGCGCTCGATGCTCGACGCCGAGGCTCGCCTGTATTGCAATGGCGAGTCGTATGTCTATCTGGAAGGCGAGAAGGATGTCGTTGACAAGCAATGGGAGATATATCCGGGCCTTAAGGTGAATTTCCGTATGCAGATCGACCGCATCGACCGTATCGCACCCGATACTCTGAGATTTATCGACTACAAGACCGGCAGCGACAAGGCGGCCGTGGGCGAGACCATAGAAAATCTTTTCTGCGGCAAGCATGAACGAGATGCCGTATTTCAGCTTCTCGTTTATTCCGAGGCATATCACGATCTCGTTGACCCGAATGTGAAGATATTGCCAGTCCTGCACATTATAAAGGAGATTGTCAAGACAGGCATCATATCGCCGATAACATACAACAAGCGTCCGCTTGAGCCGTTCCCGGCAGTGACGGATGAATTCAGACCGCTGCTCAACGAGCTGTTTTCAAAAATTTTTGACGACACCACTCCATTCGGCCAGTGTGATGACGCGGCAAAATGCAAGTATTGTCCGTTCCTCTCGATGTGCGGGCGAAACCTGCCCGATGAAAATTTCTAACAGATATGGCCGGACTATACATACATATACCCTTCTGCAGGTCAAAATGTATATACTGCGATTTCTACTCCTCGCCGTTAATGAAAAATATGGAGGCCGTGGTAGACGGACTTCTGACGGAGTTCAATGCACGGCGCGCTGAAATACGGGGCGACTTCGAGACCATCTATATTGGCGGCGGCACACCGTCGGTTTTGCCGCCCGAGCTGCTGCGACGTCTTGTATCGGGACTTCCCGTGGATGATGCCGTGGAGTTTACCATCGAGGTAAATCCCGACGATGTAAATTCCGATACCGTGGCGGCATGGCGTGATTGCGGAATAAACCGCGTCAGCATGGGAGTGCAGGCCCTCGACGACACAATCCTTAAGCGTATGGGGCGCCGGCACTCGGCGTCGCAGGCACTCGGAGCTGTCGCCACCCTTATTGACGGAGGCATCGGCAATATCTCGGCCGATCTGATTTACGGCCTGCCGTGGCTTACAGATGATGCCTGGCGTTCAGAGCTGCGCACTATGTTCGGCACGGGCATAAACCATCTGTCGGCCTATTGTCTCACATACCACGAGGGGACAATGCTCTATAAGATGATGGAAAGCGGCCGCGTTAATCCGGCTGATGACGATACAGTGGCTTCGCAATTTGAAATTCTTGGCCGGGAGGCTGCCAAAGCCGGTTTTGAGCATTATGAAATCTCAAATCTTGCACACCCGGGATATCGTTCACGTCATAACTCGGCATACTGGGATCCGGGGCATATATGGCTCGGCATAGGTCCGTCGGCCCACTCTTTTGACGGACGTGTACGCCGCATAGATGTCATGCCGGCTTCCGTGTGGCTCGAGCGTCTGCCACAGCCCTTCGACATTGACGAAGAGGATGCGCTTGACCTGGTCAACGATAATATCGTTACTGCTCTGCGCACGGCCGACGGGCTGGATTTATCGACCGTCCCCGATGAATACCGCGACGGGCTGCTGAAAGACGCGGCATCGTTCATCGAGTCAGGCGACATGATTTTTGACGGCAAGCGGCTGACGATACGTCGCTCGCGTTGGCTCACGTCGGACTATTATATCAGAAATTTACTTCGTGTCCGGTGACAATCAGGCTGCCGTCGGCGGGATTGATTATGCGCTGGTTTGAGGAGCCTCTGAAAATCAGAGACGTGTCGCGCATGCTCTCTATAAAAGGCCCGTCGACGATCGCCTCGAGATACGGGAACATCGCCACGGCGTCGGGAATTTCCTGAAGCTGCTCAAACGTGAAGCCCGTATATAGCCACACCGTGCGGCCGTTTTCGTGGAGCGCTTTCAGCAACGGCAACAATCGTGCGGCCTGATATACCGGATCGCCACCGGTAAGCGTCACATTGAAATCGGCATCCTCCACTATGTCCATTATCTGATTAACGGTCATATCGTGACCGGCATCGCGGGCCCATGTCGACGGATTATGGCAGCCGGGGCAATGATGGTCGCATCCGGCAAAATAAATCGATGTCCTGAGCCCGGGCCCGTCGACCGACGTTCCCTCTACGATGTCGATAACGCGCAGCGTGGGTTCCATTATTTATGTACTACACGGTCGTTCAGTTCGGCCAGTTTGCCATTGTTCCAGCGGTCGGTCGTGCCCACGAGGTAGCCGGTGATACGCTGCAGACGGTCGATGTGGTGCGAGTGACACTTGGGGCATTCTTCAAGACCCTCGGTGGCATCCTCATAGCCGCAGTCCATGCAGCGGTTGCGGTTATGGTTCACCGAGCAGTAACCGATGTTATACTTGTCCATCAGGTCTACGATATTCGATATCGCCTCGGGATTGTGGGTGGCGTCGCCGTCAATTTCCACATAGAAAATATGTCCGCCGCGGGTCATTTCGTGGTAAGGCGCCTCTATCTCGGCCTTGTGGCGCGGTGAGCAGTGGTAGTAGACGGGAACATGGTTTGAGTTGGTATAATAAATCTTGTCTGTTATACCTTCGATTATGCCGAACGATTTGCGGTCTTTTGCCGTAAACTTGCCCGAGAGGCCTTCGGCCGGCGTGGCAAGCACTGAAAAGTTGTGGTCATATCGCTCGGAGAATTCATTGGCACGCGATCTCATATGGCCCACGATACGCAAACCCAGTTTCTGTGCCTCCTCGCTTTCGCCGTGATGCTTGCCTACAAGAGCCTTGAGGCATTCGGCCAGACCGATGAATCCTATGCCCAGTGTGCCGTGGTTAATAACCGATTCTACGGTATCATTGGGAGCGAGGACATTAGAGCCGTTCCACAGCTTCGACATAACGAGCGGGAATTGCTTGGCCAACGCCGTCTTCTGGAAGTCATAGCGGTCGCAAAGCTGACGCGCAGCCACTTCAAGGACGCGGTCGAGCTCCTTGAAGAATTTTTCGATTCGCTCCTCCTTGTCGCGGATTGTCATGCACTCAATGGCGATGCGCACTATATTTACGGTGGTGAAGCTGAGGTTGCCGCGGCCAATCGAGGTCTTCTCGCCGTAGCGGTCTTCAAACACACGTGTGCGGCATCCCATGGTAGCAACCTCATAGAGGTAGCGCTTGGGATCGTCGGGATTCCACTTGTCGTGATGGTTGAATGTTGCGTCGAGGTTGACAAAATTGGGGAAGAATCTGCGTGCGGTGACTTTGCATGCCAGCTGATAAAGGTCATAGTTGGGATCGCCGGGGAGATAGCTTACGCCGCGTTTTTTCTTCCATATCTGTATGGGGAAAATGGCAGTGGCGCCATTGCCCACGCCCTCGTAAGTGGAGTGAAGCAGCTCGCGTATGATACAGCGACCCTCGGCCGATGTGTCGGTGCCATAGTTTATTGAAGAAAACACCACCTGGTTGCCACCGCGCGAATGGATAGTGTTCATATTATGTATGAATGCCTCCATAGCCTGATGCACACGGCTCACCGTGCGGTTGACGGCATGGGCAAGCACACGTTCGCGGCCGGATAAGCCATCGAGGGGACGTGTCACGAAGTCTTTGAGTTTCACTTCGTACATATCCGAGAAGTCTTCGCCGTAGAGCTTTTCAAGGTTTTTGACTTCTTCTATAAAAGATGCACGCACATATGGTGCGAGGTAGAAGTCAAAGGCGGGGATGGCCTGTCCGCCGTGCATCTCGTTCTGAGCTGTTTCGAGCGAGATGCAGGCAATAACGCTTGCGGTCTCGATTCGTCTGGCGGGACGGCTTTCGCCGTGGCCGGCGATAAATCCGTATTCCAGAATGCGGTCGAGCGGATGTTGCACGCACGTAAGGCTCTTGGTGGGATAATAATCCTTGTCGTGGATATGGATATAGTTGTGACGCACGGCGTCGAGCGCTTCCTCGCTCAGCAGATAATCGTCCACGTAGGGCTTGGTGGTCTCTGACGCGAATTTCATCATCATGCCGGCAGGCGAGTCGGTGTTCATGTTTGCGTTCTCGCGCGTGATTTCATTGTTCTTTGTCTCGATAATCTCGATGAACATGTCGCGGGTCTTGGCCTTGCGGGCGCGTGAACGCTGATCGCGGTAAGCTATGTAGCGGCGGGCAACCTCCTTGCGGGAACTTTTCATGAGTTCGAGTTCCACGAGATCCTGGATTTCCTCTACTGTCATGCGTTCGTCGCCGTGAGCGCCGATGCGTGTGGCTATCTTGTTGATGAGTGATTCGTCCTCACCCATCTCTGTGGCGAGCATTGCCTTGCGGATTGCCGCCTTGATTTTTTCTTCATTAAAGCCCACGACACGTCCGTCGCGCTTCACAACTACCTGTATCATTTACAATTTTTGGGGGTATATTTTTCAGAATTTGATTAGATGCGACAAAGTTAAGCACTTTATTTATATCATGCAAGGATATTGACAAATTTGATTTTTGGAAAACTTTCAGTATTAGTGAAATATGTTAAGTTGCGTAATGTCAGTTTGTTGTATTTTAGTTTTGGAAAACTTCAAGAAAAGTCGAATATAATCAAATTTGCCGTAAACAGTAATTCACACAATCATTTAAGGTGTCATCGTTATAGCTTTGCTATACCTAAAGGGATAAGGCATCCAAAGCAGCATCTTCATCCGTGTTATTGAATATTAACAAATCTGTGCATTATTCAGGCACATGCGCCGCATTAACTTTGTGCTGTGAAGAACAAAGATAACCAACCGATAGACCTACTTTGCCACATGAACACATCAGTAGTATTCACACCCAACGTGCTTAACACGCTCCGTGCTCTCCCTTATGAAGAAAGGATGTCTGTAGCTTCGGCCCTTGCCGGCGAACTGCTTCTCGGTGCAGGCCCCTGCAACGACCTCGAACCTGAAGAAAGTATGATTTACGAAATACTCCGGTTCTATATCAATCGGGATTCAGCCCGCTATAACGGGAAATAAGCCCCAGTTCCGCAATATTAGTTAACGAACTATATAGCGGAACGGGGTCTTAGTCAAAGATCAATTTCGATTGATACCGGACAATGGTCGCTTCCGGTTATATCGGCATGAATGGAGGCTGACTTGAGTCTGGGCGCCAGGCGCTCGGAAATCAGGAAGTAGTCGATACGCCAGCCAATGTTTCTGTCGCGTGACCGGAAGCGATAGCTCCACCACGAATACGCATCGCGCTCGTCGGGATGCAGATGGCGGAATGTGTCGATAAATCCCGATTCGAGCAACGATGTCATGGCTGAGCGCTCGCTGTCTGTAAAGCCGGGATTATTGCGGTTTTGCTTGGGGTTGCGCAGGTCAATTTCCTGATGCGCCACATTCAGATCGCCACAGATGATTACGGGCTTTATCGCATCAAGGCGACGTACATAGTCGGCAAACTCCTTTTCCCAGTCGAGGCGGTAGTCGAGACGTGCCAGACCGTCCTGGGAATTGGGCGTATATACATTCACAAGATAGGCTTCGCCAAGGTCGAGTGTCACAGCTCTGCCTTCTTTGTCGTGGCGCTCCACTCCGATTCCCGTGCTCACACTTTTCGCGGGCACACGTGTGTAAACCGCTGTGCCGGAATAGCCCTTTCGCTCGGCAAAATCAAAATATGACTCATAGCCGTCAAATCTCAAATCGAGCTGACCCGCCTGCATTTTTGTTTCCTGCAGGCAGAATACATCGGCGTCAAACACCTTGAATATATCGGCGAATCCCTTGCCTACTACAGCGCGGAGCCCGTTGACATTCCATGATACAAGTTTCATATTTCGGTTATTAGGAGTGATTCAGAATACTACGACAAGCTCGGCCGCGATTTTGTCGGCCCGGTCAGGCGCCGGTGTATAATCTGATTTATAAAAATATTTTTCGTAATTAAGCTTCAGCTCACAGCGCAGATACTTATGCACGTAAGCCAGCGTCGTGCCTACAGTCATGCGTCGGCGCGAAGGCTGCTGCACTGTCAGCCGGCCGCACTCGTCGCATTGGCCCGAGGCGTGAGTCCCGCAGCCTTCATAACGGCCTTGAAAACTGAGGTTGTCAAAAAACGACTTGCGCAGCGGAATTCCGTAGTCCACCCATAAGTTATAGGCATGGCAGTTGTCAAACGCATCGCCGGCATAATGCTTGTACATATATTCGGCTTCGACCGTCAGCCCCGCCGTGGCAAATGTTAAGGCGGCATTGGCCATATTGATTCTAACGGAATCGGGCGACAGAGTCTGCATTCCGGCGGTCAGCGTGAACGGGCCCGGCGACACACTGGCCTTTGCAGCGACTGTCATCTTATCGTTCCAGCCCGAATGGTCGGTTATGGAATTGTTGCTGAACACACCGGCCCAAACGTTTACCGGCGCGGCAAGATCGACGGCATGGTAAGCGCCCTGCACGCCCACGGCTCGGTTGTTGGCGACATCGCGGCCTATGAACGAGCGGTTGATGAATATATATGTGCCGGGGCCGCGGAAAGAATCACGCCCGAAAGGTATTCTGAACTGTCCGGCCTGCACCTCAAAGCCCTTCGGGAAGCTGAAACGCATCCATCCGTCGAGAAATTTCATTTTACCCATATCGCACAGATCCGCACGAAGATAATATGACAGCGGAGCCGCCACTCGGCCTTTAATCCATACTCGGGCATTGCGCAGTGCGAATCTGTTATCGCCCGCGCGGTCGCCGTCGGTCAGGAGTTCCCACCGGGCACGTATCACGCCGCCTATGACCGGACGATAGTCAACAGGCGCTGATACAGGCTTGTCGGCGTATGCCGTGCCGGCGGCAGCCAGTGCCGTCAAAAACGATAATATGACTTTGCCGAGTCTCATTTACTTTCGATTTGTTCCGGGATATGCGTCGAGCGCGCGTTCAAGCACATCCATGGCTTTCGACAGGTCTTCGCGATTGAGCACATACGCCATGCGCACCTCGTCGCGGCCCATGCCCGGGGTGGCATAGAAGCCCGATGCCGGCGCCATGAATATTGTCTGACCCTCGTATTCAAATTCGGTAAGACACCAGATGCAGAATTTCTCGGCATCATCTACCGGCAGGCGCACCACCGTGTAGAACGCGCCCATTGGAATCGGGGTATAACAGCCGGGGATGCGGTTGATGCGGTCAACAAGGAATTTGCGGCGCTCCACATATTCATTATATGTCTCAAGCATATACTCGCGCGGCGTGTCAATGGATGCCTCGGCCACCAGCTGGCCCAGAAGAGGGGGACTCAAGCGCGCCTGACAGAATTTCATCACATTGGCCTTCAGCTCCTTGTTCTTGGTTATGAGCGCTCCGATTCTTATGCCGCATTCGTTATATCGCTTTGACACGGAATCTATGAGTACCACCTGCTCCTCGATGCCGGGCAGATGGAAGGCGGAAATGTACGGCGCACCTGTGTAGCAGAATTCACGGTAAACCTCGTCGGAGAACAGGAACAGGTCATGCTTCTTCACCAGGTCGCGGATCTGCAACATCTCCTTCATCGTGTACAGATAGCCTGTAGGATTGTTGGGATTGCATATCAGAATACCCTTGGTGCGAGGCGTGATGAGCTTCTCGAAGTCTTCTACGGGCGGCAGCTCAAAACCGTTATCGATACTTGAAGGAACAGTTACAATCTTTGCGCCGGCCGAGATGGCAAAAGCCATGTAGTTGGCATAAGCCGGCTCGGGGACAATTATTTCGTCGCCAGGGTCGAGGCAGGCCATGAAAGAGAAAAGCACGGCTTCCGAGCCGCCTGTGGTGACAATTATGTCATCGACGTCGACCTCGATATTGAATCTGTGATAATATTCCTTAAGCTTGCGCCGAAGCGACAGAAGGCCCTCTGAGGGGCTATATTCCAGCACCTTGCGGTCGATATGCTTCAGAGCTTCCAGTGCTTCGGGAGGAGTGGGCACATCAGGCTGACCGATATTCAGCCGGTACACCTTCAGTCCGTTCTCAACGGCTTTATTGGCATATTTTACGAGTCTTCTTATAGGGGAGGCGGGCATTTCATTGCCTCGCAACGATACTTTCGGCATATATCAAATGTGGTTTTTACGCCTGCGCGACCGCTATTTGACGGGGCCGCAGGTCTTGTAGGGCGCAAAGGTACGAATTTTAGACGGAATTATCGGCGCGCCGGTTCTCAATTTTCAAAAAAAGCCCGGATGTTGATATTTTTGTTTTAAAATTATTCTTCAAGCCGATTTTGTTTGCTACCTTTGGACTCACAAACCAACCACACACCACGATGTACCGTAAAGGCAAGTTATATTTCCGCTATGGCACAATGGGCTCGGCCAAAACGGCGTTGTTGCTCACCACTGCCTATAACTTTGAAGAACGCAATATGGATTATATGTGCATGAAGCCTGTGATAGACACACGCGAGGCACGCAATATCATACATTCGCGCATAGGTATCGAGCGCGAATGCTCATGGATATATGCCAATACCGATCTGTATAAAGTTGCGCTTGACCTTTACGAGCAGGACGGACGCATCGTCGACTGGTATCTCATCGACGAGGCCCAGTTTCTTACCGAGAAGCAGGTCGACCAGCTGTCGCGCGTAGTCGACGACTTCGGCTCAAACGTAATCTGTTACGGCCTCCGCACCGATTTCAAGACACATCTCTTTGAAGGCTCGCGCCGACTGTTCGAGATAGCCGATACCATCGACGAGATCAAATCCACATGCAATTGCGGCCACAAGACCATTGTAAACGCCCGCATTGACGCCAACGGCGATTTTGTAGAGGAAGGCGCGCAGGTGGAGATAGGCGGTGACGAGCGCTATGTGGCCGTATGCCGCAAATGCTGGCGCAACAAACACATCGAGCAGGCCTCGCGCGCACAGCTACCTCTTGACTTTAACACTCACAACGATCATAACCATCATGATAATATGTAATATTGCCGATGCCGGCCGCTATGCCGCCATATCGCCGCTCGTGGCCGAGGCAATCGAATGGCTTAAAGCCTACGACCCCGCGACATTCACTCCGGGCCGCACCGACCTGTCTTCAGGTATCTTCGTAAAGGCCGAGGAGCCTGCGCTAAAGCCGCGTGAACTTGCACGGCTCGAGGCGCATAAAAACTATATCGACATTCAGGTGCCGCTCAAGAACACAGAGAGCATGGGATGGGCGCCCGTAGAGTCTCTTAAACACGTCATAACACCTTATGACGCAGACAAGGACGTTGCGTTTTACGGCGACGACTCGGCATGCATGCTCCACGTGCGCCCTGGCCAGATGGCTATCTTTTTTCCCGAAGACGCACATGCGCCCAACATAGGAATCGGACGTCACCGTAAACTTTGTGTCAAAATTCCGGTTATAAAGAAATAGAACCATCCTGAATCGTCGTATGAAAAAACTGTTTGCTCTACTATGCTTCTTCACACTGGCCATTTATGCCGGTGCAACCCGCCATTTTGCCGATGAGACCATACGCTACCGCGTATTATACAAATGGGGCATGATAAACAAGCAGGCCGGACATGCCGACATCACGCTAAAAAACAACTCTGAAACGTGTTCGGCGCAGCTCGTGGCGGCTTCGGAACCATGGGCCGACAAATTCTTCAGAGTGCGCGACACTCTCAACACCACAATGCACAAAGGCACGTTCAAGCCAATGTTTTATGAGAAAATCGCGCATGAAGGCTCTGAATACAAGTACGACACCGTAAAATTCGAGTACAACGGCGAAAACGTAAACGGCTATTGCACCCGCAAGGTCGTGAAGAAGGGAGAGCTGAGAGTAAACAACAGCCAGACTCTCAACGCCGTTGGCACTACCGTCGACATGCTTTCGTCATATTACTACCTGCGTTCTCTGCCTTTCGAGAAATGGAAAAAGGGCGAGTCTAAATCGGTGGTGATATTCTCGGGCAAGCGCAAGGAAACCCTTACGTTCAAATATCACGGAATAGAGATAGTGAACATCGGCGACAAGCGCTATCAATGCTTCCACATCACATTTGAATTTACCAGTAAAGGCGGCAAGAAGACCTCCGACGATATGGATGCATGGCTCACAACCGGAGCTTCGCGGATACCCGTACAGCTCGAGGGCAAGCTTCCCGTGGGCAAGGTACGCTGTGAGATAATCAACTGATATCGGCTGTATGGACAAGGTGAAAGACAGTAAAGGCCGTCCCGGATTCTTCTCGAGAATCACCGACCGTGTCATGTCGCTGTGGCAGTATTGGTCTTCGGGTATATGGAACGACACACGCCACACCTGGAAGGTCAATGCCATAAAGACTCTCAATCTGTCGGTACGCTCGTTCTTCAACTCCGATATTCAGACGCAGGCATGCGCCATGACCTATCGCACGCTGCTTGCCATCGTGCCGGCGCTGGCCCTGCTCTTTGCCATTGGCCGAGGCTTCGGGCTTCAGAATGTCTTGCAGGACGAGCTGTTTCATCTGTTTCCTGCCCAGCGCACGGCTGTGTCATACGCGCTTAATTTTGTCGATTCGTACCTGTCAAATTCCTCTGAAGGCATTTTCGTAGGCGTAGGCCTTGTATTCCTGCTGTGGACCATGATATCGCTGTTCGGCAACATCGAGGATACGTTCAATCTTATATGGAGCGTGCAGGGCCGTTCGTTCGGCCGCAAGATTACCGACTACACCGCCATGCTGTTCATCCTGCCGGTGGTGATGATATGTGCCAGCGGCCTTACGCTGCTGCTGAGTTCCACGCTACAGACACTGCTCCACTGGGAACTGTTCTCGCCGCTTATATCATGGATGCTCGAAGGCGCGTCGTGGATTCTGACATGGGTGTTCTTCGCGCTGCTGTATTTCCTGATGCCCAACGCCAAGGTGAAATTTGCCAACGCGCTTGTTGCCGGCGTATTTGCCGGAACGGGGTTTCTCGTGCTCCAGTGGCTGTTTGTCAGCGGACAGATATATGTATCGAAATATAATGCCATCTATGGCTCGTTCTCGTTCTTGCCGTTGATGCTGATATGGATGCAGTTCACATGGGTAATCACACTCGCCGGCGGCGTGGTGTGCTACTCGTCGCAGAACATATTCCTGTACAACTTCAACGACGCCATCCGCAACATGTCATCCTCCTATTATGCCCGCCTCACGCTCGCCATCTCGGCCATCGTGGTGCAGCGCTTCGTTGCGGGAGAAGGAGCCACCTTGATAAGCGATATGGTGAAGCGCTACAACCTGCCTCCGAGGCTCGGCACAATGCTGTGCGACAAGCTTGTTGCGGCCGGCATATTCTCGGTGGTGGACATTGACCCGAAGCGCGACCTGAAAGGCTATCAGCCCGCTCTCGATCCCTCGCAGATAACCGTTGCGGAAATCTTCGGACGGCTCGACCGTACAGGCACGACCGATTTTATAGCGGATTTTGCAAAGAATTTCCCCGGAGTAGAAAAGACATATCTCAGGATTCACAATGCCGAAAAAGGCATTACCTCAGACATGCTTGTTTCCGAAATATTGATAATGAAATAACCCTATAGATAAACTAAAGTCAATCAGCTAAATCTAAAACGACATGAAAAAAGTAGTAATGACCTCCAACGCTCCCGGCGCCATCGGTCCCTACAGCCAGGCCATCGACACAGGCGCATTTGTATTCGCATCCGGTCAGATTCCCATCAATCCCGCCGACGGCAAGATTCCCGAAGGCATCAAGGCCCAGACCATGCAGTCAATCGCTAACGTGACCGCCATCCTTAACGAGGCAGGCCTCACACTCGACAACGTGGTGAAGACAACCGTATATCTCCACGACATGGCCGACTTCGCTGCAATGAACGAGGTGTACGGCGAATCGTTCACGGCTCCCTACCCCGCACGTTCATGTGTGGCCGTGCGCGAGCTTCCCAAAAAAGTTCTCGTGGAAATCGAGGTACTCGCCGTACGTTAAAAAATAAATAAACGTAAACCGGAATCATCGCGGAGACATTTCTCCATGATGATTCCGGTTTTATTATGTGCCGTGTTTACTTGGCCAGGAGTTCCTCGATTTTTGCACGCAGTGTGGCTTCGTCCTGCGAGCCTGCGAGGCGGATGTCGGTTTTCTTGCCGTCCTTGAAGAAGAGAATTGTGGGAATGGACATGATGCGGTACTCAGTGGCGAGATCGCCTTCTTCGTCGATGTTGTACTTGCCGATTTCCACGCGGCCTTCATATTCCTCGGCCATGCGGTCGATCAGCGGAGCCATGCCTACACACGGGCCACACCATGTGGCCCAAAAATCAATCACCACGGGCTTGCCCGAGGCTATGATGTCTTTAATGTTTTCGTCGGTGAATGTTTTTGCCATAGTTTATAGGTTAACGGTTATTATGAAGCTAAGTTTTTATCGTATTCGAGGGTGAAGGGAATCTCCTGTTCCTCAAGATACTTTACGAAATTCTTGTCTACTTTTATGCTCTTTCCCGAGTGGAGAAACAGTTTGCGGTCGCGGCCGGGCAGTCCGGTGTCAATCGCGAAGGACAGAGCCACGCGCTGGCCGTCGCCCTCGGTCATCTGTGTCATTATCGAAGCCGAGGATGCCTCGTTACACTGGTCGGCCCGCAGTCCTATCGTGAGGGAATTGACCATCTTGCCCTTGAACGCGTCGAGCGGGCTTACCGATACGATGTTGAAGCGTATGCTGTCGCCGAACCGGTCTTTGCGGTAAGCGCCTTTTACCAGCACGGGACGCCCCACCTGCAGCATGTGGCCGAACTGATCGATCTGTTCCGAGAACATTACGAAATCCGTCGTGGCCGTGAAATCCTCGAGCTTTATGACAAGCATCGGTGTGCCCTTGCGTGTTGTGCGCTCGGTGCGCTCTACCACTATGCCGCCGAAGCACACCTCGGCTCCGTCGGCCACATTGAAGTCTTCTCGGTCGGCCAGGCGGAATGTTGTACCGTAGTTCAGCTCTATGTAATACGGATCGAGCGGATGCGCCGACAGGTACATGCCCACCAGCTCGCGCTCCTTGTCGAGTTTCACTATTGGCGCCCACTCCGTGGCAGGCCGGATCTTAGGACGTGCCTCGGTGTTGAGCTGCTCATCATCGAAATCGAACAGCGACGCCTCCTGCTTTCGCAGGGCATTCTGATGCAAGGAGCCGTAGCGCAGCAGCTGCTCGGGCACGGAATTGCCCTGGCGGCCGTCGCCTTCGTCAACCAGGTCTTCGCGCTTGAACTGGGTGAAGCAGTCAAAAGCGCCCGCGATTGCCAGATTCTCGAACACGCGCCGGTTGATTGACTGAGACGGCACACGCTCTACAAAATCATATATATCCTTGAACGGCTCGTTGCCGCGGGCCTTTACAATCTCGTCCACCACCGTGTCGCCGATACCCGAGATGGCCGACAGTCCGAAACGTATGTCGCCCGATGCCGTAACACCGAAGTCGCGCACCGATTCGTTAACATCCGGGCCTTTTACAGTGATGCCGATGCTCTTGCATTCATCCATGAAGTTGGTGAGCTTCGTGGAGTCCGAGCGATTGTGGGTGAGCACGGCGGCCATGTATTCGGCAGGATAGTGGGCTTTGAGATAGCCGGTCTGATATGCCACCCATGAATAACATGTAGCATGCGACTTGTTGAACGCGTAGGATGCGAATTTTTCCCAGTCGGCCCAAATTTTTTCGAGAATCTTGGGGTCGTGGCCGTTGGCCTGGCCTCCCGAGAGGAATTTGGCCTTCAGCGCGTTCATCTTGTCGATAAGTTTCTTACCCATGGCCTTGCGCAGCGTGTCACTCTCGCCTCGGGTGAAGTTGGCAAGAAGTCTCGACAGCAGCATCACCTGTTCCTGATACACCGTTACGCCGTAAGTATCCTGGAGATAACGGTCCATGCCGGGCAGGTCATAGACAATGGGGCTCTTGCCGTGTTTACGCGCGATGAATTCCGGAATATAGTCCATAGGCCCCGGACGATACAGGGCGTTCATGGCTATGAGATCCTCGAACTTGGACGGCTGGAGCTCGCGCAAGTATTTCTGCATGCCTGTCGACTCAAACTGGAATGTGCCTATCGTGCGGCCGGCTGCATATAGTTTATAGGTGAGTTCGTCCTCAATATCTATTTTGTCAATGTCTACTTCCTCGCCCGTGTGTGCCTTGATGTTGGCAAGGGCCGTCTTTATAATCGAGAGAGTCTTCAGACCGAGGAAGTCCATTTTGATAAGACCGGTTTCCTCGATTACCGAGCCTTCATACTGCGTTACGAGCAGCTTTCCCTCGTCCTTGTCGTCGGCGGTAGATACAGGCACCCAGTCGCTCACGTCGTCGCGGCAGATTATCACACCGCAGGCATGTACGCCGGTGTTGCGGACGTTGCCCTCGAGAGCCTTGGCGTATTTGAGGGTGCGCACGATTACGGGATTAGTGCTCGAGAGCTCGGGCTGGAAATCCGGCACGAATTCATAGCAATTGGCGAGAGTCGGCTTCAGCTCTTTGCCGTTTTTGCCTATAGGCATGTGGGCGGGAATCAGCTTTGTGAGACGGTTTGCCTCGGGAATAGGCAGCTGCTCCACGCGTGCCACGTCCTTGATGGCCAGCTTTGCGGCCATCGTGCCGTAAGTGATGATATGGGCCACATTGGGCTCTCCGTATTTCTCCGTGACATATTTGAGCACCTTCGCACGGCCGTCATCGTCGAAGTCCACGTCGATATCGGGGAGAGAGATACGGTCGGGGTTAAGAAAGCGTTCAAAAAGCAGGTCGTACTTCAGCGGGTCAATCTGGGTAATGCCAAGGCAATATGCCACGACCGATCCTGCTGCCGAGCCACGGCCAGGGCCTATGGACACGCCAAGCTTTTCACGGCCTACGGTTATAAAATCCTGTACAATCAGGAAGTAGCCCGGGAAGCCCATCGTCTTCATTATATGAAGCTCGAAATCGATGCGGTCGACAAGTTCCTGCGAGAAAGGCTGAGGATAACGCTTGGCCGCGCCCTCGTAGGCGAGTTTGCGCAGATAGTCGGCCTCGAATTTTATACGGTACAGCTTTTCATAGCCGCCGAGTTTTTCGATTTTTTCCTCGGCCTTGGCCTGCGACATCACCACATTGCCCTTTTCGTCGCGTGTAAACTCGTTGAAAAGGTCTTCATGTGTAATACGCCGGCGGTATTCCTCCTCCGAGCCGAATTCTGCCGGAATCTCGAAGTTGGGCATGATGGGCCCGTGGTCGATGGAATACAATTCAACTTTCCTGACTATATCAAGCGTGTTTTCAATCACCTCGGGTATGTCGGCAAACAGCTGTGACATCTCGTCGGTGGTCTTGAACCATTCCTGCTTGGTGTACAGCATTCGCTTCTCGTCGTTGAGATCGTTTTTCGTGGAGATGCAGATGAGGTGATCGTGCGCCTCGGCGTCTTCCTCGTTGACGAAGTGCGAGTCATTGGTGGCAATGAGCTTGATGCCGAATTTACGGGCGATTCTTATAATTTCCGGCTCGATGGATTTCTGCACCTCGTAAGTCTCGTGGTTTGCGCGGGGCACCGTGGCCTTGTGGCGCTGCAGTTCCAGATAATAGTCGTCGCCAAAGGTATCCTTCCACCACTTCACGCGCTTCTCGGCTTCTTCTATGTCACCTTTGATTAACAGCTGCGGAATCTCGCCGCCGAGACAGGCAGAACTTATTATAAGGCCTTCGCGGTGGGCGGCAAGCTGCTCGTGGTCGGTACGCGGATGATGGTAAAAGCCCTTGGTCCATGCGGCGGAAACAAGCTTGATCAGGTTTTTGTAGCCTGTAATATTTTTGGCGAGAACCACCAGGTGGCGGCCCTTGTCGGTGCGGTCAGTACGGTCGAGCATCGAACCCTCGGCCACGTACATCTCACAGCCGATAATGGGGACGAAAACCTTGCGCTGCAGCTCATCGATTTTTGCGGCGATGGTCTCCACGCTCTCGCCCTCGGCCGGCTCGCCACCCTCGGCAAGCTCTTTCAGGCGCTTTTTCGCGTCTTTGATTTCGCCGAGCACAGGCTTGTTCTTCTTGTTTACATAATTGATAAACTCCTTGATGCCATACATCACGCCGTGATCCGTAATGGCCACGCCGGGCATGCCGTCGGCCATGGCCTTGTCTACAATGGCCGTGATGGGCGCCTGTCCGTCGAGGAGTGAATATTGGCTGTGAACGTGAAGATGTACAAATTGGCTCATTATCAATGTTTATTGTAAAGAAGAAAAGTCGTTTTGCATCGCTGATGCAAAACGACTTCAAAGTTACGAAAATAAAAACTAATATAAAATTATAATCGTAATAATTTTCTACCACATCGGCGTGAAAGGAGCCGATTTCTTGAGGCGGTGGTTGACGCATCCGAAGAAGTCGGAGTGATCGGAAGTGTCAAGCTTGAGCACCGGCGAGCCGGGAGTGAGCAGCAATGTGGACAGGTCGACATAGAACGTTCCGAGCGAGTCGGCAAACTTGAAGTAATAGCGCTTTCTGTTCAGGTCGGACACTGACATCCATTGTGTCGAGGAAAGTTCGGGCTGTCCGGGGACTTCATATTTGAAAGGCACGCTGACGTTGGCCATAATCGATATGAGTTCCGGAAGGGCCTGATCGGATGTGATGCCGTCGACCGGAACGTGGTGGACGAAGTAATCGGCACGTACAAACCGCTCTGGCGAGCGTACGCTGCCGGGAAGGAAGTTATTGCCGCCCACCTGCTGCCAGTAATCATTGATCGCCTGCATCTTTACGAATGTAGGATCATTTGTGAGAACCTGATATGAGGACGAGTCATAGATATTGAGGTTGCCGTTGTCATACTCCATGATGAGTGTTGTGCCCGTGAGGTCGGTAAAAGCCCAGTGGAGCAGCGATACGGTGCCTCCGTCGAATGTCTTGCCCGAGATTCCGAACTCGTTGGTGGCAAGCCAGTCCCTGACCTCGGCCACCGAGGCGAAATTATCGAGGAAATAGCTTACTATTACTGCGAGGCTCATGACGGGCATGTCAGAGCCGGCCACGGCTTCCTTATAGATGGATTTCTTACAGAACAGGCCGTTCATGACCAGGCCGCGGTCGTTCATGCCTTCCGTGACGCCGCCGTCATAGCCCACGGCAAGTACCGAGCCGTATTTCGACGTCCAGGTAAGGCGCGGCCCCTCGGGCATGCTTTCCTTTTTCATGCCTGCAGGATATACATATATATTTGTGGGGATAGGCGTGCGCCAGTCGAGGGTGCGTCCTATCATTACTACGTCCGTACTGTCGCCGCGTAGCACCACGCGCGAGCAGGGGAATGCCGGTATAGCAGCCAATGCGGTTACAGCGGCAAAAAGAATAGCTCTGAACATTTTCATTGTTAAACGGTTTTTAATTTTAAACAGACCGGACGCGTGTATAGTTCGAGTTTTTCTTGATAAAATGGAAAAAATACTTTAATTTTGCAAAACAACACTTGACACACACATCCAATGAGATATATCAGTACTTCCGGCGCTTATACCGAAGACCTGCGGGGAGCTGTAATTAACCCTGTCGCCCCCGACGGGAGCCTTTATCTGCCTGAGTCCTTGCCGACAATTCCCAGAGCTCTGTTCAACAATATCGAAGACATGAAGCTCCGTGAAATAGCCTATGTAGTTGTTTCCGGATTACTTGGATCTGATATTGACCTTGTGAAACTTAAGGAAATTGTAGATGCCACATTCAAGTTTCCCATACCGCTGAAGCAGTTGCGTCAGGGCTCGGAGGTCCTCGAGCTGTTTGACGGCCCCACACTGGCATTCAAGGACGTAAGCGCTCTGTTTCTGGCCGAAGTGTTCAAACGCGGCAATAAGATCGGGCTCTCCCGTCCCATAGCCATAGCGTCTACCACGGGCAATACAGGCGCCGCAATCGCTACAGCCTTTTCAGGGCTTAAGGAAACGCCCGCCGTGATTCTTTTCCCCCGCGGCGCCCTCGGACGCCAGGAGCAGTCGCTGATCACCACCGTGGCGCCTAACATATATCCCGTAGAGGTGAACGGCACCATATCACAGTGCAAACAGATTGTCAGCGACGCCCTTTCCGACGAAAGCCTGCGCAACGCCCTTACTCCGATTTGTGTCAATTCCCACAATATACTTAGAGTAATACCGCAGGTGGCGTTTTTCTTTTACGCTTATGCCCGTCTCAAGAAAAGATACGGCAATGCCGACGGCTTCGTGGCTTCAATACCCTGCGGCTGTCTGAGCACGCTGCTCGCGGCCATCATGGCCAAACGGATGGGCCTGCCTATGGGCAGAATTGTGGCAGGATGTAATGCCAACGACGACCTGGTGCGCGTGCTCTCGGGAGAACTTGCACCCGACAAAGTGAACCGCAACTCGCGACCTACCCTCGCCAAAGCCATGGACAACGGATATCCCACCAACCTTATGCGCGTGCTCAGCTATTATGGCGGAGACCCCGCCGCGGCGTCGAAGGACATCTATGCCTCCTCGCTCGCCGATGATGAAATTGCGGCAACGATTGTGGCCGAGCTGTGCCGCAGCCATTACATGTGTGACCCCCACACCGCCACCGCCCTCGGCGCTCTCTCCCGCTACAAGGCGGAGCACCCCGAAGACGCTGACAAGCCTTCGGTGGTATTCGCCACATCGCATCCGGCCAAATCGCTCGATTCAATGTCGATGATTACAGGCCGCGCAGTAGAACTGCCGCTGCAGCTCACAAGATTCATGGCGAAGGGAACATCGCCGGTTAAAATACCGCCCACCTACCCCGCCCTGCGCAAATTTCTGATTAATCTCTGAGAGATTCTCATAAAAATTATGTAAATTTGCATCAATGCAAAAATACGTAAAGTAACCATTACTTAAAACATATATAATTATGGCTTCAAGAAGACAACTCAAAAAACGCATATCATACGTCTGCGGCGGTCTCGCCGATGACCTGCAGCTCGCAGCAAGCCTCTTTGACGGCATCAGCATCGAAAAAGAACGCGACATCCTTGTCAAGATCGCTTCGCTTCAGGAAGAGACCCGCGCAAATGCCACCTTCAGCTTTGACAAAGTATGCAAGGACTTCGAGAACCGCGCGCAATACAACCGTGCACGTTCAAAATACTATGCCGAAGCCTTCGCACACCTGCGTTCAAAATTCACCGAGCAGGCCATGGCCATTGTGAAAGAAATGAACGAGGTGATTCCCGCAAATATCCGCGAAGCCGTTTCCGGCAAGTAATACCGCAGGCTCATGAACGCGGCACGACGACTGCTGCAGGCTTTCGGCTGGAAAGTATCAATTACCGTACCCGACGAGCCCAAGTGCCTTATATGCGTGGCGCCACATACCAGCAACTGGGATTTTGTCCTCGGCAAACTCGCCTATGCGTCGGTGGGACGCCACGCCGGTTTTTTGATGAAAGCACAGTGGTTCTTTTGGCCGCTGGGCTGCTTTTTCAGAGCCATAGGCGGAATACCCGTCGAGCGCAAGAACAAAAGCCTGTCGCTTACCGATGTCATTGTACGTAAGTTCGAGGAATCGCCGCGGCTGCAGATAGCAATCACCCCCGAGGGTACCCGCAGCCGCACTTCACGGTGGCACACCGGTTTTCTGCATATCGCCATGCGGGCCGGAGTGCCCATACAGCTTGGCGTAATAGATTATGAACATAAATTCATCAAAATAGAGAATCTGTTCATACCTACCGGCGATGTCGACGCGGATATCCGTGCCGTAAAGGATTTCTACGCACCGTACAAGGGCAAGTATCCCGAGAAATTTACAACCGAATAATCATATCGCAACATAATAACAAGGTGTCTGAAACCGCCCCCGACAATATATTGAATGTAGCCTCGCTGCCACTCGACATCGTGTGGGGCAATCCCGACGTAAACCTTGCAAATGTGGAACGCGTGGCTGCGACGCTACCCGCCGAGACGGATGTTTTCATATTGCCCGAATTGTTCACCACCGGCTTCATACAGGATGAGAAAGTGCTGCGTGAACTGTCCGAGGATGACAGCGGCATCACGTTTGCCACGATGCGCCGGCTCGCGTCGCAATATGATTTTGCCGTGGCCGGCAGCTATTCGGCGCTCGAGAACGGAGCAGTGTACAACAGGGCTTTTTTCATAACTCCCGACGGCCACGCCACCACTTACGACAAGCGCCATCTGTTCAGCCTCAGCGCAGAGGCAAAAGTATATTCGGGGGGCAACAAGCCTATACCTACAGTTAGTTTCCGGGGATGGAACATAGCCCTGATGGTGTGTTATGACCTGCGCTTTCCCGTATGGGCACGCAACGTCAGACACAAATACGACATGATGCTCGTCCCGGCCAACTGGCCCACCGCACGCGGCTATGCGTGGACTCATCTGCTCATAGCGCGCGCCATTGAGAACCAGGCGGTCTACGTGGGTGCCGACCGCTCCGGCTCGGACGATTACGGAGATTATGACGGCCTCGCGGAGATTGTCGATGCACTGGGTCGTCCCGTAAGCCATACCGACGAGCGATGCCCCGGCGTGCTGCTTGCGACTCTGTCGCTCGACGAGTTGCGACGTGCGCGCCGAAGGCTGCCTGTTGTAGACTCGGCCGACGACTTCAATATCATCTGCGACGCATGACAGACACATTCGAGCCGACATTCCGTTTCAGACAGTTTGCAATCGACGACCGCCGATGCGGACTCAAAATAGGCACTGACGGTGTTATGCTCGGAGCCTGGGCATGCTGCCCTCGTCCCTACGGACATATTCTCGACGTTGGCGCCGGCAGCGGACTCATAGCGCTGATGATGGCCCAGAGATATCCCGGTGCACGCATTACCGCTGTGGAGCTTGACGGAGAGTCGGCCAAGGATATGCGGCTGAATATCGCGCAATCGCCCTGGCCTGACAGAATAGAAGCCTTGGAGTGCGACTTCCGTTCAGCCGAAGGTCTGTATGACCTTATCGTAAGTAATCCGCCGTTCTTTACGACCGGCGAACGCGCGCCCGAAGCTGCGCGGGCTCTTGCCCGCCATGCCGGAGCATTGTCGCCCGTGTCTCTCATACATTATGCCACGCGGCATCTTTCACCCGGCGGACGCCTGTCGATGGTGATACCGGTTGAAAAGACATCGCACGGCGACACCTGCTCGGTCCTGGAGACCGAGGCCGCCGTGGCACGCCTCGCGCTCGTAAGGCGTACAGATGTATCCACCTCGCCGCGCCGGGGAGTGACACGCTCGCTGATGGAGTTCAGCAATGTTCCCGGTGAGCCGGCGGCCCGCTCTGTAATCGAGGTGGGCTCTGACGAATATAAAGAATTAACCTCACAATTCTATTTATGAGTAACATCCGATTTTTAGTATCACCCTGGCGCCGCATAGTCATGCTCCTGCTTACATTCGTGGTGGGACTGGTGGTTACCGGACTGGCCGGCGGCCTGCTGCTGAACATGGGCGGCCCTGACAAGGCTGTGGCCATGTCGCGCATCGCCACTGTGATACAAGACATATTCATGCTTATAATGCCCGCGCTCGTCACCGCCCTCATTGTGACACGCCAGCCCGTGAAGCTGCTTGCGCTGGGCCGCATGCCCTCGGCCGGCCGCGTGCTCATCGCCATAGCTGTCATGCTGCTTGCATCGCCGGCCATGTCATGGATTATCGAACTCAATTCATCTATTCAACTGCCCGAATCACTGGCTGCCCTGGAGCAAAAGATGAGGGCTATGGAAGACTCGGCGCAGGCAACGCTCGACTTCATGCTCGGAGCACACACTCCGGCAAATCTTTTTGTAAATATTCTGCTGATAGGTCTGCTGGCAGGTTTTTCCGAAGAGCTGTTTTTTCGCGGAGCCCTTCAGCGGCTTATTAACTCCACCGGCCTTAGCGCGACGGCCGCTATATGGATATCTGCCATAATATTCAGCGCCATTCACATGCAATTCTACGGATTCGTGCCGCGAATGTTGCTGGGCGTTTATTTCGGCTATCTGCTTGTATGGAGCGGATCGGTGTGGCTTCCGGTCATTGTGCATGCGTTCAACAACTCCATGTTCCTCGTATTGAAATACATGACCGGCAACGGCGATCCGTCAATCGGCGCCGAGGGCTCAATGGAATCGGTCATAGCCATCATAGCCAGCGTCCTGGCGACTGCGGCCGGCCTGATCCTGCTGTACAAGACCCGCGACAGACAGGTGTCTGATAACGACACAACCAATCACAATTATCTATAAACATGCAAAACAACATTACTTCACCGGCCAAACCGCGACTTCATCATTTCGACATGATGAAGGGCGTGGCCATATTCATGGTGGTCATGGGCCACGTACTCACTATGTGTGTGCGTGAAATCGACCGTGCCACGGTATTTAAATTCATCGGACAGATTCACATGCCGCTGTTCTTCTTCATCAGCGGATGGTTTACATTCAAACTTGCCGACGGACGGGTTCTGATGCCACGTCTCGGCTCAAGAGCCGTCCAGCTGCTCGTGCCGATGGTGGTGGTAAGCTCGCTGTGGATATGGTATTTCCCCCACTCCGGCCTTCAGTCGCCGCTTAATTCCACTTTTTCAGGATTATGGAGCGATGTGTGGAAAAACGGCTACTGGTTCACTCTCGTATTGTTTGAGATGATGCTGCTGTATGCGGCGCTGTGCCCGATATTCACCCGCGTGAAGGGCGCCCTCGGCGCGGTGGCCGTGTCGCTGGCCGCATGGCTGTTACTCTATGTGTTATACCGTTATTGCCCTGCGGGAATCAGGAATTGTACCAGCCTTGAACTTGTTGTTGCCTTCTTCCCCGCATTTCTTTTCGGGACACTCGGCCGCCGCTATAAGGAGTCGTTCATGAAGGCCGTGCACAATTCTTGGTGCCAGACCGTGGCGATGGTGATATTCGCCGTGACACTTTATGTCAATTGCTGGCCGTGGGAATTCGGACTCGACTCGGACAGCCTGATTTTCACCGGCGCACTGATGCATATCTGCCTTGCCGTGGTCATGCTCAATGTTTTCGAGAAATGGGCCGCCGGGGCATTTGCCGAAAGCGCATCGCCCGCCACCCGCGGCATAGCACGCATATGGGAATACACAGGCACACAGAGCCTCGCGATATATCTCCTTCACTATTTCTTCCTTTTCCCGATGGGAGCCATGCGTCCGTGGCTCTCGGATGTGGGCCTGTCGCTTGTACCGCTCACGGCGTTCGCTGCCGTTTGGGCCGCGCTCATCGTTGCCGCGGTGCTTGGCGTAGTGAAGATTCTGGAGCCCTCGCGACAGCTGTCTCTGCTGCTTACAGGTAAAAAATAACAACAAACGATTGAATAAAATATATAAGAAATGCCTACCGCTTTAATCACCGGCATAACGGGTCAGGACGGCTCATTCCTCGCCGAATTCCTTCTTGAAAAAGGTTATGACGTGCACGGTATCATACGCCGCTCGTCCTCGTTCAATACCGAGCGTATCGAACACCTGTATCTCGACGAATGGGTGCGCGACATGCACCGCCGCCGTCTACTCAATCTCCATTACGGCGACATGACAGACTCATCATCGCTTATACGTATTATACGTGAGGTAAATCCTGATGAAATTTACAACCTCGCCGCACAAAGCCATGTGAAAGTATCGTTCGATGTGCCCGAATATACCGCCGATACGGATGCCGTGGGAGTGCTGAGGCTGCTCGAGGCCGTGCGTATTCTGGGCATGGAGAAAAACTGCCGCATATATCAGGCGTCAACGTCAGAGCTTTTCGGCCTGGTGCAGGAAGTTCCGCAGAGCGAGACAACCCCGTTCTATCCCCGCTCGCCCTACGCTGTGGCCAAGCTGTATGCCTACTGGATAATGAAAAACTATCGTGAGAGCTACGGAATGTACACCGCCAACGGCATCCTGTTCAACCACGAATCCGAGCGCCGTGGCGAGACATTCGTTACACGAAAGATCACTCTCGCAGCCGCTCGCATCAAACACGGACTTCAGGAAAAGCTCTATCTCGGCAATCTCAACGCGCTTCGCGACTGGGGATATGCCCGCGATTATGTGGAATGTATGTGGCTGATTCTTCAACAGCCCCAGCCCGATGACTTTGTAATCGCCACGGGCGAGTACCACTCTGTGCGCGAGTTCACCACCCTTGCATTCGCCCGTGCCGGCATCAATCTGCGGTGGGAAGGTGAAGGCCTCGATGAAAAGGGAATCGATACCGCTACCGGACGCGTTCTCGTCGAAGTCGACCCGCGCTTCTTCAGGCCCGCGGATGTGGAGCAGCTTCTCGGCAATCCCGCCAAGGCACGCGAAAAACTCGGATGGAATCCACGCGCCACATCGTTTGAGCGCCTTGTGGAAATAATGGTCGATGCCGACCTCAAGCTGGTAGGCTCTGAAAACTGACAATAGCAATATGGATTTAAACACCAAAATATATGTGGCCGGCCACAGGGGCCTTGTGGGCTCGGCTATAATGCGCAATCTCAGACAGCGCGGATTCAAAAATGTAATCGGACGCACCCATGCCGAGCTCGACCTGCTCGACCCCGTGGCCGTGCGACAGTTTTTCGACGAGGAAAAGCCCGAAATGGTAGTGCTTGCCGCAGCTCATGTCGGCGGCATCATGGCCAATTCGGTGTATCGTGCCGACTTCATTTATCAGAATCTGCAAATACAACAGAATGTCATAGGAGAGGCGTGGCGCCATGGCGTGAAAAAGCTGCTTTTCCTCGGTTCCACCTGTATCTATCCGCGCGAGGCGCCGCAGCCCATGACCGAGGATGCCCTGCTGACATCGCCGCTCGAATATACCAACGAGCCTTATGCTATAGCAAAAATCGCCGGTCTGAAGCTGTGCGAATCGCTCAACCTGCAATACGGCACCGACTACATAGCCGTGATGCCCACCAATCTTTACGGCCCCAACGACAATTTCGACCTTGTGAATTCTCATGTTCTGCCGGCAATGATACGCAAGATGCACCTTGCAAAGCTGCTTGCCGGCAACGACCTCGAAGGCTTGCGCGCCGACCTGGCCAAACGGCCCGTGAAAGACCTTGACATGTCGTCGGCGTCAATTGAAGAAATTGCGGAATTGCTCGGCGAATTCGGCATACATGCCGACCACCTGGATTTATGGGGGTCGGGACGTCCGCTGCGCGAATTCCTGTGGAGCGAGGACATGGCCGACGCATCCGTGCACGTATTGCTCAACGTAAGTTTTGCCGATGTATCGCGCGGTATGAAAGACGTGCGCAACACACATATCAATGTGGGCACCGGGCTTGAACTGCCCATCGCCGAGCTCGCAGAAATGATACGCCGCGAAGTCGGATTCAACGGCAAGATACACTGGGACGCATCCAAGCCCGACGGCACCATGCGCAAGCTATGCAATGTAGACAAGCTGCACAGCCTGGGTTGGCGACACAAAGTGGAGCTACCCGACGGCATTGCCAAGCTTTACAAATGGTATCTTGAAAATTGATATTAATA
>CAYNXG010000012.1:0-32154 GCA_964401095.1 uncultured Bacteroides sp.
GAAGCGGGTAAGGGTAGATGTGCGCTTTATTTTAGTTTAAATGAAAGAGCCGTGATTTTCGCCCTCCAAAGAGGTCCCTGCAGGGGGCTTGACACGTAGGTTTTGCCTCTTATTATGCCTTTTTTGTCGCTTTACGGTACACTTCGACGGTCTGCTCCGCTATCTTGTCCCAGTCATAGACCGAGAGGTCGTAACGGCGTTCGCGCGGGGCGGCGCATTTGCGTTTCAGCGCTTCGCAGAGTGAGTCGACATCGCCGGTGGCAAAAAAGTCGTCATCGTTGAGAATCGACAGCCGGTTGGCCGGGATATCGCTGGCCAATACATCCAGATCATAACTCATGGCCTCGAGGAGGGCGATGGGCAGGCCTTCATGATATGACGGTATGACAAATACCGATGCGTTGGTCATAAGCTGATTGAGCGGCTCGCCTTTTATAAATCCCGTGAGCATGGTGCCCGACTTGCGCGCGAGCTCCTTCAGTTCGCGCGAATACTCGTCTTCGTGGTCGCTGTCGCCGGCTATGGCAAGATTATAACGGGCCGAGAGACCTGACTTCTCAAAGGCGTGGATGAGGTCGTGAAACCCTTTTTCCTTTACGAAGCGGCCTATGGCCACGATGTACGGTTTGCCGTCAAGGCCCCATTTGGTTATCCACGAACGCGATTTTGATTTCTCCGGGCGGTTTACTCCGTTGAATATGAGATCCGTGTCGGTGCGACCATATCGGCGCGCCACAATGCTGCGTATCACTTCAGAGATGACTATCACTCGGTTTGAGAAGCGCGAACCCATGCTTTCGCCGGCCTTCAATACCGTTTTTGCGAGGCGCCCCCACTTCTGTCGGTCGTAATCGGGGCCGTGGTTGGTCATTACCACCTTCATGCCCAGCAGGCGTGCGAACGGCACCATGATTGACGGCCCTATGGCATGTATGTGCAGCACATCGGGGTTCATGCGGCGGGCCTTGATTACGGCGAGGAAGGTGTGTATTATGGCTTCGATACTCTTTTTCCTCGGGGCATAGACATCTGTCAGCTTCACGCCCTTGTATTCCGTTATTCTATTGTCGGGCGTGATGTACGGCGTGCGTCTTATTACGGTCACGTCATGTCCCATGGCCGCTATGCGTGGGAACAACTCCTCGCAATGCGTCTCTACGCCGCCGAGTATGCCGGGGATGCCGCGCGTGCCTGTTACTACAATCTTCATGGCCGGGAAAAATCAGAATTTCTCTCTCAGGTCGCCCTGACATGGATCCTGGCCCACGTCATACCATGTTTTGTCAAGACAAGGCTTTAAGCCGCGCAGCGAGCGTATCTTGTTTTTGACAGCCCAGCGCAGGGGATGCTTTATATATTTGTGCATTACGGGCGATGCCGTGCCTACCATCCAGCAGTTCTTGGGGCAGCGGCGCACCATGGAACGCACCTTCTCGGCCTGCTCTGACGTCCATATCGTCATGAAGTCCGCGTCATGGATGTTGCCCATTGATTCTTTCCAATAGCGCGATTCCATGCCGTTGCAGGGGAACACTTCGCCCCAGGGGTCAATGAAGAAATTGGCCGTGCCGGCTTCGCAGGGCAGCATGCGGCGGCCGCCTTCGATATAATTGATGAGGCCCATGTTGAAGAATGCGCGGAACCACGATTTCGGATGGTTCTCTTTAAGCTGCCATTCTATGAGCTGCTCGAAGTTCCCGCACACCTCGTCGCGGTTGGTTATCACATTGTCGTCCTTGTGGAAATAATATGAGTTGTGGAACGCGGCTGTGGCGAATTCAAGGCCAAGCGACAGCGACAGCTGATACAGCGACAGCATGTCCTTGGAATTGTGGTTCGACACCGTGCAGCCGAAGCCGATATCCTTCACGCCCATCTGTTTTAATGTGAGCAGGGTGCGCAGGCCGCGGTCAAATCCGCCCTCGCGGCCGCGTAATTCATCGTTCTTCTGGCTGAGGCCTTCGATGGATATGCGGATACCGATATTCGGGAAGCGTCGGGCCAGCTCTATCACACGGTCTTCAAAATATCCCGAGGTGGATATCACGATACGGTCGGTGTGCTTGTAGCATTCTTCCACAATTTCTGCGAGGTCTTCGCGGACAAACGGTTCGCCGCCTGTAAGATTTATAAACTTGAGTTTTGGAAGAGATTTCAGATCTTCGGCACGTATTTCCTCTTTGCGGTCAGTGGGGTTTTGCCAGATATTGCACATCTGGCAGCGCATTGGACAGCGATATGTAAGTATGATTGAGGCGTCGGTGGGTGTTTGTACATTCATAGTCGGATAAGGTTGTTCTATGAGTTATTTGCCGATTACAGTTTTGATGAATTCGTCATTGCTTGCGACGGGCATCCGTCGCTGGTCTTCATTCGACGGGATTATAGGTTCCCGGCGTGTTGCGATTATATGGAGATGACGATTCATCATATATTGTCTTGTTATTTACGTCCTATACAATGATATTCAAAGCCGGCCGCGGTCAATTCGTCGGCTTCGTATATGTTGCGTCCGTCGATTATGACGGGTTTGCGCATCGTGCGCAGCATCACATTCCACGATGGCATGCGGAATTGCTTCCACTCGGTCATGAGCAGCATGGCGTCTGCGTCGACCAGCGCGTCGTATGGATCCGACGCATATTCCACCGCATCGCCCAGCCGGCGGCGGCATTCTTTCATGGCCACCGGGTCGAAGACCCTGACAGTGGCGCCGGCCTCGAGCAGGCGGCCTATGGCCACGAGCGACGGAGCCTCGCGCATATCGTCAGTCTCGGGCTTGAACGACAGTCCCCATATGGCGATATTTTTGCCATGCAGGTCATTTCCGTATATTTGCATGAGCTTCTCCACAGGCACATATTTCTGCCGTTCGTTTACGTACTCCACAGCCTTGAGCACCTTCATCTCATATCCGGCTTTCTCCGCGGTCTTGATGAGTGCCTTGACATCTTTGGGGAAGCACGAGCCTCCATAGCCGCATCCGGGGTAAAGAAATTTTGAGCCTATGCGTGTGTCGCTGCCCAGGCCTTTCCTCACCATGTTCACGTCGGCGCCTACGAGCTCGCACAGGTTGGCTATGTCGTTCATGAATGATATACGGGTGGCCAGCATCGAGTTGGCCGCGTATTTTATCATCTCAGCCGACGGAATATCCGTGAATATCACGCGGAAATGGTTTAACATGAACGGACGGTAGAGCTTCGACATGAGCTCACGCGCCTGTTCCGAATCCACGCCTACCACCACGCGGTCGGGCCGCATGAAGTCGGCCACGGCGGCGCCTTCCTTCAGGAACTCGGGATTCGAGGCCACGTCGAAGGGTATGTCCTTGCCGCGGTCGGCGAGCTCGGCGGCTATCGCTTCCCTCACCTTGGCGGCCGTGCCTACGGGAACGGTCGATTTTGTAACCAGTAGCGTGTATTTATTTATGTGTCTGCCGAAGGTGCGGGCCACTTCGAGCACATGGCTCAGGTCGGCCGAGCCGTCTTCGTCGGGAGGAGTGCCCACGGCTATGAATACAATATCTATATTGTCAAGTATTCCGGCAAGGTCTGTCGTGAAGCTCAGACGGCCTTCGGCCACATTGCGCTTCACCATTTCCTCGAGGGTCGGCTCATAGATGGGCACTATGCCGTCTTTGAGCGACTGTACCTTCGCACTGTCTACATCGACGCAAGATACATTCACTCCCATTTCAGCAAAACATGTCCCGGAAACAAGTCCGACATAACCGGTGCCAACAACTGCTATATTCATGTTTGTGGTCTCTATATATCTTTAAGACATCATCCTGTCATACGTTCGATACGGAATAACAGCTTCATTGAATGCTTGTGAACCTGGCGAGTCTCCGCCCGGGCGGCATGAATTCCGTATCAGATGACGTGATGCATGATGCTTGTGTATCTATTTCTTGATTATATTAACGTGTCCGAACCTTCTTATATTATAATTATTGTCAAAAAATGTTTACATTCGGCCTTTGCGGGGCCGGTGTTATCGACATTATCGGTGGCCGTCATATTCTATACAATTCAGATTCGGCGGGTGTTTTTTCTATTTGCAGATATTTACCCTGTACAAAAGATAAAGGGTAGGGTAGGCTCACTCGAAATTTCGGTTCTGAGGCAAGCATGCCGACTGCCTGACGATAACGGGTGCAAACTTACAAATAAAATCCGAGACCGCACCTATGCTTATAAAGAAAAAATCGCACGATTGTTCAAATGTATCGATATGTTATATAACATACGGCGAAAATAGAAAAATTATTTGCTCAATTCAAAATATTGTTCTAATTTTAACCCGTAAAAATTCTACTCGCATTATTCAATAACCCAAAAAACTATACAACTATGTCAAAGACAATCACCTTCAACGAGCTGCGCCGTCTCAAAGACAGCCTGCCTGACGGCTCGATGCATAAAATCGCCGATAAGCTCAATGTGACTGTTCAGACCGTACGCAACTACTTCGGCGGCTCGAACTACGAATATGGCAAAAACATGGGCGTCCACATCGAACCGGGTCCCGACGGCGGCATTGTAGTGCTCGACGATCCCACGATCTATGACATGGCTGTGGAAATCCTCAAGGAAAACGAGGCTGAATAAATCCGCCTCGACCCTTTGTCCATTTAAGGATTATCACGACATAAAGCCGGACGTCTTCGCTGTCGCTTGCGGCATGCGGCCCGTCCGGTTTTTATTTGCTTTTATTCCAGTCTAAACATGCGTCTGATTACACTTGCCATACATACTTACGACCGGGCCGTGGCCGTCAGAAATCTCCTCGAGGCCGAGGGCGTGAAGGTGACGCTGCAGAATGTCAATCTCGAGCAGCCCGAGGTGTCATCCGGGGTGAGAGTGCGCATTGCCGAGAGCGACTTGCCGCTGGCTCTGCGCATCGTCGAGAATCCCGATATTTTCACGGGTTCCGCCGTGCATTCGCTCACGCCCACATCCCACCGCACCGTCCTGGTGCCTGTCGACTTCAGCCCTTACTCGCTCAATGCTGCCTGCGCGGCCGCGCGGCTGGCTGCAGCCAGGAATGCCGACATAGCTTTCCTGCATTCCTATATCGACCCGCGGATGTCGGGCTCCATACAGCTTACCGATAACCTTACCTATGATATTGCTGAATCGGATGCCACCGAGAATCTCATATCCGCCGCCAATGGCGAGATGTCAAAGTTCACACGCATGATTCGCGAGAAGATGAAAAGCGGCGAATTGCCCATGGTACGTTTTTCGGCTGCGGTCGAGGAAGGTGTGCCCGAAGACGCCATTATATCGTATGCAAGGGCAAATCCTCCGTATCTCGTTGTGATGGGTACACGCTCGCATTCGCGTAAGGAGCGTGAGTTGATAGGCAGCGTCACGGCCGAGGTGCTCGACGATTGCCGGTTCTCGGTTCTCGCCATTCCCGAGACGATAGATGCGTCGCAGTTTAAATCGCCCGGGAACATACTGTTTTTCAGCAACCTCGATCAGGAGGATATAATAGCGATGGATACCCTCTATCGCTATTTCCCCAGCGCGCATGCCTCCGTGACTATAGTCCACATACCTATGCGCAACCGGTTCACCGACCGCGCGGCCGGCAAGTCTGCCATCGCTCTCGGGGAATATTGCCGCAAGACTTTCAGTCATTTCTCGTTCCGCACTGTCCCCGTGTCGCCGAAAACGGCAGTCGACGAACTCGGCAAGCTTCAGCGCGAGCACAGTTTCGACCTCCTCGTGGTGCCCAACCGCCGCAAAAACGCCTTCGCGCGCTTCTTCAATCCCGGCCTGGCCCACAAGATTCTGTTTAACGCCGACATACCGATGCTGGTTATTCCGGTCTGAGATAAAACGACGCGGGCGGCTGATTCAGCCGCCCGCGTCGTTAAAACAGGGAAATTCAATGCTCAAGGCATGTTGTTGTCATTGTTACGAGGATTGTTGTTGAGGGTGCGGACATCCTCTTTAACTTCTTTTTCAGAGGCTTTCTCGTCGTCGGCGATGTCTTTGGCCGCTCCCGGCAATGTCTGCGCAGCCTCTTCGGGGGTAAGGTATTTGTCGTCTTTGTCCATAATGAAAAATCGTTTTTTCGGTTTTTCATTATTAACGATTCAGAGCGGCAGTCGGTTCAATTCCTCGATATAACTCAGCAGTGCGTCGCGTCCGCGGCGGTCTTCGCTCGACGTGGCGAATACGGGCGGCAGCTCCTCCCAGGTTTCAAGCAGCGTCTCGCAATATGCGGCTACGGATTTTTTGCCGGCTACGGGCGATAGTTTGTCGAGCTTGGTGAATACGATAGAGAAGGGCACCCCGTTTTCGCCCAGCCATTCCATGAATTCCATGTCGATGGCCTGTGGCTTGTGTCTTGCATCCACCAGCACAAAAAGGTTGGTCATCTCCTCGCGGTTAAGGATATAGTCCTTTATCATGGCTTCCAGCCTGTCGCGGTCGGCCTTGCTGCGGCGCGCGTAGCCGTAGCCGGGAAGATCCACTATATACCATGAATCATTGATAAGGAAATAGTTGAGCAGCATTGTCTTGCCGGGCGTAGCCGATGTCATGGCCAGGCCTTTGTTGCCCGTAAGCATGTTTATCAGAGATGATTTGCCTACGTTAGACCGTCCGATAAAGGCATATTCGTGCCGTGGTGTGCCCTTGGGACATTTTTCGGCCGAGGGACTGCTTATGGTAAAACGCGCGGAATTGATTATCATGTTTAATAATTTGTGAGTAGTATCTCGGCAAAGATAAACAAAAAATCCCATAGAACGCGCCAAACGCCTTTGACGCCAAAAATTTTTTAATTTTTTTGGATTTATCTGCAGAAATTGAAAATTAAGTCGTAACTTTGCATGAAAACAACCGAAATAGGACAATGCTGATACATCATATAGAATATCTGCTGCAAAGCCACGACTGCGTTATCGTGCCCGGATTGGGCGCGTTGCTCGCTCATGGCCTGCCTGCTTATTATGATGATGCAGCCGGCCGCTGGGTGGCTCCCCGCCGCGCCGTGTCCTTCAATCCCGAATTGTCGCGCACCGATGGCCTGCTTGCCTCGTCCGTGGCTCGCCGCGACAATATATCGCTCGAAGCGGCTACGGCTATTGTCCGCCGCGAGGCCGATGCCATGCGCCGCACCCTTGAATCCGAGGGACGTGTCAGCCTTGGTATCGCCGGCAGCCTCGACATGTTGCCTGACGGTCGACTGTCATTTGCCCCCGGAGATATATCGCCTCTGTCGCCTTCATACATGTGGCTCCCCGCCGTTGACATGCAGCCTCTTACTACGGCTGCCGAGCTCGACAGCCGCCGCATGGCCGAGTATGTGCGCCGCAACTCCCTGGCTTCAATGATGCGCCGCGCAGGGCAGATTGCCGCCTGCATCGCGCTGGTGGCCGTCCTCGGATGGGTCGTTGCACGCAACATGGCCGTATCTCCGTCCGAGCAGTTTGCATCGCTCTTCCCCTTCGCCGATACCGAGGCGGATGCGCCCACAATCGCCGAGCCTGCATCTCCCGTGATTCTCATCCTCTCTCAGGCTCCCAAGGACGAGGTTATAGAAAACATTATGCCGGCCTCTGTTGTTAAAAAAGCAGAGCTGCGCAACGATGCCGCATACTATCTGATTGTGGCTTCGTGCTCATCTCAGGCCGAGGCGGAGCGTTATCTCCGTCAACATAATGACATTAATCTGGGCATACTCGCCAAGGATGGCCGCTTTCGTATATACGCGGCGAGCGGCGATACAGCCGAGGCCGTCATGGCCGCTTCGCGGGCCGAAGACATCGCTTCGCGCTATCCTTCCAGCTGGGTATGCCGCCGCTAAGCAGCAAGCATAACTCAACATGGAAACATTACACGAACTTTTTATCCGTCGCCACTCCATCAGGCGCTACACTCCCGAGCCTATCTCGGCCGAGGATGTTAAGACTATTCTTGAAGCAGCCCTTTTGGCTCCGTCATCAAAAAGCATGAGGCCATGGCAGTTTGTTCTCGTCGAAAACAAGGACGACCTGCAGCGCCTGTCTGAGTGCAAGGCCAACGGTGCCCGTCCCATAGCGGCTTGTGCGCTTGCCGTGGTGGTGTGCGCTGCTACCGACCGCAGCACCATGTATATCGAGGACATGGCCATCGCAGCTGCTTTCATGCAGCTTCAGGCCACCGCTCTCGGACTCGGCGCATGCTGGATTCAGGTGCGTGGACGTAATGCCGTCGACGGCACTGACTCCGAGCAGATTGTGCGCGAGATTCTCGGCATTCCCGAGGACATCGTGGTTGAATGCATCGTTACAATCGGCCATCCCGACGAACAGCGCCGTCCCGTAGATCCTTCAAAACTCCTTTGGGAAAAAGTTCACATCGACAATTGGAAGTCGCAGGGCTGACGTTGTGAAGAAAACCATAGTGTTGATAGGAGCCGGCAACGTGGCTACACGTCTCGGCCACGCTCTCGCGGCGGCCGGCCATCGTGTGGCCGGTGTGTGCACACGCGGCTCCGAGTCGGGTGCGTGCCTTGCCGTGTCGCTCGGCTGCGAGGCCTACGCCGATTATGCCGACGTGCCTGCCGATGCCGATTTCGTGATTATATCCACCACCGACGCGGCGGTTCCCGTCGTCGCCGAGGCGTTGCCTCGCGGCAATTATATCGTGGCGCATACCTCGGGCAGTGTGCCGCTGTCGGTCATATCCGGGCGACACTCCCGCGCCGCGGTCATATATCCCTTGCAGACATTTTCAAAAGATGTCGATGTGGATGTGTCCGAGATACCGTTCTTTACGGAAGCCTGCGGCGAGGGTGTCCTTGCCGAGGCTGACGCGCTTGCGGCTTCGTTGTCGGGCAATGTTTTCCATGCCGACACCGATGTCCGTGCGCGCCTGCATGTGGCCGGAGTGCTGTCATGCAATTTCCCGGTATATTTGCTCGACATGACCCGCCGGGTGCTGTCCGATGCCGGCCTTCCCCTCGATGTAGTGGCGCCGCTGGTGCGCGCGACAGTGAAAAAGACATTTGCCGTGGGCCCGTTGAAAGCTATGACCGGCCCCGCCCGCAGGGGCGACCTGGCTGTCGTGAAAAAACAACTTGAAAGCCTCGGCCTTGAGACCGACCGGGATATTTACCGGGCCTTGTCCGTGGCTATACTTAAAGAGTTCCATCCTGAAATCAGCGATGAATTATGAGTAAGATTCCATATTCCTTAGAAAAAATAAAGGCAGTGGTTTTTGACGTTGACGGTGTCCTGTCGCCCACTGTAGTGCCGATGGGTGATGACGGCATTCCCCGCCGCATGGCCAATCTCAAGGACGGTTACGCTATGAAAGTGGCCGTCGAGAAGGGTCTGCACATAGCCATCATAACGGGCGCGGAGGCTCCGGGCCTGCGCGAGCGCATGTCGATTATAGGCGTTACCGACTTTTTCGGCGGCAAACTCGAAAAATTGTCGATTCTGCATAAATGGATGGAGGAGAAAGGCCTCTCGCCCGAGGAAGTGGCGTATGTGGGCGATGATCTCCCCGATGTGGCTCCTATGAAGGCGGTAGGCCTGCCGGTAAGCCCCGCCGACGGCTGTATCGACACACGGCAGGTGGCGGTATATATCACCGATGCCGCGGGCGGCTACGGCGTGGCGCGTGAATTGCTTGAAGAAATACTCAAGGCTCGTGGCCTGTGGCCTGTCGATGACACTGCCTATGGAAGCTGAACGTAAGATTATCCTGGCCTCCAACTCGCCCCGTCGCCGCGAGTTGCTCGGCATGATTGTGCGCGATTTTACGATAGCGTCAGGAAAAGATGTCGAGGAGATATACCCCGACACGCTTCCTGCCGAGGAAGTTCCCGAATACCTTTCGCGACTAAAGGCAACGGCTTATTCCGACAGCCTTAAGCCCGGCGAACTGCTCATAACCGCCGACACGGTGGTGATTGTCGACGGCGATATCCTCGGCAAGCCCCGCGACCGCGAGGAGGCAATAGCCATGCTCGGCCGCATGCAGGACCGCACGCATGTGGTGGTCACCGGAGTAACAATCACATCGGTTGACAAGGCCGTGTCATTCTCGCAGCGGACCGAAGTAAGCTTCGACATGCTCACCCGCGAGGAGATAGAATTCTATGTCGACAACTATCATCCCTACGACAAGGCCGGAGCCTACGGTATACAGGAATGGATAGGAGCGGCCGCCATTACGGGCATACAGGGCTCATTCTACAATGTGATGGGCCTCCCCGTCCACGCCCTTTATATAGCGCTGAAAGAATTCTGATTCTGACAGAACGCTCAGAAGTTGTAGCCGAGTGTCACGCTCACACGATTCTCGTGGAATGAGACATTGTCGACTTTCAGCATGTCGCACAGTCCGAACGCTGCCTCGATGCCAACGTAATAGTTGCCCATCGGCAGGCCCGCGCCGACCTTCCAAGCACAGTCTATGCGGTTGTGGTTGTATTCCTTATAAAGATTTGTAGGCGGATTTTCGCCCCAGACGGCATTGTCGTCGATGCCTACGCGTCCCACGATTCCCACATTCAGCTCCGGGCCGGTGTAGAATGCGAGCGATGCCCGGTTCCATAGGTCGAAACTATAGCCGAAAACCGCCGGAATCCTCACACCGAAAATTTTTACGGCAGGGTCAATGGATTGTGAGTTGTTTTCGGTGCCTATGACCAGATCATCATATTTATAGGTGTCATAGAATAGCGACATTCCCGGCTGAAAAAACAGCCCGGGGCCGAATGTCACTGTGTACACCGCTCCCGCGGACAGGCCGACGCCGTTTTTAAACATTTTGACCGATGTGTCGCCGCTTTTCCATTTCCCGGGGCAATTGATGTCGAATGACGCGCGCAGACCCCATCCGGTACGTACACCGGGATAGTTCTCCTCGTAATAGTCATATTCGGCCGCCGCCACCATGGGCGCGGTTGTCGCGGCTACAGCCGCCAATGCCATGCTGATGATAATGTTTTTCATATTCTTAAAAACGCAAAATTTTCGCCGATATTGTTATTTTTTGTAATTTTGCGATATAAACCTACTTATTATACAAATGAAAAAACTCACAGTTGCTGCTATTGCTATGACAATGGCATCAGTTTCGGGCTTCGCCTCTGAAAACGCCTCGAGAGGTGTCGACCGTGCGAATCTCGACGAAACCGTAAGTCCCGGCAAGGATTTTTATGATTATGCCTGCGGAGGATGGATGAAGGCCAACCCGCTCTCCGATGAATATTCGCGTTACGGTACATTCGATCAGCTCGGCGAGCTCAACCGCCGCCAGGTGCGCGACCTTGTGCTCGAGCTCGACGCCTCTACAGTGCCCTTCGGTTCCAACGCTCAGAAAATCGCCGATTTTTATGCTCTCGGCATGGATTCGGTTCGTCTTAACCGCGAAGGTGCGGCGCCTATGGCCGAGGACCTCCTCACCATATCCCGCACTCCCCGCGAGGGAATGATCGACATGATGGCCGTGATGCCCGGCGTAAGCGGATTTTTCGGCACATACGTTGATGCCGACATGCTCAATGTAAACCGTAATGTCATGTACTGGAGCCAGGGCGGACTTGGCCTTGGCGACCGCGATTATTATCTCGAAAACACCGACAACGCCGTCGAGGTGCGCCGTGCTTATCGCGAGTATCTGCACACCCTCGCCCGGCTCTCGGGCTATGATGACGCGCAGGCCTATCGGCTCGTAGGTAATGTCATGGATATCGAGACCGCGCTGGCCCGCGCAGCCATGTCGCGCGAGGAGCTCCGCGACCCCGCCGTATCGTACAACCCCATGTCTGTCGAGGAGCTTGCCGTGGCCTATCCCGCCGTGAATCTCCGCCGCTACTTTGCCAAGCAGGGCATA
This sequence comes from uncultured Bacteroides sp., assembly GCA_964401095.1. GTDB lineage: Bacteria > Bacteroidota > Bacteroidia > Bacteroidales > Muribaculaceae > CAG-873. Next base: position 11,859 of record CAYNXG010000012.1, read on the forward strand.
AACGACATAGACACTGTCATAATCGGCCAGCCCAAGTCGCTCGCCGCCGTCAACGACATACTCGCCAACTACAGCGAGCAGGCTCTCCGCGACTATCTTGCTGCCGGCTATATGTCTTCGGCCGCCTCATATCTCAGCGATGATTTCATTGATGCCGAGTTCGCCATGTCGCAGGTACTTTCGGGTGTCAAACAGCAGCAGCCCCGATGGAAGCGCGCCGTATCTGTTCCCAACGGTATGCTGGGCGAAGCGCTCGGCGAGCTGTATGTGGCCAGATACTTCCCCTCGGAAGCAAAGAAAAAGATGACCGAACTCGTGAAGAATCTCCAGGTGGCTCTCGGCCAGCATATCGAAGCCCTTCCCTGGATGAGCGACGCCACAAAGGCCAAGGCTCTCGAAAAACTTTCTACATTCACTGTCAAAATCGGTTATCCCGACAAATGGCGCGACTATTCCGCCCTCACCATCGCCCCCCGCAAGTCATACTGGAACAATGTCCAGGAAGCCATCCGTTTCAATCAGGCATATAACCTTGCCGACTATGGCAAGCCTGTTGACAGAGACCGCTGGTTTATGTCGCCTCAGACTGTAAATGCATACTATAACCCCTCCACTAATGAGATCTGCTTCCCCGCCGGCATACTTCAGGCTCCCTACTTCAATCTCGATGCCGACGATGCCGAGAATTACGGCGCTATCGGCGTGGTAATCGGTCATGAGATGACCCACGGCTTCGACGATCAGGGTCGTCAGTTCGACAAAGACGGCAATTTCTCCAACTGGTGGACTGATGACGATGCGGCTGCTTTCACAAAACTGGCCGATGCTCTTGTAGCACAGTTTGACGCCATCGAGGTTGCCCCCGGTCTTAATGCCAACGGACGCTTCACACTCGGTGAGAACATCGCTGACCAGGGCGGCCTGCGTGTAGCCTATACGGCATATCACAACGCTCTCGGCAAGGACAACGAGGGCGAGGTAATCGACGGTTTCACTCCCGACCAGCGTTTCTATCTTGCCTATGCAAATGTTTGGGCCGGCAATGTGCGTGAAGCCGAGATCCGCAAGCGCACCAAGACCGATCCCCATTCGCTCGGCCGCTGGAGAGTAAACGCCTCGCTCCGCAATATCGAGCCTTTCTTCCGCGCATTTGACATCAAGGAAGGAGATGCCATGTATCGCCCCGCCGCCGAGCGCGTGGTAATCTGGTAATCCTGTTCACACATAAAAAATACAGCCGCCGTAAATTTACGGTGGCTGTATTTTTTAGGCCCTGTTCCGCAATATTTGTTAACGAACTATATTGGTGAACCGGCTCTTGGTTACCAGATGTTGAAGCGGTAGCCTACGGCCCCTGAGGCCGAGAGGTTTGAGCCGAGGAAGGTGGTGTGACGGTCTGAGATAATGGCCGACTGTATGTTGCCCACGGCGCCCACAAACCAGCGCTTGTAATTCCATACTATCGACAGTTTGAACCGGCCGTAGAGCGAAAAGCTCGTGTTCTCCTCGCCCGAGTTGACATATCCCTTTTTAAAACCTACCGTAGGTGACAGAGTGGCGCACAAAGCCCAGTTTTTTGCGAAGGCCCAGTTGTAGCCGTAACCCAGACGCAGGCCATAGTTGCGCGTGTCCACGCTGTAATGATAGTGGGCCCACTCTTGCGGCAGCATGTCGAGCATGAGCTGAGGCAGCTGCGAGAAGTCAAAGTCATATTTCTGTCCGTAAATCGACAGACCCGCATAGAACGAGCCTTGACTGCGACGCTGGACTTTGCTGAAATTGAATGCGGCCGCCTGCGAGTATTTCTTGTGATTGAAGAAATAATATACATCCACTCCCCACGAGTGTATCTTTACGCCGTCAAAAGGAATCGACATATTGTGCAGCGGCCCGAAGCGCTTGAGTTTCGTACCCACGTCGTTGTTCTCCCAGTAAGCCTCAACGCCCAGCAGCGAGCAGTCGAAGCCGAAACGGTAACGGCTTCGGGCATGTTTAACACCGCCGAAAAGGTTGCTCACATTGATATCATATCCCAGTGACACGGCGAGATAGGTGACGTATGCGCCCACAGACGTCGACGGGTCTGACCACAATTCCACTTTCTGATTTCCGGGGATGATGAAATGGTAGGTGTCAAGCCATGAATCGGTAGTAGCCTTTACGTTGAACTTAGTGCCTGTTCCCACCACGTATGTAGAGTCGTAGCTGTTGAAAAATTTGTCACCCCAGCGGTATACGTTTATGCAGAACCGCGGAAATTTGCCCCATTCGGCTATCGAATCGAGGGCAAATGATATGGCGGATGCTCGGGGGCATATAAAAGTAGCGCCTATGATAAAGACTAATATAACAGCAAGTTTACGACGCACTATCCGAATTTTGTTAAAAACTGTGCAAAGTTACGGATTTTTTCCGTATCAATTTTAATGGCGTTTGAAAAAACTGCCCTCTTTGGATATATTGACAAATTTTGAACCCCTGACGACCAACATTTGTTTTAGAATAAAAACATTGTTTAATTAAAAATCTAATCAGATACTATGAAATTTGGCAGCTTGTTCGCGTCATTTGTCCTGGCTATGGCTGTGATGCCCGTATACGCGGAGTCGCATGTAGACACACAGATTGATTCGCTGGTATCATCTACCCGTTTGCTGGTACATGACAACGGCCGTGTTACCTCGCAGCGCCCTGTAGACAAGGACACGCGCGACCGTATTATAAATTTTTATTATGACCAGTACCGTAACTCGCAGGATCCCGGTGCACCTTATTTCCTGTTCATGAGCAAGGAGGAGGATATAATGATGGGCATCGGCGGTGTAATACGTATGCGCGGCTGGTATGACTGGGCCGGCGCCATCCCCGGCAACGCCTTTGCTCCATATCTTATCCCTATGACTCCCGACCCCGCAAGCAAGAACAAGCTGGGAGCCACGCCTGCAGGAACATGCCTTTTTCTGAGGCTTATGGGCCACAACAAACTGCTCGGCGCGTTCCAGGGTTATATCGAGGCAAATTTCAACGGCAACGGCGACAGCCATGATTTCCATCTTAAGAAAGCCTATGTGCAGTTCAGAGATTTTACGGTGGGCTATGCGAGCTCGACCTTTTCCGACCCCGCCGCCGTTAGTCCTACCGTAGATTCCCAGGGCCCGACGAACAAACTCGATCATACCACCGTATTGATTCGCTATATGCCGAGACTTTACAAGAATCTCCTCGGTGCCGTATCCGTTGAGTTGCCCGACACATATATTGCCGCCGACGGTGTCAACACCAAGGCTTGCTCGAGCTACATTCCCGATTTCGCGGCCATGCTGCAATACGATTGGGGCGTGCATGCATCGCAGCACGTGCGTCTTGGCGCCATCTACCGCTCGCTGCCATACCGCGACCTCCGTACATCTAAAAACCACAACAAGGCGGGGTGGGGCGTACAGCTCTCATCGGTGAATCATCCTGTCGATCCCGTCACGCTTTATCTTACCGCCAACTACGGTGCCGGATACGCAGGCATGGGCGGCGATCTTCTTTCAGGTCTGTACGACCTTGTCGGCGACCCCGAAGAGCCCGGGAAGCTTTATGCTCCGAAGTCCTTTGGCTGGAGCGTGGGAATACAGTATAATTTCCGCCCCAATCTGTTTGTGACCGTCATGGGCTCGCAGACCCGCTATCTGCCCTCCAAGGCCGTGTCGCCCGACGAATATAAATATGGCCTGTTGGGAACGGTAAATCTGTTCTGGAATCCTATACCGCGCGTACAGCTCGGAGCCGAGGTTGACCTTGGTGTAAGGCATAATTTCAGTGGCGAGCACCGCTATGCCCGCCGTGCCGGCCTCATGGCACAGCTCAGTTTCTGATTGGAACCGGCTCAAATATTTTACGCCCCGCACAATATTATTGAATGTGGGGCGTTAATGTTTTATATTGCGGATTGATTTGTATGATGCATGTACGGATGCGCCTTTGCGGAGCTCTCGCTACAGTGCATTGAATTATTCTGCATGTTTACATAAAATAGGAAAAATCATATTTCACCCAATGAAAAAGCATTTTTTCGCGGCAGGACTCATCTGTACCTCCCTGCTTGCCTTGACAGCCAAGAATAATGATCCAGTGCTGATGAATGTAGCCGGCAAAGATGTGCCGCTGAGCGAATTTGAATACCTTTTCCATAAGAATAACTCACAGCAGGCCACTCCCCAGTCAATCGACGACTATGTAGGGATGTTTGTCGACTATAAGCTCAAGGTTGCCGACGCCGAGGCAAACGGCATCGACACCACGGCCGCGTTTCTCACGGAGTTCACCCAGTTCCGCGACGAGCTCGCTCAGCCTTATCTCCGCGACAATGCCGTCCTCGACTCGCTCGTGAATCAGGCATACGACCACATGGCCTATGACGTGAAAGTCAGCCATATAATGATGCGTCTCGGCGACAAAAAAACTATCGACTCGCTGCATACCGAAATTGCCGAGGGACGTATCACATTTGAGGACGCCGCCCGCAAATATTCTATTGACAAGCCTTCGGCCATGCGTGGAGGTCTGATGGGAATGGTTGAAGCCGGCCGTTATCCCTGGCCTTTCGAGGAGATGGCTTTCAGCACTGCCGAGGGGCAGATATCGCCTGTGGTCAATTCGGGCATGGGCCTTCACATTATAAGAGTGGAGAGCCGTCGTCCCACCCGCGGCGAGGTGAATGTTGAGCACATCATGCGTCTTACACGCGGCCTTGAAGCCGACCGCATTCCCGCTCAGAAAGCTCTTATCGACTCGATATACAATGTAGTGAAAGAAGATCCCTCCAAGTTCGAGCAGCTTGCCCGCGAGCTTTCCGAAGACCCCGGCTCGGCTCGTCGCGGCGGCAGCCTCGGCTGGTTTGGTTCGGGCGCTATGGTCGAGGAATTTGACTCGGTGGCATTCGCCCTTCCCGTCGGAGCCATCTCCGAGCCGTTCTCCACGACATTCGGCTTCCATATCGCAAAGAAAATCGATGCCCGCGGCGTACCCGCGCTCGACGATGTGCGCGAGCGTCTCATGTCGCAGATTCAGAATTCCGATCGCGGGCAGCTCCCAATGCAGGCATATCTCGAAAAGGCCAAAAAAGGATATAAAGCACACGTATATCAGGAAAATATCGACAAGCTCGCCTCGATGGCAGGCGGTGCTGACGCCGTGCTCGACAGCGCCCTCATAGCACGCTTCGGCGCTTCCGATCTCCCCATGTACGTAATCAACGGCAATGTGACACCTCTCGGCGTGGTCATGAAAGCCGTGGCTCCCGCCGACGTCAAGGGCGCCGACAATATCGCGGCTTATCTTGCATCCGAGACCGAACGCCTTCTCAATGCCGGTGTAATGGAACTCGCGCGCCGTGACCTTTCCAAGAACAATCCCGAGTACCGCAACCTCGTTAACGAGTATCGCGACGGAATCCTTCTCTTTGAGATTTCCAACCGCAACGTATGGGACAAGGCTTCCAAGGATAAGGAAGGTCTTGAAGACTTCTTCAAGGCAAATCGTGACAAATACAAATGGGAAGCTCCCAAATTCAAGAGCTATATCATTTTCGCCAACTCGGACTCTCTTGTCAACGCGGCTGTGGAATATGCCGGAACACTTCCCCCCAACATGCTTCCCGCCGACTTCACCAAGATTATGCGCGACCGTTTCGGCCGCGACGTTAAGGTGGAACGCGTCATAGCCGCGAAAGGCGAGAACGCCATCACCGACTACCTTGCCTTCGGCGGTCCCAAGCCTTCGGCCGAGACTTCGCGCTGGGCTTCGTATGCGGCCTTCGGCGGACGCATCCTTGAGAATCCCGAGGAAGCCGCCGACTCGCGCGGCGCTGTAGTGAGCGACTATCAGGCCGCCCTCGAGAAGGAATGGCTCAAGAAGCTCCATAAGAAATATCACGTGAAGATTAATAAAAAGGCTCTCAAGAATATTAAATGACAGCTTTAAGAACGTTTACCAAGAGCATCACTCCGATATTGTCGGGTGGTGCTCTTTTTGCTCTTGCCGCGTTGGTATCGTGCACGGGGCCCGCGGCATCCGATGCCGATAATCCCGATGTGCTGGCCCGTCTCGGCAAGGCCTCCCTCTCGCTTTCCGATGTCAGGAAGAATATGCCCGGCGGACTGTCTGACGAGGACTCGGCCAGATTTGTCAGGGCCTATGTAAACACATGGGTCGACGAGCACCTTATAGCCGACGTGGCCTCGGGCGAGGTGGATATGACGGAAATAGACCGCATGGTCGACGATTATCGCCGGCGTCTCATCATGTCGGAATACACCCGACGGATGTTCAGGGCACATGCCGCCACGATTTCCGATGACAGCATCAAGGCGTATTACGAAAAATACAAGGGCGAGTTTGTGCTTGAGAGGCCTATGGTAAAAGGCACGTATCTGAAAGTTCCCGACGATGCCCGCAATCTGCGCGCTCTGCGCCGGCTATACCGCTCTGACAAGCCCGAGGATGCCGACAAGCTTGAAAAAGAAGTGCTGTCGGGTGTCATTCATTATGACTACTTCCGCAACCGCTGGGTCGACTGGGAACAGATAGAGACCCGCATACCTTACGATTTCGGAGCGACAGGCGACGGATGGCTGGCCTCGCACCGCAATCTCGACATATCGTCGGGCGGATTCACATACCTGCTCTACATCACTGACGTGTTGCCGGCCGGATCGCCTATGCCGCCCGAGGCCGCCCGCGAACAGATAACAACACGTATGCTTAATTCCGGCCGGAAAGCCTATGAGCTGAAGCTGCTTCTCGACCTCAGAGAGGCGGCCGAGGCTGACGGTCGGCTGTACATAAAGAATAATGATTGAACAGCCGCCGGCATTCTTGCTTTTTTCGGCAAAACATCGTAACTTTGCCGTGTAGCGTGAATGCGCTCCACAATAAAGAAACTAACCTGACCCTAATCTTCAAAGCATGGAAAAACGCCTTATAGAATGTGTGCCCAATTTCAGCGAGGGCCGCGACCGCGCCGTCATAGACGCGATAACCGATGCCATAACAGCGGCTGCCGATGTCAAGCTGCTTGATGTCGACCCCGGAGAGGCGACTAACCGCACCGTAGTTACTTTTGTCGGTGAGCCCGAGGCTGTTGTGGAAGCCGCCTTCTCGGGTATCAGGAAAGCCGCCGAGCTTATCGATATGACAGCGCATCACGGCGCGCATCCGCGTATGGGTGCCACCGACGTGTGCCCGCTGATTCCTATCAGTGGCATATCGCTCGAGGAATGTGCCGAGCTGGCACGCAAGCTCGCGAAGCGCGTGGCCGACGAGCTCGCCATTCCCACATACTGCTATGAGGCTGCCGCATTCACGCCCGAGAGGAAAAACCTGGCCGTATGCCGCGCCGGCGAGTATGAGGCTTTGCCCGAAAAGATGAATCATCCCGGCAAGGCTCCCGACTTCGGCGACCGCCCGTATGACGACGGTGTGGCCCGCACAGGCGCTACGACCATCGGCGCACGCGATTTCCTGATTGCCGTCAATTTCAATCTCAACTCCACTTCGACACGTCGCGCCAATGCAATTGCCTTCGACGTTAGAGAAAAAGGTCGTCCCATGCGCGAAGGCGGCAAGGTCACCGGAAAGCCGCTCAAGAATGCCGACGGCAAGACCATCATGCAGCCCGGCACGCTCAAAGGCACCAAGGCCATTGGATGGTTTATAGATGAATACGGCATTGCACAGGTGTCGATGAACATCACTGACATCGCCGCCACCCCGCTTCACATAGCCTTCGACGAGGTTACACGTGCCGCTGCCGCCCGCGGAATCCGCGTCACCGGCACTGAAATTGTGGGTCTCGTGCCCAAGCGCGCCCTTATAGAGGCCGGCAAATATTTCCTGCATAAACAGCAGCGCTCGACAGGCCTGCCTGAAAGCGAAATCATACGCATGGCCGTGAAGTCGATGGGGCTTGACGAGCTGCGTCCGTTTAATCCCGAGGAGAAGGTTGTAGAATACATGCTCGAGGCTGAGAACAAATCGGATAAAAAACTCGTTGACATGACCTGCCGCGAATTTGCCGATGAGACGGCATCGGAATCTCCCGCTCCCGGCGGCGGCTCCATCTCGGCCTATATGGGCACTCTCGCGGCTGCTCTCGGCACCATGGTGGCCAATCTTTCGGCCCACAAGCCCGGTTGGGACGACCGCTGGAAAGAATTCTCGGACTATGCCGAGGAAGGTCGTCGCAGCCTTGACACGCTTATGTCACTGGTAGACGAGGACACCGCGGCGTTCAACCGTATTATGGCCGTGTTCGCCATGCCCAAGGGCACGGAAGAGGAAAAGGCGTCCAGGGCTGAAGCTCTCGAAGAAGCCACATTATATGCCACCGAGGTGCCTCTGCGCACGATGAAGGCCGCTCTCGGCGTGTTCCCGCTCCTTATGGCCATGGCAGAGAAGGGCAACCCCAACTCGGTGAGCGATGCCGGTGTCGGCGCTATCGCAGCCGAGGCCGCCGTGGCCGGCGCCTTCCTGAATGTGCGCATCAACGCCGCAGGGCTTAAGAACCGCGAACGTGCGGAAGCCCTCCTCGACGAGGCGCGCGAGATAGCTGCCCGCGCATCCCTGTCGCGGGTTGAGATTTTGCAGATTGTAGATAAAGTAATCGATAAATAAGCATAATGACCAAAGACGAATTCCAGGCCGACCTGCGCGCCGGCATTCCCGACATCCTGCCTGCCCCCAAACCTCGCGAAGAGGGCGTGAACCATGCTCCGCGTCGCAAGGACATACTTACCAAGGCCGAAAAGGAACTTGCTCTGCGCAATGCGTTGCGCTATTTCCCCGCCGACAAACATGCCGAGCTTGCTCCGGAATTTGCCCGCGAGCTGCACGATTACGGACGCATATACATGTACCGTCTGCGTCCCGACTATGATATGTATGCCCGTCCCATCGACTGGTATCCCGCACGCTCGAAGCAGGCCGCCGCAATCATGATGATGATTCAGAACAATCTCGACCCCGCCGTGGCCCAGCATCCTCATGAACTCATAACCTACGGCGGCAATGGTGCCGTGTTCCAGAACTGGGCACAGTATCGTCTCGTCATGAAATATCTGAGCGAGATGACCGATGAGCAGACTCTCGTCATGTATTCGGGCCATCCGCTCGGCCTTTTCCCGTCGCATCCCGACGCTCCGCGTGTGGTGGTGACAAACGGCATGGTGATTCCCAACTATTCCAAGCCCGACGACTGGGAACGCATGAACGCCATGGGCGTGTCGCAGTACGGACAGATGACCGCCGGCTCCTATATGTACATAGGGCCGCAAGGTATCGTGCACGGCACTACCATAACTGTGCTTAATGCCGCCCGTGCCATGCGTCCCGGCGGTGATATCGGCGGAATGCTCTTCGTATCTGCCGGCCTCGGCGGCATGTCGGGCGCACAGCCCAAGGCTGCCAAGATTTCCGGCGTGGTGAGCATCACGGCCGAGATAAATCCCGCAGCTGTGGAGAAGCGCCATGCCCAGGGCTGGGTCGACGAGGTGTACACAGACCTCGACGCTCTCATCGACCGCGCACTGAAGGCCGTCGATGCCAAGGAAGCCGTGTCGCTCGCATATCAGGGCAATGTGGTTGACCTGTGGGAGCGTCTTGCCGAGCGCGGTGTGCATGTCGACCTCGGCTCTGACCAGACTTCGCTCCATAACCCCTGGGCCGGCGGTTACTATCCCGCAGGTCTCAGCTACGAGGAATCGCTGCGCATGATGGCCGACGAGCCCGAGCGCTTCAAGGAAGCTGTGCGTGCGTCGCTGCGTCGCCAGGTCGACGCGATAAACAAGCTGACATCGCGCGGTATGTATTTCTTTGACTATGGCAATGCCTTCCTCCTTGAGGCATCGCGTGCCGGCGCCGATATCATTGGTGCCGACGGCGCTTTCAGATATCCCTCGTATGTTCAGGCCATAATGGGCCCGAAATTCTTTGATTACGGCTTTGGCCCGTTCCGTTGGGTATGTACGTCGTGCAAGGCCGAGGACCTCGCCATGACCGACCGCATCGCCGCTGAGGTTCTCGAGGACATGGTGGCTACAGCTCCCGAGGATATAAAGGGCCAGCTCGAGGATAATCTTCACTGGATACGCGAGGCCGGACGCAACAAGCTCGTTGTGGGCTCGCAGGCACGCATACTTTATGCTGATTCGGAAGGCCGCACACGCATTGCTCTTGCCTTCAACGACGCTATTCGCAAGGGCCTGGTATCGGCTCCGATTGTGCTGGGTCGTGACCACCACGACGTGTCGGGCACTGACTCGCCTTATCGCGAGACATCAAATATCACCGACGGCTCGCAGTTCTGCGCCGACATGGCCGTCCACAATGTCATCGGCGATTCTTTCCGCGGCGCTACGTGGGTGTCGATACACAACGGCGGCGGTGTAGGCTGGGGCGAAGTGATCAACGGCGGCTTCGGCATGGTGATCGACGGTAGCGAGGAAGCCGACCGCCGTATCCGCGAGATGCTTCTGTGGGATGTCAACAATGGCATTGCACGCCGCTCCTGGGCCCGCAATCGCGGCGCCATCGACGCCATCAAGCGTGAAATGGCACGTACGCCCGGCCTGAAAGTTACTCTGCCCGTATTTGCCGACGACGATATCGTGAAGGCTCAGTTTAAAGATTAATCAGCCGATAATTGAAACAAACGTAATAAACCATAATGATACATCATATATCATCGGAATGGCTCACCATAGATAAGGTGGAGTCGATTCTTGCCAACAACGCCCGTCTGGCTCTCAGCGACGAGGCCCGCGACAATATAGTGAAATGCCGCGCATACCTCGACCAAAAAATGGCTACGGCCACCGAGCCCATCTATGGCATCACTACCGGCTTCGGCTCGCTCTGCAATATTTCGATTGACCGCGAACAGCTGTCTACATTGCAGAAAAATCTGGTTATGTCACACTCGTGCAGTGTGGGCGAACGCGTCCCGGCTACTATTGTGAAGCTGATGCTTCTGCTTAAAATCCAGTCGCTCAGTTATGGCAATTCGGGCGTTCAGCTCGCCACCGTGGAGCGTCTGATAGATTTCTACAACAATGACATCCTTCCCAAGGTGTGTCAGCAGGGCTCGCTGGGTGCATCCGGCGACCTGGCGCCTCTCGCCAATCTCTCGCTGCCGTTGCTCGGCCTCGGAGAGGTAGAATACAACGGACGGTTGCGGCCCTCGGCCGAGGTTCTCGCCGAAAAGGGCTGGGAGCCTATCGAGCTTCAGTCAAAGGAAGGTCTTGCTCTGCTCAACGGCACACAGTTCATGAGCTCCTATGGTGTATGGAGCCTTATCAAGGCCCGTCGCCTAAGCCGTCTCGCCGACAAAATCGGCGCTCTGTCGCTCGATGCTTTTGACGGCCGCATAGAGCCGTTCTGCGCGCCTGTAAACGAGGTGCGCCATCATCGCGGACAGATTGAAACAGCCGAGGCTGTGAGCCGCTGGCTTCAGGGCAGCGAACTTATCTGCCGTCACAAAGAGCATGTACAGGACCCGTATTCGTTCCGTTGCATGCCGCAGGTTCACGGTGCCGTAAAAGATACCGTGGCTTACGTGCAGAGTGTGCTTGAAGCGGAGATAAACGCTCCCACTGACAATCCCACGGTTTTCCCCGAGCTCGACCTTATCGTGTCGGCCGGAAACTTCCACGGCGAGCCCATAGCCCTGCCTATGGATTTCCTGGCCGTGGCTATATCCGAACTTTCAAATATCTCGGAGCGTCGCGTATTCCGTCTCATTTCCGGCACCCGCGGCCTGCCTTCGTTCCTTGTGGCCAAGCCCGGTCTGAACAGCGGATTCATGATTCCTCAGTATGCCGCCGCATCGATAGTGAATCAGTCGAAAGGCCTCTGCTGGCCCAACAGCTGCGATTCCATACCTTCGTCGCAGGGACAGGAAGACCATGTGTCGATGGGTTCTAACTCGGCCACGAAGCTGGCGCGCGTGGTGGACAATACAGAGAGAGTCCTTGCCATCGAGCTGTTCAACGCCGCCCAGGCTCTTGAATTCCGTCGTCCGGCCAAGACTTCGCCCGCACTTGAGGATTTCGTGACAAGATATCGCGCGATAGTTCCGTTTATCGAGAACGATACCGTTATGTATCCTCTTATTGAGGCATCCATCAGATTCCTGCAATGCGAAAGCTTATAACCAACATAGGATGCCTTATGGGTATCCTTGACAGCTCGGTTTCGCGCAAGCGCGGCTGTGAGATGGACGATGTGGCATGCATCGACAACGCGTGGCTGCTGGTCGACGGAGAGCGTATAGCCGATTTCGGCGCGATGGCCGACTGTCCCGCCACCGATACGGCCGATGAGGTGATTGACGTTGCAGGCGGAATCGTGATTCCCGGTTTCTGCGACTCACACACCCACCTCGTATGGGCCGGAGATCGCTCGGGCGAATTTATAGATAAAATCAACGGCCTTTCATACGAGGAAATCGCGGAGCGCGGAGGTGGAATACTCAATTCGGCCGACTTGCTGAACAACACCTCCGACGAGGAATTGTATCAGTCGGCCCTCAGGCGCCTGCGTCAGGTTATGGACATGGGCACCGCCGCCATAGAGATAAAGACCGGCTACGGTCTAAATCCCGAGGGCGAGCGAAAAATGATGCGTGTCATCAAGCGTCTGCAGCGCGAGGTTCCCGAAATGGAAATCAGAGCCACCTTCCTTGGCGCGCATGCCGTAGGACGTGAGTATGCGGGACGTCAGGGTGAATATGTGGAACACGTTATCGCGGATATCCTTCCGGATATGGCCGGCGAGGCCGACTTCGTGGACGTGTTCTGCGACCGCGGCTTTTTCACCGTCGAGGAGACCGCACGCATCATGGAAGCCGCCGCTCCTTATGGCATGCGGCCCAAGATTCATGCCAACGAGCTCGACTGCTCGGGTGGCGTGCAGGTAGGTGTTGAGCACGGCGCGCTTTCGGTCGACCACCTCGAGCGTATGGGCGATGCGGAGATTGAATGTCTCGCAGGCTCCGACACGGTGGCTACGATGCTTCCCGGCGCGTCATTTTTCCTTGGTATGCCATACGCGCCGGCACGCGCGGCAATCGTCGGCGGCTGCACTGTGGCCCTTGCCTCCGATTATAACCCCGGGTCGTCTCCTTCAGGTTCCATGCCCTTCGTTATGTCGCTTGCCTCGATAAAAATGAAGCTGTTGCCGTCGCAGGCCCTCAACGCCGTGACGATAAACGGCGCGGCGGCAATGGGAGTGTCTGATGTGATGGGCTCAATCACCCGCGGCAAATTCGCCTCGCTCGTTATCTACAAACCTTACGCGAAATCACTGCCCTATATCGTGCATGCCTACACCGAGCCGGTCATTGCGGCCGTGATGCACAAGGGCGACATTAATTATATCTGATTGAATATTTACGACGGGTGTGCGGGGAATAGCGCGCACCCGTCTATTTTGCAAAATATCTATGAAAAAACTATTGCTGTCACTGTCTCTCATGATAATGGGGCTCGGCGTATCGGCCGAGAATCCTAAACGCGAGTTCCGCGGTGCCTGGATGCACACCGTATATCAGGAGCAGTATCACAAACAGTCAACAGAACAAAACAAGCGATATCTGTGCGAGCAGCTCGACCGCTTGCGCGCCGCTGGAGTCAATGCCGTCATATTTCAGGTACGACCCCAGGCCGATGCTTTTTATCCCAGCAAACTCGAGCCCTGGAGCCGCTTTTTGACCGATAACGGAGCTGCCCCCGTCCCCGCATGGGATCCTCTTCAATTCATGATTGACGAGGCTCATGCCCGCGGAATGGAGCTGCATGCCTGGCTGAATCCTTATCGCGTCACCTCCTCCAAAAAACAGACATTGCCCCGCGGCCACGTATATCATAAGCATCCCGAATGGTTTGTCCGTTATGACGGAAAGCTGTACTTTGATCCCGGCCTGCCCGAAAGCCGTAAGTTCATCACAAATGTTGTAATGGACATTGTGGAGCGTTATGATGTCGACGGCATCCATTTTGACGATTATTTCTACCCTTACCCTGTTAAAGGTGTTGAGTTTCCCGACGCGGCATCGTATGCGAAATACGGTAAGGGCATGAAACGCGACGACTGGCGCCGTCATAATGTAGACCTCCTTATCGAAGGCTTGCACAAGAGCATCTCGGCCAAGAAGCCCTGGGTCATATTCGGCATAAGTCCTTTCGGAATATGGCGTAACAAGACGTCCGATCCGCGCGGATCTGAAACCAACGGACTCCAGAATTATGATGCCCTCTATGCCGATGTGCTGCTGTGGGCGCGCAAGGGATGGATCGACTATCTGCTGCCCCAGCTCTATTGGGACCTTGAGCATAAGGCCGCCTCATATCTTACACTGGTAGACTGGTGGAATCACAATGCCGAAGGACGTCACATGTATATCGGCCAGGACGTAGACCGCACCATGAAGATGCCCGACATTGGCTTTTCCACCGAGGCCACGCAGCTCAGACATAAAATCAATCTGACACGTGCCGCCGAGAATATAAACGGCAACTGCTGGTGGCCGGCCTACTCGGTGACATCAAATACCGGCGGCATCGCCGACTCTCTGTCCCGTCATTTTCAGCGCACGACTGCTATCGTGCCGGATTATCCCTGGATAAGCAGTGAAAAACCCGCAGCCGTGAAGTCCCCGGTATTTAAAGACGGTAAACTCACCTGGCATGCGTCGGCCGGGAGCGGCAAGGCTTCCGACGCCGTGAAGTATGTCATATACCGCTTTGACCGAGACCAGGAAATCGACCTCGATAACTCCGAGGCCATCGTTTCCGTCACATGGAAAACCGAACATAAACCTTCAGCTCCGGGCAAATATGTAATCACCGCGCTGAGCAGGGTGAATGTGGAGTCAACGCCGAGCAAGCCTATTGATGTGAAATGATAAGCGTAATCGTACCATTGTATAACACTGCCGAGCCGCTGTTGAGGAAATGCCTCGACAGCGTGCTCGGTCAGACATTCGATGACTGGGAACTTGTTATAGTCGATGACGGCTCGACAAACGGCGCGGGTGCCGTAGCCGATGAATATGCCGCAAAAGACAGCCGCATACGTGTTCACCACCGTAAAAACGGCGGATTGTCTGTGGCACGAAATACCGGTATAGATATCTCGACGGGCAGCCATATTGTGTTTCTCGACTCGGACGATATGCTGGCACCGCATGCCCTGCAGCGTTTCGCATCCGTATCCTCCGATACGGGAGCTTCGATTGTCATAGCCGGATACAATGAAGGCTACAGACCCGTTTTTGACGAGACCCCTAATGATTGTCCGGCGTCGGTATGTGATTATATCGATGCAGTTCAGCGTTCTTTATATCAGGAGGATATAGTCGCATCGGCATGGGGTAAGCTATATAGCAGGTCTCTGTTTGACAATGTGCGGTTCAAGGAAGGTATTCTATATGAGGATCTCGATTTTTTTTATCGCGTCTGTGAACATGCCGACGGCATAGCTGTGATTCCGGATAAACTTATGTTTTACCGCATGACTCCGGGAAGTATTCTTCATGTATGGAGCGAGCGCAGATTCGATATACTGGATATAGTTGATTCAATCGAGGCCTATATGGTGAAATCATATCCTCAACTTTTAAAAGCCGCCCGCAACAGGAAGCTCAGTGCGAATTTCAATATGTTCTTTCTTGCCGTACGGCATGGCAACAAATCTGTTGCCGAGCGTTGCTGGAATGTTATAAGGGCTTATCGCAAAGAGGCTATTCTCGACAGGCGTGTACGTTTTAAAAACAAGGCCGCCTCGGTAATTAGTTACCTCGGACGGCCTGTGTTCTCAATGCTTAATGTTTTCGGCGGTTCATGAGTGCATGAGCCGCTTCCATTTTCTATATCCGAATACAGCTATGGCGGTATATACAAGATAAAGGGTGGCGTATAGATAAATACCTTTGTAGATATACAGCCCCACGCATACGGCATCGACCAATATCCATGCCAGCCATTGCTCAAGGTATTTGCGGGCCAGCATCCACATTGCCACGATGCTCAGCGCCGTAGTGAAGGCGTCATATACCGGAACCGTGCTGTCGGTAAACCTCTCGAGGAAAAAGTATATTGCCCACCATAGCACACCGGTAACGGCGATGCAGCCGGCGAGCGCCGCTGCCGTGATATGTGTCACGGGCAATTCCTTTTTCTCCGGCTTTTCGATGCCCGTATCTTTTCGCAGGCCGCGTCGCGTCCAGGCCAGATAACCGTAAACGGCTATTACAAAATAGTAGATATTTATCGAAAAATCGGCATAGAGACCTTTGCGGAAATAAATCCACATTGAAATTGTGGGCATTATCACCGATGCGATCCACATGCGCGGGTTGGCGTGATATTCCCACCACAGATATAAAAGGCCGATAATAAAGCCGGATATTTCAAGTAAAAGGTCCCAGTTCATTTAGAATTCAAGAGTTACAGTTGCCATAACATTTGTCGGTGCCTGAGCCGAATAGCCCGCATAGCGATAGATTACTTTTTCGCCTCCGTCGACATAATATCCCGCACCGGCATAACCGTTATTGCAATATTTTTTATTGAAGATATTATATATTGCAAAGCCCAACCGCAATTTTTTCACCGATGGAATCTTGCGGAATGTATATCCGAGATTGAGGTCGCTTACGAAGTATGAGTCAAGCTTGGCCTCCTCGGAGCGTGCATTGTTCATATACTGTGATGATATATATCGCGAGGCCAGCGAAGCGTCGAATCCGGCCACATGGAAGTTGAAAGCATTGTGCAGCGTGAAGTCGGGAGAGAAGGCGATGGGCGTGTCGCCGCAGTCGATGGTTATGGGATTGGTCCATTCGTCCTCGTAGATATATTCCGTGAAGTCCTTTATACGGTTGCGTGACAGTGTCGCGGACAGTTGCCAGTCAAACCAGCTGCAAGGCCGCAGTGCTCCCTGAAACTCAACGCCCATGCGATAGGAATCTGGGACATTGACACTGAGAGGATTGCCGGTGTCGGATAATTGGCCTGTGGCTACAAGCTGGTCTTTGTAGTCCATGTAATAGAGGTTCACGCCTGCGTCGAACAGCTTGTGCGTGAACTTGTAGCCGAGTTCGTAGTCAAACAGGCGTTCGGCCGAAGGTATGTGCCGCGGGTCACCGTCGGTGAAATTGTCGCGGACCGGCTCTTTGTGAGCCACGCTCCACGATGCAAATGCGCGGTGGTTGCCCGATGTGTATGTGAGACCGGCCTTGGGGTTGAAGAAGTTGTAGTTTTCGTGGATGCCGAGGTGCGCCATGCCACCGGTGTTCCAGTCGTAGTTGTCGCTTATGCCGTCGATGGTGTACCGGATATGACGGAACTGCAAGTCGGCATAGCCGCTGAGACCGCCATAGATTTCCACATCGGCGCGGCCGTATATGTTGGTGTCGAACTTGCGGCCCGTGTTATAGTAATATTGTTGCAGCGGATTTATCGGGCCGACATAATTCCGCACCCAGGCAATCTGTCCGAAGTGGTTTCCGCGGTGCCAGTTTGCCGCTCCGCCGAGGGTGGCATTGACGCGGCTGTGGCGGTAGGATAGGGTGAACATGCCGCCCCCAAAGTCGTTGTCGTTCTTTTTAAGACGTATCAGGTCGGATTTTTCAACTGTCTCGCCGTCGGCGTTTACGAATGGCTCAAGGCCATATTCTATCAGGGTGCGTTTGGTCTTGTACTGGTTATAGTAGCCGTCGCCCTTGGTGTAGTGCAGTGCTACGTTGAGATGCCATGCATCACCGAGTGTTTGCGCACCGATGAGCTGTATGTGGTGCTGAGTGAAATTGTCGCACTGGTCGGGATAGTAGGCCGTCGAGCCGTCGTCGGCCGTATATTGTCCGCAGGGGTTGTATCGGCGGCCATATTTCTCCATGTCCTCCTTCGAGGCATAGTCCCAGGCCATGTAGGTCTGTTCCTTGCCGCCGAAAGCGAGGAGTCTGACTGTTGTCTTCGAGCCGGTATATGCCAGCTGTCCCATATAGCTCCACAATTTCGAGAAGGCACGGTCGATATATCCGTCGGATCCTATGTGGCTGAAACGGGCATCGACGCTCCAATGGTCGCCGAACAGTCCGGAAGATACTTTTACTGTTTCTTTGTTGGCATTGTACGAGCCGTAGGAAGCCGATACTTCGGCTGATTTGTCGTAGCCGGGTGCATCAGTAATCATGTTTATTGACGCGCCGAACGCTCCCGCTCCGTTGGTTGATGTGCCGGCACCGCGCTGCAGCTGTATGTCGCGCAGCGATGATGCTATGTCGGGCATGTTCACCCAATACACATTGTGGCTCTCGGCATCGTTGATGGGAATGCCGTTGGCGGTGATATTTATACGGGAGGCATCGGTGCCGCGGACGCGGATACCCGAATAGCCTATGCCGCCGCCGGCATCGCCGGTGGTTATTACTGATGGAAGACGTTCGAGTATGAAGGGAATGTCGCGTCCGTCGTTGACGTCGGCTATTTCCGCAGCCGTGAGATTTGAGAATGCCACGGGTGTGCGGTCGTTGGCACGGTTGGCCACGATTTCCACATTGCGGAGGTTTACTACTGTGGTTGAGTCGGTCTGCGCCTGGGCAGCCGATTCAGCGGCGAATACGCCGGTAGGGATGGTTGCGCACAAGGCAGCCACGCCCGGAAGAAGCTGTTTCTTCATATGTTAAAATTTCACTACGCCGGTACTAACCGGATCAGGTTCAAAGGGTGTAATCTCAGCTCCCGGCCATGCCGGGCGCACCCCTATTTATTAATGAACTCTTGGCTCAAAGCCACTAAAGGCATGAACCGCTGCAAAGGTAATGTTTTTTTTGAAAACAGGCAATAAATTGTGAGTAATCACCGTTTTTTTTAAATATGAAAGTTGTGACTCTTGCCGGAACTGACTTTTGCGATGCGTGCGTCCGTCTGGCCGCGGAAGTGTCGGAAGCCTATGAGCCCGATCTTGTTGTGGCAATCGCAACCGGCGGTGTGTATGTAGCCGATGTTATGTACGGCGCTGCCTCGGTGCCGCGTGCCGATGTGTGTCTTCGGCGCCCGTCGTCAGCCGGAAAGGATAAGGCTCGCTTGCTTTTTACAGTATTGCGCCATCTGCCCCTTTGGGTGTCCGACCGGCTGCGAATAGCTGAGGCGCGGCGACTTGCCCGACGCGCTCCTGCTCCGCTTCGACATGTGGATCTCGGCTCTGATGTGCGGCAGGCTGTTCAGAAAGCGTCAAGAGTTCTGGTAGTCGATGATGCGGTGGATTCGGGATGCACTTTGCGCGATGTTATCTTTGCTTTGCGGACAGTCCCGGGCGAGCGGCAGGTGCGTTCGGCGGTCATAACGGTTACTACGGAAGCTCCGGTCGTTGTTCCGGATTTCGCCCTGTATCGCGATTCTACCTTGATTCGGTTTCCGTGGTCAAAAGATATGAAAAAATGATGGAACAGCGCAAGTTACTGGCAGTAGACCTTGACGGCACGCTTATTCAAGGAAATACTCTTCATATATTCTATCGTTGTGCTTTGCAGCGGATGCTGTGTAAAGGCAGGATATTTGCTTTGGCAAGTAGCTTGATGCTGCTGTCCCTTCGCAAAATAGGAGCCATAAGTCATGTCTCTATGAAATTCGGTATTTGGCGCAGAATCGAGATTACCGATGAATTGCTACGCGATTTCAAGGAATCCGCTACACAGAAAATACGCTCCGACGTTGCAGGACTGATAGCCGATTATCGTCGCCGGGGCTATGAGGTGCTGTTGGCAACGGCCGCTCCGGCATCGTATGTGCCATGCCTTTGGGATGGTGCCTGTGTGGCAACTGACATGTCATCAATCTCAAATCCGTCGCATACGGAGTGCCGCGGCTCGGAGAAACTTCGGCGTGTACGTGAGTATGCACGTGCCAATGGCCTTGTACTGTCGGCGGCGGTATCTGATGACCTCGTCGATGATGCTCCGCTCCTGTCTGCCGCCGATGAAGCCTGGTCGGCTTCCGGCGCTCTGCGACGGCTGTAATAATGGTATGAAAATTTGCAGCCTGCGACTGATAAAAATCAGCCGCCGACTATTATGCCGGCGGCTTTAAGATTATTAAGGTGCGAATGTGAATTTTTTATTCGTCGCTCTTTTTAGAGGTTTTTTTCGTGGTCTTTGCGGGAGCCTTTTTAGCCGGTTTCTGAGCATCTTCTTTTGGGGCTTCCTTTTCTTCGCGCAGGCCGTGCTCGATGTTGTATTGCTCGATGTTCTTGC
>CAYNXG010000013.1:0-29271 GCA_964401095.1 uncultured Bacteroides sp.
CCCAGCCGAAATAGGGTATTACGGCGATGGTGGTGGCGGCCGAAGCACGCTTGGCGGCGTCAATCATGAGAAGAAGTTCCATGAGGTTGTCCGAGTTGGGGAATGTCGACTGCACGAGATATACTTCGCAGCCGCGTACGGATTCTTCAAATGACACTTCAAACTCGCCGTCGGCAAAGCGCTGTATGTTCATTTTGCCGAGCTCGACGCCGAGGTCTTTACAAATTTCTTCGGCCATGTATTGCGATTTTGTGCCGGCGAAGATTTTGAAAGGGGGTAAGGTGGAGTTCATAGAATATAAGATTGTTGGGACTTTCTTTTTATTTGACGGATATCGGAATCATACTTTTTATATCGCCCGTATTGATTTTCCATATCACGGCGCCATGTGCTGGGATATGTGTGGCGAAAGGAATGGCATCCGAGACTGTTTTCACCGACTCGGCGCCGGATATGAGGTCTTTGGCCTTGACTGTGCCGCGGGGTATTCCGAGATATTCAAACGCGTGGTCGGGCAGGTTGATTTCCACATTTGCCTCGCTGTCGCTGAAGTTTACCGTAATGAGCAGCATCTCGTCGTCGACGGCGCGTATGAATGCGAAATGACGATGAGGATTGAACCGCGGATTGTCATAGTTCACATACATGAGGTCGAAGAACTTGCCGCAGCGTACGGATTTCTCCGAATTACATATATTGAGTATGCGCGAGTATACCGAGCGCAAGGCTGCCTCGCTGTCGCTGAGACATCCGTTGCAGCGGCCGTTGTTGAGCCAGCGGCGCAGGGTGGGGATGCTCCAGTAATCAAAGATGGTGGTGCGTCCGTCATAGCCGCTGTAGCCCTCGGCATCGGATGCACGTTCGCCGAGTTCCTGTCCGGCGTAGAGCATGAACGGGCCGGTGGATATCATGGAGCTGACTACAAGCGAGGGTATGACGCGCCAGGGATCGCCGGCATATTGTGACGAGGCGAAGCGCTGTTCGTCATGATTCTCAAGGAAATTGAGCATGTGGTCAGAGATACCGTCGACCGTCTGCCAGCAGGAGGTGAGAGTGGCCGCAGAATGGTTGGCGGTCTCTATGGCACGCAGCGAGTCGTAGAGGTTCACCTTGTCATACAGATAGTCGAATCCTGCCGTATAAATGAATTTGCGATAGAGCGACACATCGTAAATCTCGGCGATGAATATGATGTCGGGATTCACTTCCTTGACCTTGGGTATTGCCCAGCGCCAAAAATCTACAGGCACCATGTGCGCCATGTCGCATCGGAAGCCGTCTACGCCCTTCGAGGCCCAGTAGCGCAGGATATGCAGCATCTTGAGCCATGTGGGAGGTATCGGATCGTAATGTCTCGAATGGTCGCCGTAATCATAGCCATAATTCAGCTTTATGGTATCATACCAGTTGCATGCGTCGGGGAATGCCGTGAAACAGTCGTCGCCCGATGCACGCGCGGGAAATTCAACATACGCGTCGTCGCCTTGACCCAGGTCTACCCCGCGCGGAGCGAATTGCTGGCGGGTGATGTAGTAGAAATTGTTGCCGGGCGAGAAAAACATCTCCTTGTTATCGCCCTGGCCCAGGTCCTCGATTCCCGAAGGCGCGGCATCCGAGTGATACTGGCGGCCCACATGGTTAGGCACGAAATCGATAATGACTTTCATGCCGGCACGATGAATCCTGGCCACGAGTTTCTCAAACTCCGCGATACGCGAGGGTACATCGACTGCCAGATCGGGGTCAATATCGTAATAATCCGTAATGGCGTAAGGGCTGCCGGCCTTACCTTTTATTATATGTGGGTTATGGCGAGGTATACCATATGCGGTGTAATCGGGAGTATGGGCGTGCTCTATGACACCGGTGAGCCAGATGTGCGTGGCACCGAGTCCGCGGATCTGTTTGAGAATCGTGGGAGTGATGAGAGCAAGCTTGCCCGAGCCGTTCTGTTCGATAGTACCGCCCGGCACGGGATTGGGATTATAATTGGTGAAGAGGCGTGGCAAAAGCTGGTATATTACCGGTTTCGGCGCGTCGTTCTTTTCCATATTTGTGATAATTTTTTAATCGTTGGTTCTTTTGGTTCCGGCCGGAGCTTTTGACCACATACCGGCATCGCGCAGGGCCTTGCGTGTATGGATATAACCGCTCATATATACATTATTGATATATCGCAGGTCAAACGGCCCGTAGTGGGTTATTTCGGGTGGAGCTATGTTTATATCGCACATTTCCATGGCCTCGCGCTGATTGGCCTTGGCCATGAGATTGTAGGTACGGATAGCCACTGACATGAATGTGTCGGCCTTCTTTATAGAGCTGAGAGGGCTTACATTAACGCCAATGAGAAAATCGCATTTATCGCGGATAATCCATGCCGGATGGTTGCGCAGCACACCGCCGTCGACATATTCAATGCCGTCGATGACTACAGGAGAGAATGTGATGGGGATAGAGCAGGAGGCTGCCACGCGCTCCACGATATCGCCTGTGTGGAATTCTACAGGTACACCGTTCGTGAAATCGGTGGCACCGACATAAACCTCCATGGGGAGGTCTTCGAGGTTCTTGTATTGTCCGAGATGCTTCCCAAGGAATTTCTTGAATGGCTCCATGGAGAACAGGCCGCCGTTGCGCGGACGGAATTCGGCAAGTTTTGAAAATGACTTCTCTGAAAAAATCGCGAGGAAATCTCGGGGACTCACGCCTGCGGCATATAAAGTCGCCACCACGCTGCCGGCACTTACACCGGCAATCACGTCGGGACGATAGCCCGCCTCCTCCAAAGCGGCAAGGGCACCGGCATGGGCAAATCCCCTCGCACCGCCACCGGAAAGAGCCAATCCCAGCCTGGAATGTGGGGTCAACACCTTCATTTGCGACTTTTCTTCTTGTTCCTTATCCATGACAGGCATTTTCGACTACAAAGGTAACACAATTGGCGCGTTTTGCCAAGACTTTTTAACTGAAATAAAATTTATGGCGCAGGAAGCTTTTGGCAGGATAGTATATGTCGACAGATTATCTTACATGTCTATCAGACAGTTAGGCTGATGCTATTTGCTATTCCTACATAATGTTGACATACTTTTTCTGTGCGGCATTGCATTTGCATAAACGGCTTCATATCACGGTGAGAACGGGAGAGAAAACCGTGCCCTGCGGGGTTAGTGACAGGGTGCCGTGTTCAAGCAATCCATTCGTTATTACCGGCTGCCCGTATTCGGCGCCTCGCGGGCCTTTGATTATAGTGAACATCGACGGCGCGGCCACATATCTCGCCAGCCCCGCCGCCAGGAATCCCATTGTATAACGCAGATTAATTTCCATCAGATGGATTTGCCGTGTCGAGGTATCCTCAACTACGCATAGATCGGCACCTACCGGGCCACTATAACCTCCGGCGACGTTACGCGTCAATGAGTGCGAAAGAGCATCTGTAAGAGTGTCGAGTTTATCGAGCGAAAGATGATGAGATATTACATCACGCATGTAGTAATCCGTCGCCACAACATTACCCTCATATCCGCCTGATGCCGACCTGAACAGCGAATAACCCTTGAATCTCGCGCAGCCGCCCTCACACATGAACAGCAGGGCGAATTCAAACCGCCGCCCGGCGTATTCCTCCGCCATTACAGACCCTTGATGACGGATAGTGCCTGCGGCCCGTCTTAGGGACTCGTCCACATGCGCCCTGTCGGCCACACTGACCCCTCGGCCCGAAGATGACCACGGAGATTTTACAACAATTTGGCCCGACTGCTCAATCATGCGTTTTAATACAGCAACGTCAGTAATCTCTACTGCGGCCGGCCACATGTCAAGCTCCGGAACAGCGGACAACTCGGACGATATTTCCGCGGCCGTGCGGCGGTGGGACAGCCGCCGCCACAATTCCAGGCTGCCGTCATCGGGCAATGCCGAAGCGGCAAAACCATTATCGGCATAAAACCGACGCGAAGCGGCCGACCAGCCCCAGGGCGACGGAGACAAATCGAAATCGGTATGATTCCACACATCCGCACCGATGGCGAAGGACGATTGCACAGAGTCGAGCCAATGCTCATTGATTCCCGAACACATGACACGGTCGCATGGACCGGCCATCCATAATGGAAGAATCTCGCAGGCACGCCGCAGCGCCACCGCGGCCGGAGGGGCGGTAAAATTAGCGTTGCCGTGAGCCAGCGCTATATCATTTTCCGGATAAAACAGCCAAAGTTTCGGATTCATGGTGCAAAAGTAGCATCTTTTGCGTGGAAATTCGTAAATTTGCAGGATAAAAAATCAAGAAACGTGTCAAGAAAACGCAAACCATATCCTATACTCGAGGGAGTCGAAATAGCGGCTCTCGCAGCCGAGGGCAATTCCCTGGCGCGTGTCGATGACATGGTGGTGTTCGTTCCCTACGGCGCCCCCGGCGATATCGTCGACATACAGATTACGAAGAAAAGAAAATCGTATGCGGAAGGCCGCATCGTGAGGCTTATACAACCCGGAGCGATGCGAGTTGAACCGAGATGCTCGCATTTCGGCATTTGCGGCGGTTGCCGCTGGCAGCATATCCCTTATGAGGAGCAGCTTCGCTGCAAGCAGCAGACCGTCACTGACGCCTTGCAACGCATAGCCAAGGTTGAATTACCGGAGATAACTCCTATCAAGGGTTCGGAAAATATCTGGGAATACCGCAACAAGATGGAATACACGTTTTCCAACCGCCGCTGGCTCACGGCCGAGCAGATGGCGTCCGGCGAGGTAATCGCCGATCGCGACGGCGCGGGCTTCCACATTCCCGGGGCGTTTGACAAAGTGCTCGATATCGACCGCTGCTACCTTCAGGATGATTTCAGCAACCGTCTGCGCAAATTCGTCAAGAATTTCGGCATATCAAACGGCTTTTCGTTCTACGACCTGCGCGAACAGCGCGGATTGCTGCGCACATTAATGGTGCGCATGGCCTCGACAGGCGAGATAATGGCTGTGATGTGCTTCGGCGAAGATAACCGTGAGATGATTGACAAGGTGATGGAAGCCATTCACAATGAATTCCCGGAAATAACATCTTTGCTCTACGTGATCAATCTCAAAGTCAACGACACTATCACAGACCAGGAGATTCTGACATATTCAGGCAAGGACTTCATAGAGGAAGAGATGGAAGGCTTGCGATTCCGAGTCGGACCCAAGTCGTTCTATCAGACAAATTCCCGCCAGGCCTATGAACTTTATAAGGTGGCAAGGGATTTCGCCGGTCTCACCGGTTCGGAACTTGTCTACGATCTGTACACCGGCACAGGCACAATAGCCAACTTCGTAAGCCGCCGCTCGCGGCACGTGATAGGCATCGAATATGTGCCCGAAGCAATCGAGGACGCTAAAATAAATTCAAGCATCAACGGTATCGACAACACTGAGTTCTATGCCGGCGATATGAAGGATGTGCTTACCGACGAGTTCATCGCCCGCCATGGCCGTCCGGATGTGATGATCGTAGACCCGCCACGTGCCGGCATGCATCAGGATGTGGTTGACGTCATCCTGAACGCTTCGCCGCGCCGCATAGTGTATGTAAGCTGTAATCCCGCCACACAGGCCCGCGACATAGCTCTGCTTGACGCTAAATATCGCGTTGAGGCCGTGCAGCCGGTTGACATGTTCCCGCATACACACCATGTGGAAAATGTAGTCAGACTCGAGCTGCGAGATTAGAGTTGTAATAGGCCGCGTCGCCCGTGACTTCGCGGCCTATGAACGACGGTCTGTCGAACCGGGTGTCTTCCGAAGGCAATTCAATCTCGGCCACAGTCAGGCCCTCGAGAGGCCCGTGAAATTCATCGATTTCCCAGCGCAAACCGTCGGTAGCGGGCACTATATAGCGGGTCTTTACGAGTACACCCGTACACAGCGCCAGCATCTCTCGCGCGTCGGAGACGGGTATCTCGTATTCCCATTCGTTGCGCGTGGCTCCTATATTGCGGCTTTTAACTGTTATGAAGCCGCGCGGGCCGGCGACCCGCACACGCACGGTGGAATCGGGGTCTGTATTAAGATATCCCTGCGCGAGTTCAACGGCATCGACTGCCGCCTCTCTGTAGGACGACGATGTCACTAAAAATTTACGTTCAATCTCTTTTGACATTCTCGGTAATTTTGATTTCTACTGCAAATATACACCGTTTTATCCGTTGCATACTGTTTA
Organism: uncultured Bacteroides sp.; assembly: GCA_964401095.1. Classification (GTDB taxonomy): domain Bacteria; phylum Bacteroidota; class Bacteroidia; order Bacteroidales; family Muribaculaceae; genus CAG-873. The sequence goes on from CAYNXG010000013.1 coordinate 6,206, forward strand.
TCGCCGTATTTTTTATCACATCGGCGCACAGCATGTCGGCGGCCAACGGATATTTTGTGCGCGGCATAGTCCGCGACTCCATAACCGACGAGGTGCTGCCGTACGCGTCGGTAATGATTGGTGGCACCACCTCGGGCGCGGTGACAGATGCCGACGGCATATTTGAATTTACCGTACCCGACGGCACGAAAAGCCTTCAGATAACTTGCATGGGCTACGACAAAAAAGTGTTGCCTATACGCAAAGGACGTATAAATATCTATGCCGTGTACCTGTCGCCGTCTACAACGGAGCTTAAAGAAATTGTAGTAAAGAAATCAAAGTATTCCAAGAAAAACAATCCCGCGGTAGAATTTCTGAACAGGTTAAAGACACAGGCTCCCAAGACAGATCCCCTGCGCAACCCTTATTACAGCTATGACAAGTATGAAAAGATAGTACTGGGACTGAACGACTTCATGCCCGAGGAACATAGCCGTATGCTCAGAACGTTTCCTTTCCTGGCCGAGCATGTCGACACGTCGGCGGTGTCGGGAAAGCCGTATCTCGGCGTAATGATCAAGGAAAAGAAATCACGACACAATTTCAGAAACAATCCGTCCGCACAGAAAGAAATCATTGACGGGCTGCGCTCGGAAGGCGTGGACGAGATTGTCGACGGCGAGTCGATGAGGGTGTTCATGGAAGATGTGATGCGCGAGATAGATTTATATCAGAATGACCTTACATTGCTGCAGAACAGATTCGTAAGTCCGCTAAGCCGTATCGCTCCCGATTTCTATAAATTCTATCTTACAGACACGGTGCAGATGGGCAACGAAAGGTGTATCGTCCTTTCATTTTATCCACACAATCATGCGACATTCGGCTTTATCGGTCATATCTTTGTGCCTGAGAACGACACCACGATGTTCATAAGAAAGGTGGAGATGCACCTGCCACGGGAAATCAATCTCAACTTTGTGGATAATCTATATCTGAGCCAGACGTACAAGAAAGCGCCCGATGGCTCGCGACTGAAGATGTCTGATGAGCTCACCATGGAGATAAGCATTGCGGGTAAGGGCGGGGGACTTTATGCCTCGCGGCACACGGATTATGCCCGCCACTCGTTTGACGCCATTGCCGACAGCGTATTCAGCGGCGACGGCTCCGTCATAGAGCGCACAGGCGCAGGCGACCGCGACTCGGTCTACTGGGAAGAAGCGCGTCTGAGCCACATAGCCCGCGGCGAGAGCCGCGTAGGCGAGCTGATGACGCGTCTGCGAAAGGTGCCGATATATTACTGGGGCGAAAAGATACTCAAGACTGTTTTCACGGGCTATGTGGCAACGAGCAATCCGAGCTATTTTGATTTCGGCCCCGTAAACTCAATATTAAGCTTCAATTCCATGGAACGCGTAAGGCTTCGCGCGGGAGGCATGACCACCGCCAACCTGTCGCCACACTGGTTCGGGCGTTTCTATGTAGCCTATGGTTTCAAGGATCACCGCTGGAAATACAAAGCCGAGGCTGAGTACGCATTCAACAGAAAAGAATATCACTCAAGGGAATTTCCCGTGCGGTCGATACGTGCCACTTCTAGCTACGAAATCGACAGGCCTGGAGAGAGCTATCCTTTCACATCGGCCGACAATATCGTGCTATCGCTGAAACGCATGAGCGATGACCGTGCCACATATCGCAGGCTTAACAAAATCGAATTCACGTATGAGACGTTATCAAACTTCTCGGTAAATCTCGCAATATCAAACGACCACCGGGAGGCTGCACCTACAATGCCTCTCATTGACGGCAACGGGCATTTCCTGCGGGCCTTCTCCGAGAACAAGCTGGAGCTGATGCTGCGCTATGCACCGGGTGAGAAATTCTTCCAGACCCGCACCCACCGAATCCCGGTAAATCTCGACGCACCGGCAGTGTCGATCCTTCAGACTTATGCTCCCAAGGGCCTGTTCGGCACCAGGTATGACATCAACAAGACAGAAATAGATGTAGCCAAGCGATGGTGGTTCTCAGCCTTCGGCTACCTCGACACGTATGCCGGCGGCGGACACGTGTGGAGCTCGTCATCATTTCTCGATCTCAACATTCCTAACGTAAACCTGTCGTACATAATACAGCCGCGCAGCTTCGCGCTTATGAATCCGATGGAATTTATTTCTACATCGTATGTATGGTGGGACTTCACCTACTGGGCCAACGGCGCACTGTTCAACTATATCCCGTATCTTAAGAAATTGAAGTTGCGCGAGGTAATAGGTTTCAGGGGATACTGGGGCACTTTAGCCGACCGCAGCAACCCGGCCATACACAAAGACCTGTTGCAATTCCCGGCCGAGACAGGTATTACAAAACTCGACCGAGGCCCCTATATGGAGGTCTCGGCCGGTATCGAGAATATCTTCAAGATATTGCGTGTGGATTATGTATGGCGTCTGAATTATCGCAACATGCCGTATAAAATCGACCGCAGCGGGCTGCGCATCGCGGTGCATGTCACCTTCTGATCATCGCAGAACGTAGGGCAGGGTGAAGAGGAATCTCGCACCATGGGTATAGGTGGTGTCGAGGACAAGGTCGCCGCCCAGCAGACGTGCCAGCAGACGCGAGATAGGCAGTCCGAGACCTATTCCCTTTGCATCGGGATCAAGTTTTACAAAGCGCTCGAAAATGCGTTCCTTCTCGTTTGCCGGTATGCCGGGGCCTGTATCCGATACTGCAATGGCAATTGTCTTACCGTCGTTGACGGCATGACACTCGAGGAATATCCTGCCCCGGCGGGTGTATTTAGCCGCGTTGCTTATCACATTGACAAGTATCTGCTGCACACGGCGCGGATCGGTGAATGTGTCGAGATTTGACGATTCGGGGTCGAAGATCACTTCGACATCCTTGCTTACCATTGGCATTATAGTCTCAATGGACAGTTCGGCCACGTGGCGCAAATCGACGAGCTCGCGATGGAGACCGACCGACATGCTGTCAATTTCGGTAAGATTGAGCACATCGTTCACAATGGCCGTAAGGAACGCACTATTGAGGTCGACCTGTTCGGCATAACGTTCGAGATACGGGCGTTCCGTAGCATCGGTGCAGTCAACGATAAGGTGAGAATATTCCACTATGGCATTCAACGGCACGGTGACCTCATGGCTCATATTCTTGATAAAGTCAGTCTTGAACTGGTTGGCTTTCTGCGCGGCATCGCGTGCCTCGAGAAGTTGCGCCTGAGAGTTTCGCAGCGATTCACTTTCTTTTCTCAACGCTTCATTTGAATTCGCGAGAGTAACCGCCAGATGCTTTGACCGGCGCCACTGACGCACGAGGAAGAAAATGAGAACCAGCAGACCAATCAAAGCCACCGAGCAGATTATGATAATCAGCAACTGAAGCCGATTCTCCGACTCCTGTTTCTCAGCCTTAAGCTGCTCGTAGTTGTTGCGAATATCATATATGTCATATATGATCTGGAGCTCCTTGTATCGCTCGCGCATGCGGTTGGCCAGGTAAGTGTCGAGCACATCGTTGTATTCCCGCGACGCGTATAACAGGGCATCCTTGTCGTCTACAGCCTCGGCGGCATCAATCATATATCTCAGCAAAATGCGTCTGCGGTAACTCAACCGGGGATTATCGATATGCTCCTTGAGCAGTTCAAGAGCCCTGGGATAATCCTTCTTGGCAAGCGCATAATATATGTCGGGCAAAGGCAGATTCTCATAAGTCTTGGCGGCACGGCGCGATTCGCCGCAATATTTCATCGCCAGCTTGTAATACTCGTCAACCTTTTCATCCGACAGGCCTTCCCAGTTGCCAAGCAGGCGTGTATAAACGACATATTTGTTGGCGGCATAACTGCGGTATGGACGTCCGCGTTCCACGTAATAATTGGTCAGGGAGTCCATAATATTTACGAGCTTGAGATCCGCGTCAATAGCTTTCTGCGGCTCATTGGCCAGTGAATATGCAATCGCAGCCTGCACGTAATAAGCATTACGCAAAGCGAAACGCCCCTTGGGAAGGCGGTCAATCATATCGCCGAGCCGGTCGAGATAATCGACAAGCAACTCGCCATGAGTTTCCTGGGAAATGTTCACGCATACCGAATGCAGGAGTTCGATATTGTCATACAGGTCTTTGGGCGGATTAATGGTAATATCGCGCAACTGTTCGTTGAAACGCTCGGCACGCTCTTCTTTTGTGCCTTTGCGGGCCAGATACATGTTGCGCTGCATGTTTATGAAAGTCAGGGTCTCCCGTTTCCCCGCTACCGAATCGGGAAATTTCAATGCCATTTCCTTGAAGCGATTGAGCGAATCGACGTGATTAAGATATGTATTGGCACGCATGCGCAACATCTCGAGGGCTGTCTCATATTCGCCCGCTCTCAGAGAGACATCATAAATACGCCTTGATATCTCATCGAAACTTACGATACTACTTGCCTGAGCAACATCGAACATGTTGGACAGAATGTATATACTGTCGCTTGTAGAGCAACCTTCCTTCAGCTTGTCGTTGAAGTTTTCGTATATTTCCGAATACTTTAGATTTCCGGATTCCTGCGCTTCCACAGGTGCATTTCCGCAAAATAACAGTATTGCAAGTGTGATATATGGTATTATGAATGGCTTCATTTTAATGCATTACAACATAGTTGTCACAAATTTAATACGATTCGGTTAATGCACAAAATTTTTTAACATTTTTATGTAAATATTTAAAAACTTAGCACCAAATCAGCACTGTCTGTTAAATTTAGGCCGCTGATTCGGTATTTGTCGGATGTAGTATTGAAAAGTTGGATGCATTACAGCAAAAACCAAGCGAGCGCCCTGACATCTGTCAAAGCGCCCGCTTATGATTAGTTTAATATGGTTTTATCAGATAAGTTCGTCCGATACCATTTCCGATTCGGCCATGGCTGCCTCGGGGGTAAGCCCCGACTGCGAACCGAAGGTCTCCTTGATACCCCATACGGCAATCGCGCCGAGGAGCATGAGGATGCCGGAAACTACGAGCATCCACACAGTGGCGGGTGCGCCGTTGGCGGCCGGTGCGAAGCAGTGGAGAATTGCACCACCGCAGAGAGCTGCGACAATCTGAGGTATGCAGATGGTGCAGTTGAACAGACCGAGGTATGTACCGATATGGTCACCGGCCAAGGCATTGGTGAGGATTGTAAACGGCATTGCCAGCATGGCGGCCCATGCGCAGCCCATCATGGCATAGCTGATACCGAGCACCATGGGGTGTGTGATGAAGAACACCGAAGCAAAGCCTACAGCACCGATAAGCAGCGATACCGAGTAAGCAAACTTGCGGTTCTTGAACTGCGCGAGAACGATAGCCCAAAGCACGGCAGCGATGGCCTGTATGGCGAGAAGCACGCCGTTCCAGTCACCTGCATCCTGATACTGCTTGGATGCGGCATTGAGCACAACTGATTCATTTACTGTTGCAGCCGAGGGGCTGTCTATTGCGGGAAGCTGTGTCGTCTCGTCAAGTACGTAGCTGCCGTCGGCCTGCTTTTTGGCTATGTGGGCCATTGTGAGCGATGTGCCGGGCTGCACGAGAGAGAGCTCGGAAACGGTGTAAGCATTTTCAAGGACCGGCATGGGAGGCAGATTGTCGATACGGATTGTCTGACCGGCCTTGGCAAGGGCGCCTTTGCCTGCGGGATTAATCTCGGCCTTGGCTACGCCATAGCTGTAAACAACCTGATGGTTGGCGATTACGGTATCACCGTCAATAGCTACGGTAGCAGGCTCGTAGAACTGACCGTCAACTTCCACGCCGCCGATACAGAGGTGACCTTCTTCGACGACAGGACGCTGGTCATTGAAAATAAACTTGTCGTTATATGCCTTGCCGTCGACAATAAGGCCGCTCACCATTGTGGTGGAGGGAGCGTCGAAGGCGTGTCCGGCGATGGCGTCGGTCGAGTAAGTCCACATATAGAGAAATGCGGCCCAGCAGAAGAACTGTACCACACCTACGGTCCAGAACACCTTGGGTGCGCGCACCAGCAGCTTGATTACATTAGTCTTTTCCTTCTCGCCTTTTTCTACGGGTTTAATACCCTGGTACTCCGCATATTCGTGAGGTGGAAGTTCCTTAACCTTGGCGAAGGTGTAAACAACGCAAAGCAGCAGCACGGCGGCACCGATATAGAAGGCCCATGTAACTGTGGGGGGCACCTCGCCGGTGGGGGCGGTATTGCTCAGGAAGAGGGCAAGAACTATGGGCGCGATGTAGCCGACAACAGAACCGGCGTTGCAAAGGAACGACTGGATAGAGTAGGCGAGGCCTTTCTGTTCCTCGTTGACAAAGTCGCCGACGAGCATTTTGAAAGGCTGCATTGCCATGTTGATCGAGGTGTCGAGGAACATAAGCATGATAAGGCCGAAGATAATGGCCTGGGATACGCCGAGGCCGAGCGAGCCGGAATTCGGCAGGAAGCACATCACAATGATGGCAACAAGAGCACCGATAAGCAGATAGGGCAGACGACGACCGAAACGGTTCCAGGTCTTATCGGATGCTGCGCCTACGATAGGCTGTACTATGAGGCCCATCAGGGGCGGTAAAATCCAGAAATAACTGAGATCGTGCGGATCAGCACCTATTGTCGAAAAGATTCGGCTGACCTGCGAACTTTGCAAAGCATATGCAATCTGCACGCCGAAAAAGCCGAACGACAGATTCCATAGCTTCCAAAAGCTAAGATTTGGCTTGCTTTTCATGTGTAAGTTATGATATTAAATTTTAAGAATTCTCTGCCATCTCCGAGCAAAGTATGCCCGAAGTTTTTTGGTCTACAAATTTAGCCAGAATTGGCGATATGGCAAAAATATCTTTAAATAATTTTATAATAAGTGAACGTCAGGCACGTTTGGAACGGAGCTAATACATTGCGAAGCGGCTATAAATAACATATATTAACATATCCAAAGCGGTTTTAAGCATACCGATGCCTTCGGAGGAAACCGAAAATAATGTAACTTTGCATCAATTATATAACCTTGCTATCCTTTTAAAATTGAAACAACTATTATCCGCCATATTGCTTCTCTCCGCTTCCTCCACCTGCTTTCCGGCTATAAAAACGTCCGAGATGGTTCCGCATGATTTATCCGCCATGCCTGTGTACGGGACACTTGCCACCGATGCCGAAGCAAGATATTCGAGACTTCCCGACTCTCTCAAAGGTTCCGTACGCGAAGATCTTTGGGCGCTTGGCCTTCATTCGGCCGGCATCGCGATTAGATTCTCATCCGACGCTACGGATCTCGGCGCAAGCTGGAAGGTGTTGCAGAAATTCAGCATGAACCACATGACACCGGCAGGGATAAGGGGGCTTGACCTTTATGTAATGCAGCCCGACTCGACATGGACAACACTATGCTCGGCAAGGCCATCCCTTACAAGCCATCACAACAAAAGCCTGCTTGCCAATAACATGCCGAGGGAGAAGCGTGAATATATGCTTTACATGCCGTTATATGACGGAGTGGATTCTGTATTTATTCTTACAGACTCGGCAGCCACTGTGAGCGCGCCGGTAATAGACCTGCCTAAACGTGAAAAGCCGTTTGTAATGTATGGCACAAGCATCCTGCAGGGCGGCTGCGCATCGCGCCCCGGGATGGTCCATACATCGATTCTTGGCAGGATGTTCAACCGTGAGGTCATCAACCTCGGATTCAGCGGCAATGCCAGGCTCGACCCGGAGATAGCCCGCCTCATGGCTCAGGCCGATGCTGCCGTGTATGTAATCGACACCTTGCCAAATTGCACATCCGACATGATAAACGAGCGGCTCGACACCTTCATTGACATCATAAGGGAAAAGCGCCCCGATACGCCTATCCTGTTGGTCGAGAGTCCTATGTTTCCTATAAGCCGGTTCTGTCCCGATGTCTTCGATACACTCACGGAGAAAAACAAAACCCTGAGAGCAATCTATGAGCGGCGCCGTAAACAAGACGGGAATATCCATTACATGGAATCGGCAGAAACCCTGAGCGATCCCGAATCGACCGTAGACAACTACCACTTCACCGACACCGAATTTGACAATATGGCACGGGCCATGTATCCGATTCTAAAAAAGATAATGAAAGAATAGGGGCGGGCGGGCAACCTTTGTCCGCCTCCTCAAACTCAAAACAACATAATTATATATGAAACGACTATTAGCGGCGGGGCTGTGCGCCCTGCTCGGGACTGCGGCGGTTACCGCTCAAAGCCCCAAAAGAGAAATGCGCTCTACATGGCTCACAACCGTGTGGGCCATTGATTGGCCGAAGTCAACAAATATGGCTGAAGCCAAGGATCAGATGATCGAGTATCTCGATGCGTTCGAGCGGCATAATTTCACCGGCGTGTGCTTTCAGGTGCGCGGCACCGGCGACGCCATGTATAAATCGAGCCTCGAACCCTGGAGCCATATCATATCGGGTAAGCGCGGCGAAGATCCCGGCTGGGATCCGCTGCAATTTGTAGTGAGCGAGTGCCATAAGCGAGGTCTTGAATGTTACGCATGGATCAATCCATACCGCGAGAGTCAGACATCCACACCAAACACCACCCCGTTTGACAAGGAATGGCAAGCCAAAGGCTGGTTGCTTTCCAACAGCTCTTGCACGATATTCGACCCGTCAAACAAGGACGCCCGCGCACACATATTAAAGGTCATCAAAGAGATATATACGAATTATTCTATCGACGGCGTACTATTCGATGATTATTTCTATCCTTCGGGCGGACTGTCGGAAAGCGGAAGCGCTCCCGACTGGAACACGTATAAGAAATCGGGAACATCTCTGTCGATAGGCGACTGGCGCCGCAAAAATGTAAACGATTTCATGCACGAGATATATACACAGATCCAAACCGACAGGCCCGACATGCGTTTCGGAATCTCGCCGGCAGGCATCGCCGACAAATCTGCGTGGAAATACGGAATCACCAGGCCTGATGTCCTGCAGGACGACTGGCAGTACGACGGCATCTATTCCGACCCGCTGGCATGGATGGATGAAAAAAGCCTCGACTTCATATCTCCGCAGCTCTACTGGACCACGACCGAGCGCACAGCACCGTTCGGCACGGTGACACAGTGGTGGAGCGAGGTTTCCGAAAAATTCGGCTGCCACTTCTATAGCTCGCACTCGATATCATTCCTTGCCGAGGGTTCAAATACTTCGGGCGGATGGGCCGATGTAGCCGAACAGGTGAAGTTGCACCGTCAGCATCAGGGAAAGGCCGCCAAGGGAGAAATATATTATTCGGCCAAGAATATCGACGGCATCGGCACCGGAGGTGTCAAAGGTCTTGGCGACCATCTGGAGAAAAGTGTATATCAGCGTAAATCGCTGGTGCCGATAATCACCGGAAAGCCACGTGTGGAATATGGCAAACCGGAGAATATAGTACGTAACGGCTCAACGGTGCGCTGGTCTCCCGTTAAGCGCGAAGGCAACTACCGTCCCATAATTCGATATTCGGTTTACGCTATACCGTCGGAACTGACTATCGACGAGGCGATGGATCCCGAAGGCGACGGCATTCGCGGCGACTATCTTTGCGCCGTGACCTATAACCCGTTCTATCTCCTTCCCGAGGAATTGCGCAAGGACCGGTATTATGCAGTATGTATCTATGACGGCTACGGATATGAGTCCGAACCGGCCCTGCAAGGCTATGACGGCCCTCCCGCAGGAATAAGCGACATAAGCACCGACAAAAATACGCAGATGCATGTAACAGGTGACCGGCTTGAATTCACAAATCGTCAGGCTTATGTCAAAGTATATGACCTGACAGGCCGTCTTGTTGATTCACGCGATGAAGTGAAGGCATTGAATCTCCCCGGCAACGGGAATTATGTAATTGTCACTCCCGATTTATGCAGTAAGATATATGTGAGAAAATAATCGAATGATATCATAAATAATCCGGCCGCAAAGAAAAAACTTTGCGGCCGGATTATTTATGTGTCAGTTCTGAAATCAGAGCTTGCGGTTCTGTATTTCTTTCTGCTTGGCTTCGTCGCCGAGATTGTAATAGATGTTGTCAAGGTAGTTGAGGGCATCCATGTTGTCGTTGTCGAGCTGCCATGCTTTCTCAAGATATTCGGCTGCCTCAACGAAGAGGGGCTTTATCTTGCTGTCGAAATAAGCCTGCGACTCGGCGGCTGTTGTGGGAGCGCTGTCGCTGAGCTTATATGCTTCCTGACAGAGAGCGATGCCATACTGTGTGAGGGCGCCTGTATTCTTGGGGTCGAGAGAAATAGCCTTGAAGAACATTTCCTTTGCCATGGGCTTGTTCTCCTGGTTGTCGTAAAGGATACCCTTTACCATATAATACTGTGCGTTGTCGGGGTCCTTTGCGATAGCCTCGTCGATGGTGGAGAAGGCACGGTCAAAGTCCTTGTTCTGCAGGTAAGTGTTGATAATATGGCCGATGTAGTTGGGATCCTCATCGCCGTAAAGCTCGTTGCCGCGGGTAGCCCAATCGGCGATAGCGTTCTGATCCTTCAGCCCTGTAGCCACGGCGATGGCATAGTCGTATAACTGCTTTTTGTGATAGCCCTTTTTCTCTGCCTTGGTAAAGGCATTCATGGCATCTGAAAGCATATCGGCCTGCCAAGCGGCAAGAGCCTGGTTGAAGTAGATTTCGCCGAGAACGGTGTCGGGCGTAGCGGTCATTTTGGATGCGAAGGGTTCGCGCTCATAAAGATTGAGGAAAATATCCCATGCACGGTAGGCATTGGCATATTCCTTAAGATCCCAGAACGAGATGGCGGCTGTATTGTAGTCGTTGGCGTGGCCGCTGATAGTATTTACTATGTCTTTCGAGTGCTTGGTCTTAATCTTGCCCTTGGAATCGGCAACAGAGTCGAGGGGCAGAGCCTGCATGTAGAACTTGTAGCCCTGAAGGAGGTCGTCGCCCATCTTCTTATCGCCGTTTTCAGGCAGTTTGCCGAGGCTCTTGAGACCGAAAAGGCGGTCATATTCCTCAAACATAGCCTTGCCGGGAATGTAGTAGGTCTGAGCAAGGCCCTGGGTTTCGGGATTAGTGAACGCGGGGGTCACGATTTCCACAACCTCAGCGGCACTCTTGCCACTTTTCATTGCCTGCTCGGCAGCCTTGACAGTCTGTGTCTGGGCTCCTGCGGCGAGCGAGCCTGCCACTAAGGCGGCCGCCAATACGAGATGTTTGTTCATGTTGATATCGGATTTATGTTAATGAACTATTTTAATCAATTATTATTTAATCATTGTCGTCGCTGTCGGTGATTTCGACATCATCGTCGGCATCATCTATTTCAACGTCTTCATCGGGCTCGTTGTTCTGATTGAAATCGAGTTCGGGAAGTTCTTCTCCGTCGACAGTCTCGGTAGCCTCTTCGGGGTCGGTGGGCACGGCACATACCGATGCTATCTCGTCGCCTCGTTTTTCAAGGTTGATGAGTCGAACGCCCTGTGTGGCGCGGCCTGCAATCTTGATGTCGGCAACACGTATGCGAATGAGCATGCCCGAGCGGTTGATTATTACCAGATCGTTGTCGTCGTTGACACTTTCAAAGGCAATCAGTTCGCCGGTGCGTTCGGTGACGTTGATGGTCTTGACACCGATGGAGCCGCGGGAGGTCAGACGGTATGACTCGAGGGTGGAGCGCTTGCCATAACCCTTTTCAGATACCACGAGGAGTGTGTTGTCAGATTCGGGCGACATGGTGACGAGGCCCACGACCTCGTTGTCTGCGCTGAGACGCATGCCGCGCACACCGCTCGACACACGGCCCATGGCTCGGAGCGAATCAGTGCGGAAACGGTTTGCCTTGCCCTTGCGAGCGGCGAGCAGGATATCCGAGTTGTCGTCGGTGAGGTCGACGCCTATCAGTGAGTCGCCTTCACGGATGAGTATAGCCTTCTTGCCCTTGGCCATCACGCGCGAATATTCGCTGAGAGCGGTTTTCTTGACGATACCGCGGCGTGTGGCGAAGATAAGATAATGTGAGCCGGCAAATTCGGGATCTTCAAGTTTCTTGCAGGCAAGATATGCGCGCACCTTGTCACCGGGCTCGATATTCAACAGATTCTGGAGCGCACGGCCCTTGGCATTCTTGGCAAATTCGGGAATCTCGTAAACCTTGAGCTTGTAAACGAGGCCGCGGTCGGTGAAGAACAGCATCGAGCAGTGCATCGAAGCGCTGTAAACGTGTTCGATAAAGTCTTCATCGCGTGTCTGAGAGCCTCTGGAGCCTACGCCGCCGCGATGCTGAGTGCGGTATTCGCTCAGCGAAGTGCGTTTGATGTAGCCGAGGTGGGAGATCGTGATGATAACGTCATCGTCGGCATAAAATGCCTCGGCGTTGAAATTGCCACCCTTATAGTCAATGACAGTCTTGCGTTCGTCGCCATAGTTGTCACGGATTTCCTCAAGCTCGGTGCGGATAACGTTGCGGCAAACGACGGGGTCGTTGAGTATGAGCTCATATCCGGCGATTTCGTCTTCCACTTCCTTATAAGCCGCGTGGAGCTTGTCTTGTTCGAGACCGCTGAGGCGCTTGAGCTGCATGTCCACGACTGCCTGTGCCTGTGCATCCGACAGGTTGAAGCGTTCCTTGAGCTTAACTCTCGGATCTTCGTCGCGCGGAGTGTTTCGGATGATTGAAATGACTTCGTCAATATGGTCGCAGGCGATGATGAGGCCTTCGAGTATATGAGCGCGTTCCTGGGCTTTTTTGAGTTTGAAGCGTGTACGACGGATCACCACTTCATGACGGTGATCGACAAACGCCTGAAGAATCTCTTTGAGCGAAAGTGTCTTGGGGCGGCCGTTTACGAGTGCCACATTATTTACGGCGAACGAAGCCTGAAGCTGAGTCATCTTATAGAGCTTGTTGAGCACCACGTTCGAGTTGGCGTCGGAACGAAGCTTTATAACGATGCGCATGCCCTCGGCGTCGGATTCGTCGTTGATGTCGGCGATGCCGTCGAGTTTCTTTTCAGTAACGAGGTCGGCGATGTATTTGATAAGCTCGGCCTTGTTTACACCGTAAGGGATTTCACTTACTATAATAGACTCATGGTTCTGCTCCTGCTCGATTGAAGCCTTGGCGCGTATAACCACACGTCCGCGGCCGGTCTCGTACGCCTCGCGCACGCCGCCGTAACCGTAAATCGTGCCACCGGTAGGGAAGTCGGGAGCGGGTATGATCTTGATAAGGTCATCGACAGTAATGTCGGGATCTTCAAGTACAGCGATAGAGGCGTTGATAGCTTCGGTAAGATTGTGAGGAGGCATGTTTGTGGCCATGCCGACGGCGATACCCGACGCACCGTTTACCAGCAGGTTGGGGAAGCGGGTAGGGAGCACTGTGGGCTCGCGGCGCGAGTTGTCATAGTTGGGCTGGAAGTCGACTGTATCCGAATCGAGGTCCTGAAGCATCTCCTCGCCCATCTTGGCGAGGCGAACCTCTGTGTAACGCATGGCGGCAGGGCCGTCACCGTCGATTGAGCCGAAGTTGCCGTGGCCGTCCACAAGAGTATATCTGAGGCTCCAGTCCTGGGCCATTCTAACAACAGTACCGTAAATCGACGAGTCGCCGTGCGGGTGGTATTTACCCATCACTTCGCCCACACAGTTGGCAGCTTTTTTATGAGGCTTGTCTGAAGTATTGCCCATCTCGTTCATACCGAACAGCACACGGCGGTGAACAGGCTTCATGCCGTCACGGACATCGGGGAGGGCTCGCGACACTATTACCGACATTGAGTAGTCGATATAGGCCGTCTTCATTTCGTTTTCAATATTGATTTTAAAAATACGGTCTTCTTCCAACATAGATTTGTAAAGAAATTGATATGAACTGCGGAATAATCAGACAGTTGAAAACTGCCGTCGGGATTGTTCCGCGTTGATGAGTCAAATTATCAAGCAAAGTTACGTATTTTTATCCTAAGCCACAAATTACAGCTGTCTGAATTTAGTTAATTTTAAGTTAAAAGATGATACTTCGACACCCTGTCGATAAAACGGGATTTTTATTTGTGGGATAAATTCATTTTTTCTAACTTTGTGCTGTAATGCCGTGCTATTGCGGCCGTATTAATATGAATAGCAACAGTCTCGTATCTATTGCCGACATCTCTAAGGATGAGATTTTAAACCTGTTGGAGCGTGCACGATATTTTGAGGAGCACCCCAACAGCAAGATTCTTGACGGAAAGGTCATAGCCACTCTGTTTTTCGAGCCTTCGACCCGCACCCGTCTCAGTTTTGAAACAGCAGTCAATCGCCTCGGCGGCCGCATAATAGGCTTTTCCGACCCCGGCACATCGTCATCGTCGAAAGGCGAGACATTGAAAGACACTATAAAGATGGTGGCCAACTATGTCGACCTTATCATAATGCGCCACTATCTGGAAGGCGCGGCAAGATATGCCACGGAAGTCACCGACGTGCCCGTAATCAATGCCGGCGACGGCGCCAACCAGCATCCGTCGCAGACCATGCTCGACCTGTATTCAATCTACAAGACACAGGGACATCTCGACAACCTCACCATCACAATGGTAGGCGACCTAAAATACGGCCGTACGGTTCACTCGCTGCTGATGGCCATGAAGTATTTCAAGCCCAAGTTCATATTCGTGGCATCAAAAGAATTGTCGATGCCCGTCGAATACAAGAACTTCTGCGATGCTGAAGGCATAGAATACATGGAGACCACCGACTTCTCGCCCGAAGTGATAAACGCGTCAGACATAATATATATGACCCGTGTTCAACGCGAGCGTTTTTCCGATCCTATGGAATACGAACGTGTCAAGGATCTCTACACTTTGCACAATTCCATGCTTGAGAACTCGCGTCCCAACCTGCGCATTCTGCACCCGCTGCCGCGAGTAAACGAGATAGACGTGGACGTGGACGACAATCCCAAGGCATATTATTTCGAGCAGGCCCGCAACGGCCTCTTTGCCCGCCAGGCCATAATTACCCGTGCACTCGGCATTGACCCTCTTAAATTTTGACAAGATGAGCGCAGAAATCAAAAATGAACTGGCAGTCGCCGCCCTCGAACGCGGCACTGTAATCGACCATATCCCTTCGTCGGCCGTATTCAAGGCCGTAGAGATTCTCGGCCTGGCCAAAACGCCCCACGCCGTCACCATCGGCTGCAACCTGGCCAGCGCGAAACTCGGCACAAAAGGCATTATCAAGGTCGCAGATATGGAATTTGATGACGCGACGCTCAACCGCATCGCCCTCATAGCCCCCAATGCCGTGGTAAATGTCATTCGCGACTACAGCGTGGTGGAGAAGCATCCCATAACACTTCCCGACACCATTACCGGAATCGTACGCTGCGAGAATCCCAAGTGCATCACAAACAACGAGCCCATGCCTACAAAGTTCGATGTCGTGGAACGCGAGCCATCGACCATTATCCGGTGCCGTTACTGCAATCACACCGTAAAAGGAGCCGAAGCGAAAATTTTATGATATTTCCGCTGTCATGAAGCAATCCTGGAAACCCGGCACGATGCTCAACCCGCTCCCGGCGGTACTTGTAAGCTGTGGAGACAGTGATAAGTCAAATCTCATCACTGTGGCCTGGACCGGCACTATCTGTACCAACCCTCCGATGCTTTACATTTCGGTGCGGCCCGAGAGATATTCCTACGACATCATACGCCGCAACATGGAATTCACGGTGAATCTCACCACCGCGGCCATGGCAAACGCCACCGACTGGTGCGGGGTGCGCTCGGGACGCGATTATGACAAGTGGGCCATGACCGGTCTTACGCCCGCGCCGGGTGTGGCTGTCGCATGTCCGTGTATCAAGGAATCGCCCGTGTGCATCGAATGCAGGGTCAAGGACATCATTGCCCTTGGCTCGCATCACATGTTTATAGCCGATGTGGTGAATGTTCTTGCCGACGAGCGGTACATTGACCCGTCGACCGGCGCGTTTGATCTCGCGAGGGCCGACCTGCTGTCATATTCGCACGGCAACTATTATGCCACCGGCAAGCATCTGGGACGTTTCGGTTTCAGCGTTAAAAAACAAAAAGCCTAACACTATAATAAATGGAAAAAGACACCCGACTCTTCGACCTCATCGAGCTCGAACATCAGCGCCAGAAAAAAGGCATCGAACTTATCGCCTCTGAAAACTTTGTCAGCGACGAAGTGATGAAAGCCATGGGCTCATGCCTCACAAACAAGTATGCCGAAGGTTATCCCGGCCACCGCTACTACGGAGGCTGCGGCGTTGTAGACCAGGTGGAAGACCTGGCCCGCGACCGTGTAAAGGAGCTTTTCGGCGCCGAATACGCCAATGTGCAGCCCCACTCGGGAGCGCAGGCCAACATGGCTGTGTTCATGGCCTGCATGAAGCCCGGTGACACCTTCATGGGTCTGAATCTGGCACATGGCGGCCATCTGTCGCACGGAAGCCCCGTAAATTTCTCGGGCCTTGTGTTCAATGCTGTCGAATACAATGTAGACCGCGAAACAGGCCGTATCGATTATGACCAGATGGAAAAGACAGCCCTCGAGGTTCGTCCCAAACTGATTGTCGGAGGTGCCAGCGCGTATTCCCGCGAATGGGATTATGCCCGTATGCGCCGTATAGCCGACGAAGTCGGCGCCATCTTCATGGTGGATATGGCACACCCCGCCGGCCTCATCGCCGCCGGTCTGCTGGACAATCCTCTGCCCCATGCACACATCGTCACCTCAACCACACACAAGACTCTGCGTGGTCCTCGCGGCGGCATCATACTGATGGGCAAAGATTTTGAAAATCCCTGGGGCAAAAAGACACCCAAGGGAGTTACGCGCATGATGAGCTCGCTGCTCGACTCCGCCGTATTCCCCGGCGTACAGGGTGGCCCGCTGGAACACGTCATCGCCGGCAAGGCCGTGGCCTTCGGAGAGGCTCTCAAGCCCGAATTCCGCCAATATCAGGAACTCGTGCGCGAGAATGCCCGCGAGATGGCAAAAGCTCTTATTGAAAAAGGCTATGACGTGGTATCGGGCGGCACCGACAACCATTGCATCCTCGTAGATCTGCGTTCCAAGTTCCCCGAACTCACCGGCAAGGTTGCCGAGAAGGTTCTCGTCGACGCCGATATCACCGCCAACAAGAACATGGTTCCGTTTGATTCGCGCTCGCCGTTCCAGACATCCGGTATCCGCCTCGGCACACCCGCTATAACCACCCGCGGCGCCAAACCGGAATTCATGGGCGAGATTGTCGAACTCATCGACCGCGTTCTCTCGGCTCCGGAAGATGAAAAAGTTATCACCTCGGTTCGTGAAAAAGTCAATTCCATCATGGCCGGGTATCCCATGTTCGCATGGTAACCGATGACGACTGAAAACATTTATGTAATAATAGTAGCTGCCGGCAGCGGCTCCCGATTCGGGGGGCCGCTGCCCAAGCAGTTCTGCAACCTTGGCGGCCGCCCGGTGGTGATGCGCGCTATCGAGGCGTTTTCACGTGCGCTCATAGGCGCGCATATCGTGCTTGTAATCTCGGAGGAATGTGAGCCTCTGTGGGCACGGCTTTGTAATGAATACAGCTTCGATTCACCCGTTACCGTTTACGGCGGAAAAACACGTTTTGAATCGGTTAGAAACGCTATGCGGATGATGCCCGAGGGTACCGGATACGTAATGGTACACGACGGCGCAAGGCCCTTCCCGCCCGCCGAATTTTTCGGAGATTATATTTATGCGATTTCGGAAGGCCGTGCCGACGGCGTGGTGCCGGCGGTAGCGCTTACCGACTCGATAAGGGAAGTCGCCGACGACGGCACCAACCGCAGTGCCGACAGAAGCCGGTTCAGGGCCGTGCAGACACCACAGGTGTTCAACGCCACGATGCTCAAGGGTGCCTATGACACAGCCGACGAGATGACAGACGGGCCGTTCACCGACGATGCATCGCTTCTCACAGCCATGTATCCCGAAAGCGTCATCGAACTTGGCGAAGGGTCATACAAAAATATAAAGATAACGAATCCGGGCGACATGGCGCTCGCCGAATTCTATCTGAACCACTGATTCGCATGCGATGAATTCTCTGCGACGTCTTGATATAAAGTATGTCAAGGGTATAGGCCCGCAGCGTGCCGACTTGCTGGCCAAACAGCTCGACATACACACAGCCTATGACCTGCTGCATCATTTCCCCACATCATACCTCGACAGGACATCCATATACACCGTGCGCGAACTGTGCGGTGACATGCCTTACGTACAGCTGAAAGGCCGGTTCATTACCTTCAGCACAGCAGGCGAGGGGGTAAAGACGCGTCTTACGGCCTTGTTTACGGACGGTACGGGGACGATGGAGATAACCTGGTTTCACGGAATAAAAAATATCCGCGAGACTCTGCGTACTGGCACCGACTATGTGTTGTTCGGAAAACCCACGACGTTCAACGGCAGGTGGCAGATGGTGCATCCCGAAATCGATACGCTCGAAAAGGCTGTATCACAACAAGGGCTGCGCGGAGTATATCCTCTTACCGAGACATTACGCAACAGAAACATCGGTTCGCGTCAGATTCACGGCTGGATATGTGCATTGCTCGACTCACACGGCACATTCGCCGAAACGCTTCCCGAAAGCGTCATAGCGTCGTGCAGACTGATGCCGGCCGACAGGGCGATACGCGAATTGCACAAGCCTTCCAATCCGGCCAATCTGCAGAAAGCCCGCGAACGCATGAAGTTTGAGGAACTATTCTATATTCAGACAGATATGCTGATGCGTTCGCGCCGCAGAAAGGATATGTCAGAAGGCTTCAGATTCACCACCGTAGGGCATTATTTCAACACGTTTTATTCCACATGTCTTCCGTTTGAGCTTACTGACGCCCAGAAAAGAGTTATACGCGAGATACGTGTTGATACAAACACCGGACGGCAGATGAACCGCCTCGTTCAGGGCGATGTGGGCTCGGGAAAAACGCTCGTGGCATTGATGTCCATGCTCCTGGCCGTGGATAACGGCTATCAGGCATGCATGATGGCTCCCACGGAAATATTGGCGGGGCAGCATTATGATACACTCCGCGGACTTGCGTCGCAAATAGGTATAAACGTCAGGCTACTCACCGGCTCTACGCGCGCGGCCGAGCGGCGTGACATACATGCCGGACTCAAGGACGGCTCACTGCACATCCTCGTCGGGACACATGCCGTGCTTGAAGATGTTGTGCAGTTCAGAAATCTGGGGCTCGCGGTTATCGACGAGCAGCATCGCTTCGGAGTGGCGCAGCGTGCCCGGCTGTGGAAAAAGAATATCAGACCGCCACATGTATTGGTCATGACTGCCACACCGATACCCCGTACGCTGGCCATGACAGTTTACGGAGATCTTGACGTGTCGGTAATCGATCAACTGCCTCCGGGACGTAAACCGGTGTCTACGGTATTGAGATATGATGAACAGCGCGATCAAGTCTACCGCGGCATAGGCAGGCAGCTGGCTGAGGGCAGACAGGTATATATAGTGTATCCTCTCATCGACGAGAATGAGAAACTTGATCTGCGCTCGCTCACTGAAGGCTATGAATCCATTTGCGAGATATTTTCAAATTATAGGGTGGCCTTTGTTCACGGGCGTCTGAAGCCGGTGGAAAAAGACTATCAGATGGAATTGTTCGCATCAGGCAAGGCCCGCATACTCGTTGCAACCACCGTGATTGAAGTAGGCGTAAACGTCCCCAATGCGACTACGATGGTTATTGAAAACGCCGAGCGATTCGGCCTAAGCCAGTTGCATCAGCTCAGGGGCAGAGTGGGGCGCGGAGCCGATCAGAGCTATTGCATATTAATGTCAAAATATAAAATAGCCAAGGAGACCCGCGAAAGGCTCGAGCTAATGACGCATACCACCGACGGCTTCGTAATCGCGGAGGCAGATATGAAAATGCGTGGCCCAGGCGATATCGAGGGCACGATGCAGAGCGGCATGCCCTTTGAACTGCATATCGCCAATCTGGCCACTGACGGCGATATAATCTCGATGGCCAGGAAAGAGGCCGAGCGCCTGCTCGATGCCGACCCCGACTTATCGCGACCGGCAAACGCGCGCTTCAGAGCCGCTCTGAACGATGTTGTGTCACGTACTGCCGACTGGAGCCGAATAAGTTAAGACGGCTATTTAGTATTTATTCACAATTGTGTGCCACAAATACGCACACATGGTGTCATAACTTTGCAGTGTAAAACTTAAACACTGACAAAATTATGGCAACAATCTCCTCCTCTGACAATCTTTTTGCGACTGCAACAATAATGGGCCGACAAATTTTTAATTTTTGTGGCTCCGGCATTGATTCTCTTTCAGAGCTGATCGGCCGTATCCGTGCCGCGTCGACATCGAGCCGCGGACTCGTAACTCTCACAGTTCGCAATTCTACGCAAGGCTGGTCCCAAAGCCGGGCCTTCTATATCTGACTGTAGTTTGAATTGAATATGAATAGAAAAAAGTCGGGGCGGCGTGATGTCGACCCGACTTTTGATTATTTCATTGGAATTTTATTTTTTGTGCTGTTCAACCCATTTGCGTGCATTGACAAATGCCTGCAGCCAGGGCGTTGCATCGTCGTTGCGGCGCGTTCTGGGATAGTAGCCGCATTGCCAGGGGAATATCGCACGCTCCAGGTGGGGCATCATCGCCAGGTGACGGCCGTCGGCCGAGCAGATACCTGCCACAGCTCCGGTAGAGCCGTTAGGATTGCCGGGATAATTCTTGTAGGAATATCGTGCCACGATATTATAATCCGACAATGCTCCGGGCAGGTTGAACCGTCCCTCGCCGTGAGCTACCCAAATACCGAGCTTCATGCCGGCAAGCGAGCCGAGCATGACACTGGGATTTGCGGGAATGGTGAGGCCGAGGAAATTCGATTCAAACTTGTGCGAACGATTGTGCTCCATCTTCACGGGCTTGGCACCTTCGCGGTTTGATTTGATAAGACCGAGTTCAATCATGAGCTGGCAACCGTTGCAGATACCGAGGCTCAATGTGTCCTCCCGGCTGTAGAAACGCTCGAGCGTAGCACGGGCCTGTTCATTCCATCTGAAACCGCTGGCCCAGCCTTTGGCCGAACCGAGAACGTCGCTGTTGGAGAAGCCGCCGCAGAAGACAATCATATTCACGTCATCGAGCGTTTCGCGGCCGCTCATAAGGTCGGTCATGTGCACGTCTTTCACATCAAAGCCTGCAAGGAACAGCGAATAGGCCATCTCACGGTCGCCGTTGACGCCTTTTTCGCGGATGATTGCCGCCTTTATGCCCGAACGAGTCTTTCTGCCTTCCACAAGTCCCATGGCTTCAAAACTGCCTTTGAACGATGCCGGGACGGCATAACGCAGAGGCTGGTTCTTGTAATTCTCGAAACGCTCGGCGGCGCATACTTCGCCGCTCTGCAGGGCATCGAGCATATATGAAGGACGGTACCAGGCATCGCGCATGGCATCGATATTTATAAGATGTTCCGATTCTCCGTGGGTCAGCATAACCACGCGCTCGCCTGCGGGGCAGCCGATCGGGAAATATTTCACCTTGGCTTCGTCAAGTATGTTCTCAACAGATGCCTTGGCGGAATCAGCTACCTGAATAACGACGGCCGGATTCTCGGCGAACAGAATCTTAACGAGGTCGTTTTCGCCGTAATGACGGAAACCGTCAGTGTAAACCTTCAGGCCGCCTTTGGTATTTGCGAATACCATCTCGAGCAGCGTTGTGATAAGACCGCCGGCGCTTACATCGTGCATGGCAAGAAGCTTGCGACCCTTTACCAGCGACTGAACGGCATTGAAGGCTGTAACGAACTTACCTGCATCGGCCACGGTGGGCACGTCAGAGCCGACTTTGCCAAGCGTCTGCATGAGGGCCGAACCACCCAGGCGGAGCTTCTCGGATGAGAAATCAATATAATATAATGTGGAATTCGCTGTATTTACCAGAACGGGCGATACGGTGCGACGTATATTGGCTACTTCGCCGGCTGCCGATATGATAACCGTGCCGGGAGCGAGAACCTGCTTGTCGCCATATTTCTGAGTCATTGACAGAGAGTCCTTGCCGGTGGGAATATTGATTCCGAGAGCGCAGGCGAAGTCCGAGCAGGCCTTTACAGCGCGATAAAGGGCTGCATCCTCGCCTTCGTTGCGGCAAGGCCACATCCAGTTGGCACTCAAAGATACACTCTTGAGGCCTTTGGCGAGGTTTGCGCCGACAATGTTTGTAAGCGATTCTGCAATGGCAAGCACCGAGCCGGCTGCTGAATCTGCCAATGCGGCCTGCGGAGCATGGCCTATCGAAGTGGCGATACCTTTGCGACCGCGGTAGTCGAGCGCTACAACGCCACAGTCGCTGAGAGGAAGCTGTAATTCACCCTGGCACTGCTGGCGTGCCACCTTGCCTGTAACCGAACGGTCGACCTTGTTGGTGAGCCAGTCCTTACATGCCACCGCTTCCAGCGACAGCACGTCACGTAAATATTTGTCAAGATCGGCAACGGATGTCTCGGCCTCGTCATAATGACGGATAACCGTTTTATCGGTCATAACGGTCTTGGGCGAGTTGCCGAACATATCATCCATCTCAAGATCGATAGGCTTCACGCCATCGGGACGGCTGAAGACGAAACGGTGGTCGCCCGTCGTCTCGCCGACAACATACATCGGGGCACGTTCACGCTGAGCGATACGCTCTACGAGAGGAATATCCTTGGCCTTTATTACAAAGCCCATACGTTCCTGGCTCTCGTTACCGATGATTTCCTTATCCGAAAGGGTGGGGTCACCGACAGGCAGGGCGCTCATATCGATGCGTCCGCCGGTCGACTCAACAAGCTCGGAAAGGGCGTTGAGATGGCCGCCTGCACCGTGGTCGTGGATAGACACAATTGGATTGGACGGAGACTCGGCCAAAGCACGTATCACGTTTGACACGCGTTTCTGCATCTCGGGGTTGGCACGCTGCACGGCATTGAGCTCGATAGCAT
>CAYNXG010000014.1:0-29025 GCA_964401095.1 uncultured Bacteroides sp.
GCGGTGAGCACGAGTCCGCTCATGCCTTCGCGGTAGAGGACAAAGAACAGGGCCAGGTAGGCCAGCGCCGAGCCGGTCTCGTTCTGCAGCAATATCAGCACTACGGGCAGCAGGATTATGGCCAGCGCGCGCACATAGTTCATCGGGCGCGCATTGAGGACGAAGTTATAGCCGCTGAATAGCTTGGCCAGCGCCAGCGCCGTGGCGAATTTGGCAAATTCGGCCGGTTGAAGGCTCATGGGGCCTATGGTGAGCCATGATCGCGAGCCCTTGATGTCGTGGGCGAGAAACGGCGTGACAAGCAGCAGCAACAGCATGAAGATGTATATAGGGTAGGCATAGGTGTCGTAGACGCGCGAGTCCACGAGCAGCACGAAGAAGCCCAGCAGCAGGCCCAGGCCTATCCATCTCAGCTGCTTGCCTGAAAACTCGGCGAACGAGAACATCGACGCCTCGTCGAAGTCATAGCTGGCCGCGTAGATGCTCACCACGCCGGCAAGCACCATGATGAGGTATATGATGACGGTGACCCAGTCGACATGACGGAACACCGAGGGCTGGTTATCGTTTGTTCTTTGGAGCATAGAATACGGATGTGTTGCGCATTTGGTCTTCCATATATTTTCGCGACGGGGCTATGGAGTCGCAGAGATATTTCTCCATGACGAGCGAGCCGATGGGCACGCCGAACACAGCGCCGAAGCCGCCGTTCTCTACATATACGGCCACCGCGATCTTGGGGTCGTCGTAGGGCGCGAAGCCCATGAATGCCGAGTGATCCTTGCCGTGGGGGTTCTGCGCCGTACCGGTCTTGCCCGCCACGTCGATGCCCGGGATGGCGGCGCGACGGCAGGTGCCGCCGGTGACGGCCATGCGCATTCCCTCGGCCACTTCGTGATACCACTTCTCGTCGATAGTGGGGCGGCGGCGTTCAAGCAGCGCCTCGGGCATCACCGTGTCCTGGATTTCCTTTACGGCATGCGGCGTTATGAACCATCCGCGGTTGGCTATGGTCGCCGACAGGTTGGCTATCTGCAGCGGCGTCGCCATTATCTCGCCCTGGCCTATCGCTACGGATATCACCGTATTGGCGCTCCAGTGCCCTTCGCCGTAATACTTGCTGTAGAACTTCGAGTTGGGCAGGAATCCGCGGCCTTCGTGGGGCAGGTCGACGCCCAGGGCATAGCCGTAGCCCATGGACACGAGGTGGTTTTTCCACACTTCAAAGGCCTTGGCCGGGCTGCCGTATTTCGAGCGGCGGTCAATCATGTTTTTGAATCCCCAGCAGAAATATGCGTTGCACGATGTCTGCAGGGCGGGCTTCAGAGGCAGCGGCGAGCCGTGGGCGTGGCAGCCCACACGCAGGCCGCCGTTAATATATCCGTGGAAACAGGGGTAGGTGGTGGCGGTGGTGATGATGCCTTCCTCGAGCAGTATCAGGCCCTGTGTGGGCTTGAATGTGGAGCCGGGAGGGTAGGCGCCGCCGAGAGCGCGGTCAAAGAGGGGCAGGGCCTCGTCGTTGGCCAGCATCTTGTAGTTCTGCCCTCGCGGACGTCCCACCAGCAGGCGCGGGTCGTAGCCCGGTGACGACACAAGGCATAGAATCTCGCCGGTCTTCGGCTCGATGGCCACCACGGCCCCGCGCTTTCCCACCATGAGCGACTCGGCGTATTGCTGAAGCTTCACGTCGAGGCTCAGCTTCAGATCGCGGCCCGATATGGGCTCCACGTCGTGAGCGCCGCCTTCATATCGGCCCTGGATGCGGCCGCGGGCGTCGCGGATAAGTATCTCCACGCCTTTCACTCCGCGCAGATAAGGCTCGTATGAACGTTCCACGCCCAGATCGCCCGTATAGTCGCCCGGGGCATAGTAGGGGTCGTTGTCGATGTCGTTCTGCGACACCTCGCGCAGGTTTCCGAGTACGTTGGCCGCCGTGGCGTAGTTGTACTGGCGCAGGATGCGTTTCTGTATGAAAAATCCCGGGAAGCGGTAGAGCTTTTCCTGCAGGCGTCCGTAGTCCTGCGACGACAGCTGGGTTATGAGGCGCTGGGGCGTGTATGACGAATAGCCCGGATTGAGCCGCGGATTGCGCATGTCGTCGAATCGTTTGCGCAGCTGGTCGGGCGTTATATGGATTGTCTCGCAGAAGTCGAGTGTATCGAAGGGCTGCACGTCGCGCGGTATGAGCATCACGTCGTAGGCCGGCTGGTTGTACACCACCAGCTCGCCGTTGCGGTCATACATGAGGCCGCGCGAGGGAAATACCGTCTTTTTCAGAAACGCGTTCGAGTCGGCCGAGCGTTTGTACCGCTCGTCATTGAGCTGGAGGTCAAAAAGTCGTATTCCGTATATTAAGGCGATGATGACGAGAAAACCGCCGATCACGTATTTTCTTTTTTCGAGTTTATAGTCTTTTCTCACGAGAGGAGGATGTAAGGCAAGCTATTGCATAGATTATGACGAAAGAGAAGATAGTGCTGCATACGGTGCGCAGCAGGTAGAGGCGCAGGTTGAACACCTGCAGGGCCTCGATTGTGAACACCATGGCACAGTAGATGAACGTCATGGTGAATGCGTATTTTAGGAATGCCGCCGAGCCCATGGTGCGCGGCGACGGACGCTGGTCGGCCAGGTCGATGTCGGTGGACACGTAGAGGTGGAACACCGGTTTGCGCACAAATACCAGGATTGTCGACGACAGGGCGTTTACGCCGGGAGTGTCTGACAGGATGTCGACGGCCAGGCCGGTGAGGAAGCCCAGCGTGAGGGCGCCGGCGTCGCTCATCGTCACGGGCAGCGTGATCAGCAGGTATATGAACACGAGCGGCACGGCCACGTTGAACAGCACCAGATTGTTGAAAAACACGGCCTGCACGGGCACGAGCACTATGAACAGCAACAGCAGTGTGAGGGTGGTCTTGCTCATTTTGATGATGGATCGGAGTTAACTACATTGTTGGCCTCGACCTGCATCAGTTCGTCGCGGTGGTTGTTGACCACGAGCTGCACGTTGCTGAGGCGCGAGAAGTCGGCAAACAGTTTCACGCGCAGGGTGAAGAAGTTTTCCTTGTGGTCGCGGTTGTCGGGAAGAATCGTGCCTACGGGGAGGCCGGCGGGGAACACGGCCGAGTAGCCCGAGGTTACCACCGTGTCGCCGGGCTCGAACACCGTGTGTCGGGGCAGCTCCTCGAGCAGGGCCTCCGACGGGTCTATGCCGTCCCATACGAGCGAGCCGAAGTGTTCGCTTGCCTTGATTTTGCACGACAGGCGGAAGTTGGGGTTGAGCAGCGATATCACACGGGCATAGTGCGGGCCGACGGCGCTGACCGTGCCTACGACGCCCGAGTGGTCGATGACGCCCATCTCGGGCCGCACGCCGTCGAGCGAGCCTTTGTCCACGGTGAGATAATTCTGTGCGTGGTGAATCGAGTTGTTTATGACGTCGGCCACGATGAAGTCGAAGTGTGCCACGCTGTCGGGCGTGGGCATGGTGTCGGTGAATCCGGCCAGGCGCATGCGGTTGATTTCCTCGCGCAGGTTCACCACCTCGGCCTCGAGCACGGCATTGCGGTGGTTGAGGTCGGCGTTGGCCTCGCGCAGCGAGAAGAACGAGGTGACGTTATGCCCCACGCGGTATATGGCTCCCGACACGGTGGATGCCGACGTGAGCCACAGATGATGGCGGTAGGGGTCGCTGTTGAAGAGCAATGCGCAGCTCAGCGCTACATAGACAAGCAGCACCAACCATCTGCTGTAACGGCTGAAAAACGCGATAAACTCTTTCATATACATATTCCGCGGCATGGCATGCGCGGCGGTGTGACGTCGGCCCTCAGGCCGTGCCATGCGCCGCGGATTGCCGGTCCTGCGGGCGGATTATCGGATGAGGAACGAGAATTTATCGATATTCTTGAGGGCTACGCCTGTACCCTTGGCCACCGAGAGCAGGGGGTCTTCGGCGATGTGGAACTGAATGCCGATCTTATCGGTGAAGCGCTTGTCGAGGCCGCGCAGCAGGGCGCCGCCGCCGGCGAGGTAGATACCGTTGCGCACGAGGTCGGCATAGAGTTCGGGAGGAGTCTGCTCCAGAGCGCTGAGAACGGCCGCCTCGATTTTCGAGATGGTCTTCTCGATGCAGTGGCTGATTTCCTGGTAGCTGACGGGCACCTCCATGGGCAGGGCCGTCATCATGTTGGGGCCGTGCACGATGTAGTCTTCAGGCGGGTTTTCAAGCTCGGTGAGCGCCGAACCCACGTGAATCTTGATCTGCTCGGCTGTGCGCACGCCCACCTTCACGTTGTGGGCACGGCGCATGTGGTTCTGTATGTCCTCGGTGAGGTCATCGCCGGCCACCTGTATGCTCTTGTTGCTGACGATGCCGCCGAGCGAGATTACGGCGATTTCTGTTGTGCCGCCGCCTATGTCGACGATCATGTTGCCTTCCGGGGCTTCGACGTCAAGGCCGATGCCGAGCGCGGCAGCCATGGGCTCGTAAATCATGTAGGAGTCGCGGCCGCCGGCGTGTTCCGACGAGTCGCGCACGGCGCGGATTTCCACTTCGGTAGAGCCCGAGGGGATGCCTACTACCATGCGCAGCGACGGCGAGAACCAGTTGCTCTTGCTTGAAGCCTTCTTCACGAGGCCGCGGATCATGAGCTCGGCGGCGTTGAAGTCGGCGATAACGCCTTTGCGAAGGGGGCGCACGGTGCGTATGCCCTGGGGATTCTTGCCTTCCATGAGGTGGGCCTCCGTGCCTACGGCAATGAGCTTGTCGGTGCGGTTGTCGAGAGCCACGATGGAGGGCTCGTTGATAACGATTTTGTCGTTATGTATTATTATTGTGTTGGCTGTGCCAAGGTCGATTGCAATTTCCTTGGTGAGTGAGAACAGTCCCATTGTGTGTCTGTAGTCTTAGTGTGAATATGCGTTGGAAAGAGGATTTTGGATTTTTAGTAACGGAAGTGGCGGAATCCGGTCATGGTCATGGTTATTTTAGTGACGGAAGTGGCGGAATCCGGTCATGGTCATGGTTATACCGTGTTCACGGCAGAAATCCACCGAATCGGTGTCGCGGATAGAGCCGCCGGGCTGTACCACCGAGTCTATTCCGGCCTCGTGTGCTATTTCCACACAGTCGGCAAAGGGGAAGAATGCGTCGGAGGCCATTGTGGCGCCTTTAAGGTCGAAGCCGAACGAGCGGGCCTTCTCGATGGCGTGGCGCAGGGCGTCGACGCGCGATGTCTGGCCTACGCCCGAGCCCAGGAGCTGGCCGTCCTTGGCGAGGACAATGGCATTGCTCTTGGAGTGCTTCACGATCTTGTTGGCAAACAGCATGTCGGCAGCCTGCGAGGGTGTGAGCGTGCCCGACACCACCTTGAGGTCTTCGGGAGTCTCGGTCTTGGAGTCGCGCTGCTGTACCAGCACGCCGTTTAGCACGGTGCGCACGGTGCGGGCAGATGATGCACATTCCTTGCGGCGCAGGATGATGCGGTTTTTCTTCTGTGTGAGGATTGCCATGGCGTCCTCCGAGAAGCCGGGGGCGATGATTACCTCGAAGAAGATTTTGCCTATCTCGGCCGCGGTGGCGGCGTCGACGGGAGCGTTGCAGATGATGACACCGCCGAAGGCCGACACGGGGTCGCCGGCGAGGGCATCGGTCCAGGCCTGCAGCAGGGTGTGGCGTGTGGCCAGGCCGCAGGCGTTGTTATGCTTGAGCACGGCCACGGTGGGCTCTGTGCCGAATTCGTCGATGAGGTTTACGGCAGAGTCGATATCGAGCAGGTTGTTGTAGGATATTTCCTTGCCGTGAAGCTGCTCGAACATGTCGTCGAGCTTGCCGAAGAATGATGCCGACTGGTGGGGGTTCTCGCCGTAGCGGAGGCTCTTTTCGCCGTCAACGGCCATGCGGAACGCGCCGGGAGCCTCGGGGGTTACGGTGGCCATATAGTCGAAGATGGCCGAGTCGTAGCCCGACGATACGGCGAATGCCTCGCGGGCCAGCAGGGTGCGCTCGGCCAGGGTGGTGGCGGCGCCGTGTTCTTCGAGGAAGCCGCGGAGGAGGGCATACTGGCCCTTGGAGGCAACGATGGCCACGTCGGCAAAGTTCTTGGCGGCGGCGCGGATGAGCGAGATGCCGCCTATGTCGATTTTCTCGATGATATCTTCGTGGGATGCGCCGGAAGCAACGGTCTGTTCAAAAGGATAGAGGTCGACAATCACAAGGTCGATTTCCGGAATCTCGAGCTCCGACATGGTGTCGACGTCGCCGGGATTGTCACGACGGCCCAGAATGCCTCCGAATACTTTGGGATGCAGGGTCTTCACACGTCCGCCGAGAATCGACGGATAGCCGGTGAGGTCTTCGACCGCGTCGCAGGCATAGCCTTGCTCCTCGATGAAGGTGCGGGTGCCGCCGGTTGAAAGCAGACGCACGCCGTCGCGGGCGAGCATTGACAATATTTCGGTAAGTCCGTCTTTATGAAAGACCGAGATCAGGGCTGTTTTAATCGCTTTTGTTTGAGCCATAGCTTTTTAGCGCAGGGAGTTAATAAAGTGAAAACCTCGTAACAATCGTCGCGGGGAAGAAATGGTAACTATTGATGTGCAAAGTTACGAAAATAAAACGGCTTTTGTATTAATATAATGTGGAAAAAAGTGAAAAGTTTTTTTCTGTCGGCCGTTAGGGCCATGAAAGAAGCCGGAGGCAGCTTTTGCTGTCGCCGGCTTCGGTATCACGATGGCCCGAGGGCCGTGTATGTCATCTGCAATCAGTCGATTTCAATTACGAGGTAGTTGGAGAGGCTCCAGAACTTGTCGGGATTGGTGATGCGGATAGCCTTCTGTCCGTTGTTGTCGAGAATCTCGTATGAGCCTGCGGGATGGTTGGAGAGGACTTTGGCTTTCTTGCTGTGGAGGTTGATGAATGTCAGGTCGCGCTTGTCGGATGTGGTAAAGAAGCTCTGGTCAAAGTTGCCTTTGAGGAGTTTTGCCTTGCGCAGGAAGCCTGTTTCAAGAATCTTGTGCTCCTTCAGCTCCTTGGACGATGCGGCCACGTAGTAGCAGAGGTTGAGCTCGTTGGCGAGTTCGTAGGCTGCGCGGTCGGCTGCGTCGCGCTGGCTGGTAACGGTGTCCACGGCTGTGGTGAGGGAGTCGACGGCCATGTTGAGGGTGCCGATTTTGGCCTTGGCCTCGTCGAGGTTGGTGCGGAGGGTTTCAATCTCGGCCGACTGTGAGTCGATCTGTCCGCGCAGGGTCTCGATGGTCTTGCGCAGGCTCGAGTTGTTCAGGTTTGATTTGTTGAGTTTCGATTCAAGTTCCGAGAGCTGCTGTCTCCTCTGTTCGAGGGTCTGCTGAATGGCGGCTATGTCGGCGCGGATCTGTGCGCGCTGTGATGCGGTTTCGCCGCCCTTGGAGGCTTCGGAGACATTGAGGATGTTTTCAAGACGCTTTATCTGGTCCATGCCCGCCGATATGTCATTGACAAGATTCAGAAGAGAATCGCGGTCGGCTACGGCTGCCTGGAGCTGCTCTTTCGACGCTGCGGCAAGCGCTTCGCGGGCTTCGGCTTCGGATTTTTCCTTTGAGGAATCGCAGGCTGTAAGCATTGATACGGCTGCGAGTGCAATCAGAATAAGTTTTTTCATGACAGGATGTGTTTTAATTCTTGTATTTATTGTAATGAGTCTTGGGGGCCGGGTCAGATTTGCCGGCTATGATTATAACAATTTCGCCTCTCGGAGAGTTCTCGGTGAAATAAGCAATTAATTCGGCGAGGGTGCCGCGCACGGTGGATTCGTGAAGCTTGGATATCTCGCGGCTCACCGACGCGGGCCTGTCGGCACCGCACGCTTCGGCAAGCTGCTCAAGGGTTTTGACCAGTCGCAGGGGCGACTCGTAGATGATGAATGTGCGCTCGTCCTCGGCGAGAAGGCGCAGCCTGGTGGCGCGGCCTTTTTTCTGGGGAAGGAAGCCCTCGAACACAAAGCGGTCGCAGGGCAGGCCCGAATTGACGAGCGCCGGCACAAACGCCGTGGGCCCGGGAAGGGTCACCACGTCGATGCCCAGCCGGCGGCATTCGCGCGAGAGCATGAATCCCGGGTCGGAGATGCCCGGAGTGCCCGCGTCGGATATCAGGGCCACGTTCAGCCCCCCCTTGATCTGCTCGGCCAGCGATGCGCATGTGTCGTGCTCGTTGAATTTATGATGACTTTGCATGGGGGTGTCGATGCCGAATTTCTGCATCAGCACGGCGCTGGTGCGGGTGTCCTCGGCCAGGATGCGGTCGGCCTCGCGCAGCACGCTTATGGCGCGGGGTGTCATGTCCTCGAGATTGCCTACTGGGGTAGGGACGATGTATAATATCCCGGCCATGGATCAGCGGATATTGAAATAATTGGCTATTATGGCCATAAAGTCGCGCACGGTGTCATTTTCCCTGTCCCACTGCAGGTCGTCGTAGAGATATTCCTCCGCTTCGGCGAGCGAGTGCATTGACGCCAGCAGGTCGATGGTGTCGGTCATCTCGGCATCGTTGCCTCCGAAGAGTTCGCGGCGGAAGAGGAACTTGTCATTGATTGTGAAGGCCTTGCATATATCCATGCGGGCCGTGTCGAGGTCGAAGGCCTGCGCGGGTGCAGAAGCGCGGGCAGGTGCGGGCTCGGGCGTGGGAGCGGGCTCGGGTGCGGCTTCCTCGGCCACGGCTACGGCGTCGTTGTCCGATTCCACCACGACGGCGTCGGGTACCCGGCTTTGCGACGGCTCGGCGACCGGGGCGGATTCGGCGGCCGTGGCTTCTCCGTCTTTTATTTCAGTAAGAGTCTTGTCGTCGCGTACAGGCTCGATTGAGGCTAACAGGCCTTGCATCTCGTTGAAGATCTGCCGGGCCTCGTCAACGGCCTCGGCGGCTTCGGGGCGTTCGGCAGCCACGCGCAATACGCCTTCGAGCTTTATGTTGAGTCTGATGAGTCTGTTGATAATGGCGTTCATATTTGTGAGTTGTCAAAGATTTCGAGAAGGTATTTTTCAATCTGCCTGCGCAGGGCGCCGCGGGGACAGAAAAAGCCGTTGACCATCACCACCACCACGTGGGTGGGCTTTCCGTCAGCGTCGATTTTGTAGCCCGCGTATGTCTGCACCGAGCTTACCGAACCGGTCTTCATGGCGAGGCGCCCTTTGAGCGAAGTTTTCGACAGGAACGACTTCAATGTGCCGTCGATACCGGCCACGGGGAAAAAGTCGAGATATGTGTCGGCCCATTCCGAGCGTGCCATCCATTCGAGCATGTCGCCGAGGAATCGGGGCGAGAGGCGGTTGGAGCGCGACAGTCCGCTGCCGTCGTTGATTATTGCATAACGTGTCGACAGGCCTTTGTCGCTCCAGAATTCTTTTTCGGCCTTCAGGCATTTCTCTCGTGTCTCGCCCGGGCGCAGGGCACGCAGCATTCCCTCGGCAAACAGGTTGTCGGAGCGCTTCATGAAATTGCGGCAGATGGCCGCCAGCGAGGGCGAACGGTGGTTGTACACCGTCAGTTCGTCGGGCTTGGCATTTACGGATGCTTTTTTGCCTGAGATCGTTATGCCGGCGTTTCTCAGGCCCGTCTTGAGCATGGAGCCGTACACGGCGGCAGGGTCGGGGATGGTGGCAGATGTGTTCCACCGCTTGTTTTTGAGATTCTGTTTGGATGCCCAGACGGTGATGTTCTGCGAGTTGACGCCTCGGAGCAGGTCGGTGCGTCCGTTGTCTGAGGGCTTAACGGTGATTTTCAGATTCGACGGGGGCTCTGTCGTGGCCGTGTTGGGGTAGATTCTCACGGTGTTGCCGTTATAGTTGAATCCGTACAGCCCGGCTCCGTAGGGCCAGGCGATGTCTTCCGCTTCCCATTGGGGCACGGGGCCGGCGTCAGACAGAGTCTCGGTTATGATTACAGTGCCCGAGATGGCGTTGATGCCGAGGCGGCGAAGGCCGGCTATGATGGAGTCGGTGAATCCCGACGCGCTGGGGAATTCGCTGCTGCCCGTGGTCGGGTCGGCCGAGGCGTGGATTACCAGGTTTCCGTTCCATTTTCCGCGGGCCTTGTCGGAGCGCGAACCCTCCAGCGTGACACGTGTGGTGAATCGGTGGCCGGGGCCGAGAGTGGCCAGGGCGGTGGCCGATGTCACGGCCTTGGTGACGCTGGCGGGCGTGAGTGCCAGCTGCGAGTTGTGGTCAACGATTACGCGGCCGCTGGCAAGGTCTTTGATATATATGCCGGTGACGGTGGCTTCGCCGCCGTCGATGTCGAGTATATTTGATGTCTGTGCCGCGGCCGTGAAGGCAAGCAGGACGCCCGCGATACCGGAGAGAAATCGGATATTCATGATGTCGTGTGCTTTTTATCTGCAAAATTAACAAATAATGGACGTATTTTGCGCAAAATTATCGAAAAAAGCATAACTTTGCAGGTGTAATGGGAAGTAAAACACGTGAAAAACTCATAGAAGTGGCGCGCCAGCTCTTCTCACATAAGGGCGTGGCGCACACCACGATGAACGATATAGCCAACGCCTCGGCGAAGGGGCGGCGCACTATCTATACATATTTCAAAAATAAGAAAGAAATATACAATGCCGTGCTTGAGGGCGAGAGCGACCGCCTGGTGAACACCCTGCGCGGCATAGCGTGCAGCGACGCCCCGGTGGAAGACCGCCTGCGGGCTTTCCTGCGCGAACGCCTCGAACGTCTGCTCCCCACCGGCGCGGCCGCATCACAGCGCGCATGGCTGAAATTTGACGGACGTCGCCTGGTGCGTATCCAGAATATGGCCAGGGACAAGGAAAGTGCCATGTTGTCAGCATTGCTGGCAGAAGGATGCGAGAAAGGAGTCTTCGACCCTGCGCGATGCAGGCTGGCCGAGGGCTTTCTCGCTGTGGCCACAATGGTTAGCGACACACAGTCGGTAGCCGGCTTCATGCCTGCCAATCGTGAGGATGCGATTGAGGATTTCATAGAATTTCTTCTGACTGATATTTTACGTTGAGCCGACAATCGAGGCATGGTTTTTGTTTATCTTATATTAACGGTCTTCACGAATGCCGCGGCCGACAATACCGGCCCCGCCGTGCAGGCCTTGACATAAGACATCAAATATGAAAAGCAACATCATACAGACATTCAAGAATGACACGGCCGGCAAGATACGCCGGGGATGCCTCGGAGAGGCGTTTGCCGACATGCGCTCTTTCAGTGAGAATGCCCTTACATGGGAAATCACCACGGCCATCGACCGGCTCGAGAACAACTATACGGCGATGCTGGGCTATGTGGCCGCGGGAATCGACGACCCGGGCCGCGGGGCCATATACGATGATATCGTCAACGAGGCGCTGGCCATCGTAGACCTGCTGGTACGCAGGGCCGAGATGGTGGAGAACGCATCGCTGTATTATACTACAGCTCGCTCGCTGGCCACGCACGCCGGCGAGACCATAGCCTCGCTCGCGGCCGCCTACAGGGCCGAGCTGCGCCGCCTGGCCGATGATTTCGTATCTATCGCCGACCCCCGCCGCACCGTCCGTGCCGAAAATCTGATGTCGGATCTATTCAAGCGCGTGTGGACCACCCATCCGCTGTCAACGGCCGATGTGGCGGCCCTCGACGAATTCATGGCCACCGAGGCTATACCTGTCAGGGCCAAGGCCATGATACTCGGAGCCGTGACTCTCGGCTCGCTCGAATTCTATGACCCGTCGCGCGTGCTTTTCCTGGCGAGGGAATGTAGCCGCAGCGATGTGCCCGAGCTGCGCGCCCGTGCCCTGACCGGGCTGTGCGCCACACTGTTCAGATATCGCCGGCGTCCGTCGTCGCAGCCTGTGGCCGCCGCGCTGGCTGCCCTGCGCGAGGAGCCCTGGTGGGCCAAAGGCGTGGCTTTCGTGGCTATGGAGCTGATGAGGGCGTCCACCACCGAGAAGATATCGACACGGATGCGCGACGAGGTGCTGTCGTCGATGATGAAAATCGACCCCGAGATAGGGCGTAAGCTGCGCTCGGGCGAGATTGACCTTGCATCGCTCATGGAGGGCGAAAACCCCGAGTGGCGACAGAGCATGGATGACAGCGGCGTCACGGACAGCCTGCGCGAGCTGTCAGAAATACAGGCCGACGGCGGCGACGTGTTCATGAGCTCGTTCGCGGGAATGAAACAGTTCCCGTTCTTCAACGATATCTCCCACTGGTTCATGATGTTTGACCCGTCTAATTCGGCCGTGGCCGAGATAGACCCCATCGACGGCACCATGGCCGACATGCTGGCCAAGATGCCCATTCTCTGCGACAGCGACAAATACTCGGTGATGCTCTCCATAAATTCTGTCCCCTCCGCCCAGCGCGAAGCTCTGCTCGGCGGCATGCGCATGCAGTCAGAGCAGATGGCGCAGGCCATGTCGGAAGTTGAGAAGGCCGCCGGACCCATGAATCTGCGCAATGCCGTAAACAAGTATGTGCAGGATCTCTATCGCTTTTTCAATCTTTTCCGCCGTAAGGGCGAATTTTTCAACATATTCCGACAGACTCCCGAGATTCTTGGCGTCAAGGCCATAAGCGACGGCTACGACTCGGAGGAAGGCCTCGCGGCGATGGCCGATTTCTTCTTCCGCCACGAGATGTGGCCGCAGGCCGCAACGGCGCTCAAGCTGCTCGACAATCTGTCGTCGCCCGAGGCCCGGCGCCTGCAGCAACTGGGCTATGCGCTTGAGCGTTCCGACATGCCTGTCGAGGCCATAGCGCGATATGAGGAGGCCGACTATCTCGACCCCACGTCGCGCTGGACCCTGCGCCACCTGGCCGACGCCCTGCGTCGCGAAGGACGCCCGCGCGAGGCTGTCATATATTACAAACGTCTCGAACAGCTCGACCCCGAGGATGCCGAGGTGGCCCTGCGCCTTGCCTATGCCCTGACAGAGGCCGGCAACGTGGCCGACGCCATGCCCCGCCTCCACAAGGCCGCTTATATGATGCCCGATTCGCTGAAGCCTCTCCGCGGCCTCGGCTGGGCGCAGTTCCTCAGCAAGGATTTCGATGCCGCCGCCTCAACTTATGGCAAGATTCTCGAGCGCGGCCCCATCGCCGAGGACTATCTGAATGCTGGCCATGTGGCGCGCGCCAGGGGCGATGTCCGCGGCGCCGTGGAGCTATACCGCCGCTATGCAGCGGCTGATACGAGCGATCCCGAGCGTCTGGAGCGTGCCCTGCTCGACGACCGCCAGTATCTGGCCGCCGCCGGTATCGACGTGTCTTCATTGCGCCTGTTCATCGAAGCCGTGAAATATCTAAAATAAACCATAACCGTATAACAACCTCCCCAATCCCATTATGCAAATACAGCGTATTCAGACTCTTATGCTGCTTGTGGCAGCCATTCTCACGGGCATGTTCTGCTGCATGCCCTTTGCAACGATTCCTATGGAAAATGAGGCCGCGCGAGCCGTCTTTGCCAAGGATGCCCCGGTGCTGCTTGTGCTCAACATCGTCATTGCGGTGCTGCTGATTATTGTGATTTTCATGTACAAGAACCTGCGCCGGCAGATGAAGATGACCATCCTGTCGATGGTTCTCATCTGCGCGTCGGTGGTTACGAGCGCATTTATAATCTTTGGCCGCATCGACGGTGCCGAGCCCGTGCTGCTGGGCGGTGTCACCCTGCTGGTGCTAGCCCTTGTGTTCGCGCTGCTGGCCTATCGCGGCATGAGTCGCGACCACAAGCTGCTGCGCTCGATGGACCGTCTACGCTGACAGCGTGTTACAGATAACGCCCGGTGATGCTGCGCTCGCAGCGAGCGATTTCTTCGGGTGTTCCTACGGCTACGACCTCGCCCCCGGCTTCTCCTCCGTCGGGGCCGAGGTCGATTACATGATCGGCACACCGTATCACGTCGAGGTTGTGCTCGATGATTACCAGTGTGTGGCCCTTTGCGATTAGACGGTTGAACGAGTCCATCAGCACGCTGATGTCGTGGAAGTGGAGGCCCGTGGTGGGTTCGTCGAATATGAATATCGTGGGCTTGGCGCGGTCGTCAGCGAGGAACGACGCGAGCTTTACGCGCTGATTCTCGCCGCCCGACAGTGTCGATGACGACTGGCCCAGCTTGATGTAGCCCAGGCCCACGTCGTGGAGCGGCTGCAGGCGCTTTATGATGCGGCGTTCCACCGTTCCGTCGGTCTCGCCGAAAAATTCAATGGCCCGGTCGATGGTCATGTCGAGAACATCGTTGATGTTGTGACCGCGGTATTTCACCTCGAGTATTTCCTTTTTGAATCGCTGTCCGCCGCACACCTCGCAGGGGACGGTGACGTCGGCGAGGAACTGCATGGGAATGGTGATGTATCCGTCGCCCTTGCACTCCTCGCAGCGGCCTCCCTCGGTGTTGAACGAGAAGTAAGCGGCGGTGAAGCCCATCTGACGGGCCGACTGCTGGCGCGAGAACAGCTCGCGTATCTCGTCGTAGGCCTTGAGGTATGTGGCCGGGTTGGAACGCGAGGATTTGCCGATGGGATTCTGGTCGACGAACACCACGTCGCCCACGCGTCCCAAGTCGCCGCGCAGCTCGCCGAAGCGTCCCGGCGCCAGATTCTCCACGCCGAGCTTGCGCCCTAGCGCGCGGTAGAGGATGTTGCCGACAAGGGTTGACTTGCCCGAGCCGCTCACGCCGGTAACCACCGTGAGCACGCCGAGCGGGAATTTCACGCTTATATCCTTGAGGTTGTGTTCCGTGGCATGGGTTATCTCCACATAGTCGCGCCACGGCCGGCGCGAGGCGGGAATCTCTATTTTCATCTTGCCGGTGAGATATTTGGCCGTGTATGAGCGCTCGGCCTCGGGGAGACGTGACAGCGGCCCGCTGAACACAATCTCGCCGCCGAGACGCCCGGCCTCGGGGCCTACGTCGACCAGCATGTCGGCCGCGCGCATGATTTCCTCGTCATGCTCCACCACAACCACCGTGTTGCCGAGTCCCTGCAGCTTGCGCAGCACGCCTATGAGGCGGCCGGTGTCGCGCGGATGCAGGCCTATCGACGGTTCGTCGAGAATGTAGAGCGAGCCCACGAGGCTCGAACCGAGCGACGTGGCAAGGTTGATGCGCTGGCTCTCGCCGCCCGACAGCGAGTTACTGAGACGGTCGAGGGTCAGATAGCCCAGCCCTACCTCAACAAGGTAGGACAGGCGGTTTTTAATTTCGGTCAGGAGCCTGGCGGCTATCCTGGCGTCGTTGTCCTCAAACCGGAGGTTGTCAAACCATTCGCTGAGCTTTGTCACGGGCATTTTGACGAGTTCGGCTATCGTGCGTCCGCCCACCTTCACATACATGGCGTCGGCGCGGAGGCGCGAGCCGTGGCATTCGGGGCATAGGGTCTTGGCTCTGTAGCGGGCGTACATTACTCTGTACTGCACCTTGTGGCGCTGGGTTTCCATCCAGCTGAAGAAGCCGTCGAGGCCCATCCAGTCGCCTTTGCCGTGCCACAAGATGTCTTTCTCTGCATCGGTGAGGCCGCTATAAGGGCGGTGGATGGGGAAGTCAAGGGCCTTGGCCTTATGGATGAAGTCGCGTTTCCACTCACTCATCGTGGGGCCGCGCCAGGGGGCCACGGCGTCGTCATAGACCGATAGCGACGGGTCGGGAATCACGAGGTTCTCGTCGATTCCGAGCGCCATGCCGAATCCTTCGCACACGGGACATGCGCCGTAGGGGTTGTTGAAGTTGAACATCTGGTCGGACGGCTCGGCGAACACCATGCCGTCGGCTTCAAACAGCTTTGAGAACTCAAGGCGCTCGGTGGTGTCGCCGTATATGATAAGCGAGCATTTGCCGCCGCCCTCGAAGAAGGCTGTCTCGGCACTCTCGGCAAGACGCGACAATTCGTCGCGCTCGTCCGATACGGCCAGGCGGTCGATAAGCAGGTCTACGGATGACGCTTTAACTATATCGTTGTCTTGCAGGGCGTCGGCTATGTCGACAAACCGTCCGTCGGCCACCACTCGCGAGAATCCCTCCTTGAGCAGTATGTCAAGTTGTTCGGCCATCGAGCGGCCGTCGGGCGGCGATACCTTGGCCACGACGGCCACGCGTGTACCCACGCCACGGGCCACGGCGGCGGCCACCACATCCTCGATGGTGTGCTTCTTCACCACCGCGCCCGATACGGGCGATATTGTCTTGCCCACGCGTGCAAAGAGCAGGCGCAGGTAATCATATATTTCTGTCGAGGTGCCCACGGTCGAGCGCGGATTGCGCGTGTTCACCTTCTGTTCAATGGCCACAGCCGGGGGCAGGCCCTTTATATAGTCGCATTCGGGTTTTGTCATCTTGCCCAGGAACTGGCGGGCGTAGGCCGAGAGGCTTTCCACATAGCGGCGGCGGCCTTCGGCATACAATGTGTCGAAAGCCAGCGATGATTTGCCTGAGCCTGACAGGCCGGTGAATACGATAAATTTACCGCGAGGCAGCTGCAGGTCCACGTTTTTCAGGTTATTGACCCGTGCGCCTTTTATAGTGATATTTTTTTCGGACATTTTACAAAGTTACAAAAAAATCTCCGTATATGCAATGAAAAGCCTTGCCGGATCCCGGGGCGAAGCTACCACCGCCCTGCAATTAACATTTATACTCAGATAACAAGTTCTGACAGCGGGCGTTTAGGCACATGGTGCACGGCATCGGGCGTGCGGTAGTATTTGTAGTCGGTCCCGGGCGTGCCGTCCATGTCCTCGATAACCACCTTCTCGGCGGAATAGCCAAGGGCGAGGACGTAGCGAGGCGCATAACGGTCATCGAGTTTGAGCACTTCGCGCAGCCGAGGCGCGTTGAACGCCTTTATGATGCAGCATCCTATGCCAAGGGCACGTGCGCCGAGGGTGATGGCCTGAAGCTGCAGGCCGTCGTCGCAGAGGCAGTCTTTGCCGCAGTCGGTGTCAAGACATTGCACCAGGTAGGCCGCAGGGCGTTCGGCGGCTTCGGGGCCGTCCCAGTCGGTGAGATAACCGGCCCAGGCGAGCAGGGGATAGACGGCTTCGCATCCGTCGGCTGAGTCGACGATGCGGTAGCGCAGCGGCTGCAGGTTGCGGCCCGACGCGCAATATCGGCATAATTCCACCAGGCGCATGAGGTCGGCGCGGCTGACACGTCGGTTGTTGTCAAAACGCCGTATGGAGCGGTCGGCCGCAAGCAGATCTTTCAGAATCTCAAAATCAGTCATAACGTATATGGATTTATTATCTGTATAACGATTTTTCGCGATATTTCTTATGCCGGATATGCCGAAAAAGATGTTTGGGACTGTCAGATGTATTTTTGTGGTCGGAATGTCTTTTTTTATGGCAAAACGGTACTTTTTCAGCTCGAAGTATTGTTTTTTGAAAAATAGTAATTATATTTGTGCATTGGAAAGTCAATATACCAATTTATTCCGCTATTGTCAAACCTCTGTTACAAATACTCGAAAATATGAAAAAGCTATTATTCCTGTTCTTGCCGGTCCTTGCATTCTTTATGACAGGCTGCAACGGCAATGAAGAACCGCAACCGTCGGATTCGCCCGAAATTGATGCCGGTGATCTTGCGGTGTTGCGAAAACTTGCCAATGACTATAATGTACGTAGTGTGGGAACGGGCACTTCGGGCGATCCTCTGTGGTATGGCGCATCGTTTGTCCTCGATCCCGAAACAAACAAATACAGAGTACTGATGCTCGATCTAGAATGTTATCGCGGACGCGAGAATCCCGAGCTACCCGAAGACATTCTCAATCTTACCGCTCTTACAAGCTTCTGCGTCATGATGCCCAACGAAGGCGAAGTTGCCATTCCCGATTATATCTTTGATCTCGACGTCGTGACCTTCGGGATTAGAGGAAAATCGGTAAAGAAAATCAATACCGATGCTTTCGCACGGCTTGCCGATACTGTGGAAATACTATTTATAGTAAACACCGGTCTGGGTAATGATGTGCTCGACACAGCCCTCGGATTCGAGAATCTGAGAGTGGCCTTGATGAATTGTAACGAGTTTACGGGCAAGGTGCCCTGCAAGCTTCCCGCCAAGGTAGAGCGCTACGGCTTCGACCTTAGCTACAATCAATTCACCGAATACGATTGGAACCTTCTTGAATATCCCTATTATCTGTCGCCTATTCTTACGGGGAATCCCATCGAGGGCCCGCTGCCCATCCCCGGGGATCCCAAGTCATATAAGGTGTACGAACACATGACAAATCTCCAGATGACACCTCTGCGTAAATACTGGGAAGAAGAATATTTATAATCAGGTTTTAAATACTATATAATACGCAGCCACAGCCCTCGCCGGTTGTGGCTGCGTATTATAGTATGATAAAAAAAATTAACAATAAATATTAACATACGTTGAAAAAAGGGCGCCGCGGGTTTGGTTTTAGCTGAAAAATATCTATCTTTGCTATTTGAATAGATGGAGCAGTTGCTATACATATTACCCCGTGGCCTGGCTATCGGTGCGCTGATTTCTGCGCCGATGGGTCCTATAGGCATGCTCATAGTGCAGCGTACGCTCAGCAAGGGCCGATGGCCGGCTTTGTTCACCGGGGTAGGGGCCGCGCTAAGCGACCTGGTGTATTGTCTGCTTACCGGCCTGGGCCTCAGCTTCGTCACCGAGTTCATAGAGCGCCAGCAGCTGTTGCTTCAGCTCGCCGGCGGCATCGTGCTGGCTATTTTCGCGGCCTACCTGTTCCGCAAGAATCCCACGCGCTCGCTGAAAAGCGTGTCGACCGCCCCGGCCACCAACTACTGGACCGATTTCGTGACAGGCTTCCTGCTCACGTTCTCGAATCCGCTGATATTGTTTTTTATCGTGGGCCTCTTTGCCCGCTTCTGTATAATCCTGCCCGATTATGGCGTGCATCACTACATATTCGCCTACCTCTGCATCTTCGGAGGGGCGTTGCTGTGGTGGTATGGCGTCACCTGGCTTGTCAACAGGCTGCGCCGACGTTTCAACGTGCGCTCGCTGTGGCTCGTCAACCGCATAATAGCGGTGATATTGTTCGTGATGGGTATCGCAGGCATCACAATGGCTTTAAATGAAATTATCTGAAAAACACTATGTACCCACTGATTATCCCCCGCGTAGACGCTCTCGACGAGCTCAACGACGCCGATTCGATCATCAAGCTCCTTGACGACAAAGGGGCCCGCAGCCAGATTGCCTATGTCGACTGGCCCGACCGTTATCCCTACAGGCCGCTTACGACATTCAGCATAGCCTATTCGGCCAAATATCTCTATATCGACTTCCTGGTGCGCTGCAATTACCTGCGCGCCGAGAACGTGGACGACCAGTCGCCCGTAAGCCAGGATTCTTGTGTGGAATTTTTCGTTGAACCCCACGGCGACGGCGAATACTGGAATTTCGAGTTCAACTGCATCGGCGCCATCAATGCGTCGCGCCGGTTCACCCGTCCCAATCCCACCCGCTTCACATCTCCGCAGCTGGCCACCGTGCGCCGCTATGCCTCGTGCGGCACACGCCCCTTCCGCGAGCTCGAAGGTCTGTTCACATGGAATCTGCTCGTGGCGATTCCCCTGGAGCTGATGGAGCTCGACGCCGACAACATGCCCGAAAAGGTGCGCGGCAACTTCTATAAATGCGCGTCGGCCACGTCGGAGCCGCACTTCCTGTCATGGAATCCGATAAAGATTGAAAATCCCGATTTCCACCGTCCTGATTTCTTCGGCGACATATATTTTGAAAAAAGCAAAAACTGATATCATGAAGAAAATCTTGTTTGCCGCCATAACCATGCTTGCCGTTGCCGCTCCGGCGCAGGCAGCCGTGCCCGAATGGCTCGAGGCCGACTCGGCCGCGGCTATCGACTCGCGCATACGTCGCGATTTTCCCTATACAGTGGACGAGTTCTATACCTTGGCCCGCAAGGCCGACCCGCAGCTCACACGCGAACGCCTTCAGGAATACATAAATAAAAAATATGTCGAGACCCTCACTGTCGGCGACACCCTGCGCGTCTTCCGCAAGGCTCTCGGCAACATGAAGCTGCTCAACCCCGCTACAAACGGCGGAAACACACATCGCGGCTCAAAAGCCTCGGCCGCAAGAATCAGCTATGTAGACTCGGTGCTCGCCCATCGCGCCGGACTCAACCCCTTAGGCGGGGCTCACCGTGTGAAATACACATTTGAAATCACCGTCCCCGGCACCGACGCGCTCTCAGGCGACAGCCTGCGTGTGTGGATGCCCCTGCCGATGGCCACGCAGCGACAGCATGACATCCGCATCCTCGACGCATCGCCCGCGAGCTATGTTCTCTCCGACGGCCGCTCGGTGCATAACACTATATACTTTACCGACAAGGCTCCCGCCGCAGGCGATACCGCACGGTTCAGCTACACGGCAGAGTTCACTACCTGCGGAGAATACTTCCCCGCCGAGGAGATAGCCGCCCGCATGCTCCCCTATGACAAGGAGGGCGAGGTGTACAGGACATACACGGCATTCGAGGAGCCCCATATCGTTCGCCTCGACTCGCTGGCCCGCGTCATCGCAGGCGACGAGACCGATCCGTTCCGCCTCAGCGAGAAGGTCTACGACTACATCATAGAACGCTATCCCTGGGCCGGCGCCCGCGAGTACAGCACCATCGACTGCATTCCGCGTTATGTCCTCGAAGAAGGCCACGGCGACTGCGGCCAGGTGTCGCTTCTGTACATATCGCTTATGCGCACCCTCGGCATACCCGCCCGATGGGAGAGCGGCTGGATGCTCCATCCCGGCGAGACGAATCTCCACGACTGGGCCGAGGTGTACTTTGAAGGAGTGGGCTGGGTGCCCGTCGACGTGTCGTTCGGCCGATACACCACATCGCCCTCGCCCGAGGTGCAGGGCTTCTATTCCCACGGCATGGATGCTCACCGCTTTGCCGCCAACAAAGGCGTATGCGGCGACTTCTACCCGCGTAAACGCTATGTGCGCTCGGAGACTGTCGACGCCCAGATGGGCGAGGTGGAGACTACGCGCGGCAATCTCTTTTATCCCGCCTGGACACGCAGCCTCAGGCTCATATCCGTAACACCCACAACCTGCGAACGATGAAAAAGACAATAATCGCTACCCTTGTGTCCGTGGGCCTTGCGGCTCCGTCGCTGTTGGCCGTCCATCCCGCGGTTGAAGAAATCAAAAAGCAATACGCGCCCGACGCCCGTCAGACCGTCCTCGAAGCCGAGGTAGTAAAGCTTGCCGGCGGCGGTGTGAAAGTTGTGGGCGTCACCTCAGAGCAGCGCGTGCACGATGCCCTCATATCGCGTCTTGGCCGCGACGGCGTCGCCGTCACCGACTCGCTGGCCGTGTATCCCGACACCGCCATGGCGCTTGTGTCGATTCCCGTGGCCAGTTTGCGCACCCGCGGCGCGCATGCCGGCGAGATGGCCACACAGGCCGTTATGGGCACTCCCGTGCGCATGCTCGCCAAAGCCGGCGAATGGTGGCGCGTGCAGACTCCCGACGGGTATATCGCCTACGTGCCCGAAAGCTCCATAACCCCGTTGTCGCGCGAGGCCATGGCCCGCTGGCGCGCCTCTGACAGCCGTCATATCGTAAACTCTCTGTGGCAGATACGCGTATATGCCACTCCCGAGGCCGCCGGCCCGCGCGATGTGGTCACCGACCTGGTCCTCGGATCGATTGTAGAGGTGGAGCCCGGCACGGAGCCGCAGGCCGGACGCCGGTTCATAACCCTTCCCGACGGCCGTCGTGGCTGGGTGGACGCCTCGGC
This sequence comes from uncultured Bacteroides sp., assembly GCA_964401095.1. Classification (GTDB taxonomy): domain Bacteria; phylum Bacteroidota; class Bacteroidia; order Bacteroidales; family Muribaculaceae; genus CAG-873. The sequence continues at coordinate 21,787 of CAYNXG010000014.1, forward strand.
GCTGACCCCGGTGGCCGAATGGGCGGCGCAGACCTTCGATGCCGACAAGATTCTCGACACCGCTTATTCGCTCGAGGGTTCGCCATACCTGTGGGGCGGCACCTCGGCCAAGAGCGTCGACTGCTCGGGTCTGGTGAAGGTGAGCTATTTCAACAATGGCCTCATTCTGCGCCGCGACGCCTCGCAGCAGGCTCTTACCGGCATGCAGCTCGATGTGTCCCGGCCCGATTACGAGGCCGGCGATCTCCTGTTCTTCGGCAATGCCAATACCGGCCGCATCACCCATGTGGCTATATATGATTCGGCCGACCGATACGTCCACTCGTCGGGACGCGTGAAGCGCAACAGCCTCGACCGTAACGACCCGACATATCTTTACTCGCCCCTGAAGGCCGTGAGAATCCACGGCAGCGAAGGCGGCGAAGGCATAGTGCGCGCGGCAGACCATCCCTGGTACTTCTGACCGGCCGCCGCGAATGTCCGTTTCATTATCCCCATACCTTGCAATAAATCATAATAATCATGAATCGCAGAAATTTCCTGAAAACCTCGGCTCTCGGCCTTGCCTTTGCAGCCGCTCCCATATCCCTCTCGGCCGCCGGCTCGTCCACGGCCACCAAAAAATCCGTCTCGCCTTCGGGACGCCTCAATCTCTCGTTCGAGCCTTATGAACTGAAACTGCGCCATGCGTTCAACCTGGCCCGCAGCCAGCGCACCACCACCCCCGACGTGCAGGTGCAGATAGAATATGACGGCGTGGTGGGCTACGGCGAGGCATCCATGCCGCCCTATCTCGGCGAGACGGTAGACAGCGTATGCCGCTATCTCAACTCGCTCGACCTGGGACAGTTCACCGACCCCTTCCGCATCGAGGACATCCACGCATACATGGACTCCGTGGCGCCCAACGACCGTGCCGCCAAGGCCGCCGTTGATATTGCCCTCCACGACCTCACAGGTAAAATCATGGGCCAGCCCTGGTATAAAATCTGGGGCCTCAATCCCGACAATGCGCCCAATACGTCGTTTACCATCAGTTATGACGCCGACCCCGTGGAGATGAACGCCAAGATTGATGAGACCGCGCCTTTCAAAGTGGTGAAAATCAAGATGGGACTCGATCATGACAAAGAGATAACCGAGGCATTCCGCCGCCGCTCCGACGTGCCTATCTGCGTCGACGCCAACCAGGGCTGGACCGACAAGCACAAGGCCCTCGAAATGTGCAAATGGCTCGCCGACCGCAACTGTATGTTCGTGGAGCAGCCGATGCCAAAGGAAATGTTTGCCGAGACGGCCTGGCTACGCGAGCGCTCGCCGCTGCCTATAATCGCCGACGAATACCTGCAGCGCATCGGCGACGTGCGCCGTGCGGCCGACGCATACGACGGCATAAACATCAAACTGATGAAATCGACCGGCATGCACGAGGCCTATCAGATGGCCACCCTCGCCAGGGCGCTCGGCATGAAGGTGATGTTGGGCTGCATGACCGAGACGTCATGCGCCGTTACAGCCGCCGCCCAGCTCTCGCCGATGGTCGACTGGGCCGATCTCGATGGCAATCTGCTCATTGCAAACGACCGCTTCGACGGCATAAAAATAGTTGACGGAAAGGTCACTATTCCCGACCGTCCGGGCATCGGAGTGGAATTGCTGTGAAAAAATTTGCGCAGTTGAAAAAAAATAGCTACCTTTGCCCTCCGAATTGTGGATTAATACGAAAATAAAAATAATAAATCACATACGGCAATGAAAAGAACATTCCAACCCTCAAACCGCAAGCGTGTAAACAAGCACGGTTTCCGCGAACGCATGTCAACCCCCGACGGCCGCAAGGTTCTTGCCCGTCGCCGTGCCAAAGGCCGCGCACGCCTCACTGTATCTGACTCGATTGCTTCCAAGTAATCGTTTCTCAGAGACGACACAGCACAGCCGCCTGCCGAATTGTTTCGGCAGGCGGCTGTGCTTTTGCTACCGGAGGAGTGGCAAAATGTCAGCCGTGAATTTCTTTTTGCAAGATTGCACCAGTGTTTTATGGCAAAATGTAAAGTTTATGCTAATTTTTGAATATTTTAACATTTTATTTACAAAGATTTGGTTAAACAATATTAACTTTGCGATTCACATCTTAATTCCATAAACCACTAATATATTTTTATATGAGAAAAGCTTTACTCACAGTTCTTGCAGTGGCCGCGGGCGCATGGTGCGCAGCGGCGCAGCTGCCCGTGCGTTCGCTTGGCGGAAGTATAAAGACTTTCAACCAAACCGAACGCCACGAGGCTGCCCGCAAGGCGGTAACCCGCAAAGCAGCCGCATCCTTCCGCGCCGACGAAATACCCGAAAACGCGCTTGAAGTGCCCTTCAAGCATACGCTTGGCAAAAATGACGCCGAGACAGCGCTCTACACACCTATCGATGCCGACGGCGACGGCCGCACATGGAAGCCTTCGCTCAGCACCGCCTATGTGTGCATGGCTCCGAATACCGATGCCATAACTGCCAACGACGACTGGCTGATGTCGCCGCCCGTGCATCTTCTTGCCGGCAAGAAATATACACTGGGCATCTCGGTCAGCTCGGCTCTTTCGTCCGGTAAAGAAGAGAAGATCACAATATTTGCCGGCAACGAGCCCACAGTGGAGGCGATGACCCTCGGGATACTGCCGGAATCCAAGGCTGACAAGGCCAATACTTATGTGGACTTCAAGACGGATTTCACGGTTGAAGCCGACGGATATTACTATTTCGGCATCCACTGCATATCCGACAAGGCCCTTTCAAAGAATACCCGCGCAAAAGACTTCTTTATCGAAGAGTTCAAGGAAGAGGTCGATCCTCCCGTAGCCGGCGAGCTGTCCTATGTCCTCGCCCCCAATGGCGAGCTGAAAGCCGACGTGACATATACAGCGCCTACAAAGACACAGAGCGGCGCCGACCTCGCGGCTATCTCCAAGGTGGAGATAAAGACCAACTGGGTGGTGACGCATACCTTCACCGACATGCAGCCCGGCGAGAGCCGCACCTTCGAGACGGAGCTCTATCAGGGTCAGTACAACCGTCTTGAGGCTATTGCATACGTGGAGGACACTCCCGGCGAATCAATCCTTATCAAAGACTTCTACGCCGGTCCTGACAATCCTCTGCCCGTGCAGAATCTCAAGATAGCGCTTTCCGACGACTACAAGCATGTCACCGTATCATGGGATCCCGTGGGCGAAGTAGGCGAGAGCGGAGGCTTTGTAGATGTTTCCAAGGTGCAATACTACATCTTCGACGCTTTCGGCTCATATTATGATCCGGCCCTTGCTACAACCACCGAGACATCCTACACATTCGACTACTCCGACCTGGAAGGGCAGGATTTCGTGGCCTATCAGGTTACGGCCGGTGTGGACGAGACCTATTACTCGCTTGAGACTTCCAGCGACATCGTCATAGTGGGCGAGCCCGACAGACTGCCCTGGCACGAGAGCTTCTCCGACGCCTACTACGCACAGGTGTGGGCCGTTGACCCCGCGTCCTCGAGCAGCGGATACATGCAGGGCCTCCTGTATGACAATGAACTGCAGACCAACATGGAGGATGAAGGCGCCGAACCCGAATTCCTTAACTCGCACGACGGCGACAACGGCTTCTACTACTTCATGCCCGTAGAGAAAGATGTCATGTATGGCTTCTTCTCCACAAAGATAGACATCTCAGCCGCCAAAAATCCCGTATTTGAATTCTTCTATCAGGGCAAGGGCAGCGAGATTGACATGATGCTGGCCAAGGACGGCGAGCCTTTCCAAGTTGCCAGGACCATCAATCTTAAGGAAAATCCCACCGACGACTGGACACTTGCCTCTCTTGACCTCACCCCCTGGAGCGACGCCCGTTACATCCAGGTAGAACTGCGCATACGCGCCGTCCACAACACCGACGAATATGTATGGAGCGTGCCCATTGACAATATCCGCATCCGCGACCTTGCCGACAGCGACCTGCGCCTCACCGCATTCAAGGCCCCCGAAAAGGTGGCTTCGGGCAAGGACATCGTGCTTGAGCTCAATGTCGAGAATCTCGGTCAGCAGCCCTGCGAAGGCGCTACGGTTGTCCTCAGCCGCAGCGGCAAGGAAGACAGGGTAGTGGAGCTGCCCGTCATAGAGCCTTGTGCCGTGGCACACCTTAACATCACCGAGCCCACCGATATCCTTGAGGCCGATGTGGTTGAATTCACTGTAGCTGTCAACAACGAGAACGGCACCGGCCACTACGACAACACCGCTTCGGCCAATGTGGCTGTCGAGTTCCCCATATTCCCGGCAGTTGCCCAGGTTTCAGCCGAGGCTGACAATGAAGGCAATGTATCGCTGGGCTGGACCGCACCCGAATTCGAGGACCTCATCAAGCCCTACACCTTTACCGAGGACTTCGAGAGCGAGAACTACACACCGTTTGCAATAAAAGGTGTGGGCGACTGGACCTTTGTCGACGGCGACGGCCTCAAGACATACACCTTCCTGAAGGACTCCAATAATCCGTATGCAACCTCCCCCATGGCATATCAGCTCTATGAGCCCGCCATAGCCGGCATGCCCGATGATTATCTCATAGACGTTCCTTGCCACAGCGGCAACCGCTTCCTGGCGGCCTGGAGCTGCACCTCCGTAAACGACAACTGGCTTATTTCTCCCGAACTGTCGGGCAATGAGCAGACCGTATCGTTCTTCGCCCGCAGCTTCACCATAGGCATTCCCGAAACGTTTGAGGTGCTGTACTCCACCACCGGCAAGGCTGTAGAAGACTTCGTGCCTGTGGCCGAGGTGGGCAACTATCCTTCGGACAATGCCGTGCCTGAATCCTGGACCGAGTTCACGGCACAACTCCCCGCCGGTGCGCGCTACTTCGCTATCCGCCACACTGCAGAAGACAGCTATGCCCTGTTTATCGACGATATTACCTTCGAGCGCGCTTCCGCCCTTCCCGCCGATCTCGAGATCACCGGCTACAATGTTTACCGCAACGGAGCGGTTCTGCCTGCGGCTCCCGTATCCGCAACCGCTCATAACGACCATGTTGATGCTGAAGGCACATACCGCTACCACGTGAGCGCCGTCTACAACCACGGCGAGTCGCGCGCGTCGGCTCCCGCCGATGTAGAGGTGCGTCTGCTCATGGGCGTCGACGACGTTACCGGCGGCAATGTGTCGGTAGCCGTTGACGGCTGCACACTCACCGTCACCTGCGACACTCCCGCCACTGTTACGGTGGCCGGTGCTGAAGGCCGCATCTACATGTCGTCGACCGTCGAAGGCTCGCGTTCCGTGACCCTCGCTCCCGGCGTATATATTGTGGGCGCAGGTTCGTTCAACGCCAAGGTGGCGCTGAGATAATCCGTACCAAAGACCTATAAAACGACCCGTCCGTATCATCTTAGTGTGATGCGGACGGGTTCCATTTTAGATCCGGGATATATTGCTGTCAGCTGCGGTGCTTCATCTTTGACAGCAGAATCACGTAGGCGTTGTAGGCTGTCAGCACCGACGCGCCCGCGATAAACAACAGCGGCAGCGAATGTTCCAGGGCCGAAAGAATGTTGTTGTGCGTCTGCCCCGCGCCTGCGTTAAAGACGGTGATGATGCTTGTAGCCGTCGGCAGCAGAAGCATCAGCAGCGCACCCGTGACGAAGCCGGCCAGCGCGGCATAGACAACCGCGCGACGGCTGTTTTTGTGGAAAGCGGCATTCTGACGCTTTATCTCTTCAGCAATTTCGATGTTGCGTTCGAGGCGCTGTAAGAATTGATTGTCCGGGGATAATTCAGGATTGAAATCTTTGAAAATATCCTTGATTTTATCGTCTTCCATATCCATGCTTATTTTGGGCCGAGTAAATCGCGCAGATGGCTGCGGCCACGTGACAGATGTTGTTTTACGGCATCGGCCGATACATCCTCGATGGCTGATATTTCCTTTACGGAATAGCCTTCGAGATAGTAGAGCAGCACCGATGTGCGCTCATTTCCCGACAGGCGCCCGAGGGCGGCGTAGAGTTCCTGGTATCTGAACGATTCGTCGGCGCGGTTGTCGGAGGTCGCCGTGCGGGCCTCGTCGTAGCCGACTGTAAGTTTTTCCGAGCGCCTGTGGTTGAGGAATGTGGTGTAGGCAATTCTGAAAATCCAGGCGTTGAAGCTTTGTGCCTTTTCAAGCTGTTCGTAAGACAGCCATGCCTTGATGAACGTTTCCTGCGCAATATCGTCCGCGAGTTGTGAATCGCCGCAGCAAAGAGCCGTAAGGAAGCGCCGGAGCGAACCTTGCGAGCTCTTTACGTTAGAGATGAATTGTTCGCGGTTCATTGGTTATTCTTTATGGTCTTCAACCTGCTTGCGGGTCACGAAATACACCACGAGGAATCCGAGACCGATGGCAATCGATGCTGCGCCTAAAAGCAGGAGGAAGCCGGGAAAGTTGAATAACGACTCGCCTGCCGCGCACATGACTACGCAGGCTATGCACGATGCTATGCCGATGAACGACATGATGCATCCGAAGAGAAGGCGGCGGTTGAGGATTTCGCGGGGTGTCCGGCTGCGCCCTGCTATGGCTTCGGCCAGCTTGTCGGTGTTGACGCCGTTGTCTGTCTCGAGAGCTTTCAGCAGGATTTTGGCCTTGTTGTTTGACTCATTTATACTGGATTTCACAAAGAGCCATACGATGACGATGGGGAGTACTACACATATTCCGATAGGAATGAGTAAGCTGATAACGTCTGTAATTAGATCTGCAAACATATTGACGGGTATTTGGGGGTTAATTGTTATTGTCTTGAGGCGTCTCGTATGTAAGACACAGACAGGGCGGAAAAGGTGACAGGGCCGGTGAAAAATTTTATGAAATATTTCAAATAAAAAAACTGTGCCGCACTGTAAACGCGTACGACACAGTTTTTTATAAAGCTATATTTTTTATCAGTGATTATTGACGGCCCGATACGGTGGCAGAGCGGTCAATCTTGCCGATAAGGCCCTGAAGCACCTTGCCGGGGCCGAATTCGATAAATTCTACGGCGCCGTCGGCAATCATGCGCTGTACCGACTGGGTCCAGCGTACGGGAGCGGTAAGCTGTGCCACGAGGTTGGCCTTGATTTCGTCGGCGTCGGTGTGGGGAGCGGCGTCTACGTTCTGATATACGGGGCAGCGGGGTGTGTGGAAGGTTGTGTTCTCGATGGCCTCGGCCAGCTCGGCACGTGCGGG
>CAYNXG010000015.1:0-28508 GCA_964401095.1 uncultured Bacteroides sp.
TGTAGAACACCTGCTCACCGTTCTCGTCAAGCACGGGAGTCTCGGTTCTTCCTATATAGTATTCCAGATAGAGGCTAGCGCGTCCGTCGCTCAACTCGGACTGTTGGAGCTTGGGATTCTGTTTCTTGCGATTTTCTATTTTTGCCATAAATCATGAATTTTCCGCAAAGATAAGCGGGGTCATAAGATTTTGAAAATCGCCGTTTACAGTCCTTAACACTTCACATATCCCGAATGTTCTTGAAACAGGGTACAAAAGGTGTACTTTTTGAGAAAATCGCCCCATTTGCAGGCAAATCGCGGAAAACCAGCCTCTTGCTAATCTGTTTATTTGCTTGCATTTAGTTTTATCCCCGTTTTTCCCGTTTTATATCGCGGAGAATTACAAAAAAAAAGTAACTTTGCCGCATGAAATCTACAGTGCAAGACAATTGGGACCGCGAACACTTGTGGCATCCATATACGTCGACCATCAATCCGTTGCCCACTTATAAGGTGGAACGTGCTGATGGCGCAGTTATTACGCTCGCCGACGGCCGCGAACTCATCGACGGCATGTCGTCGTGGTGGTGTGTCATCCACGGTTATAACCATCCGCGGCTCAACGCCGCCGCGAAGGCTCAGATCGACAGGATGAGCCATGTGATGTTTGGCGGATTCACCCACGGGCCGGCCATCGAGCTGGGCAAGATGCTTCTCGAGGTGGCGCCGCGCTCGATGAACAATATATTTTATGCCGACTCGGGATCGGTGGCTGTCGAGGTGGCCATGAAGATGGCTGTCCAGGCCTCCATCTCGGCGTCGGGAAATCATGACAAGTCAAATTTCGCCACTATCCGCTCGGGCTATCACGGCGACACGTGGAATGCCATGAGCGTCTGTGACCCCGTCACGGGAATGCACGGCGCCTTCGGGCCGTCGCTGCCGGTGCGGTTTTTCGTGCCTCAGCCGCGCTCGCGCTTCGGCGGAGAGTGGAACGAGGCCGACATAGAGCCGGTGGAGCGCCTGTTTGAGCGGCACGCCGCCGAGCTTGCCGCGTTTATCCTGGAGCCTGTGGTGCAGGGAGCGGGCGGCATGTGGTTTTACCATCCCGAATATCTGCGCCGTCTGCGCGCGCTCTGCGACCGCTACGGCATATTGCTGATTTTCGACGAGATAGCCACCGGCTTCTGGCGTACCGGCAGATTCTTTGCGGCCGAATGGGCCGGCGTGGACCCCGATATAATGTGTATCGGCAAGGGCCTTACGGCCGGATATCTCACGATGAGCGCCGTGCTCACCACCCGCGAGGTGGCCGATACCATATCGCGCGGCGAGGCCGGCGTGCTGATGCACGGCCCCACGTTCATGGCCAATCCGCTGGCCTGCGCGATAGCCGTGGAATCGTTGAAGATGCTCCGCGGGCAGGACATGGCCGCGCGCGTCGCCGCCCTCGAGAAGATGATGAAGGAAGGCCTCGCCCCCGCCCGCGATATTCCGGGAGTCACCGATGTGCGCGTGCTCGGCTCGATAGGCGTGATAGAGGTAGAGCGCCCCGTGGATGTGGGCGAGTTCCAGAAGCGCTGTGTGGAGCGCGGCGTGTGGATACGTCCGTTCGGACGGAATGTCTATATCATGCCTCCCTATGTGATATCTGACAGTCAGCTGAAAAAACTCATGACCGAGATGCTGGCCCTTGTAGAAGAATTGCCGGGATATGGAAATTGAAAGCGAGCTCGCACGTCTTGAAGCGTCGGGAAACCTGCGGCGGCTTCCGTCCGATACCGCGGCGGGCGTAGTCGACCTGTCGTCCAACGATTATCTGGGCCTGGCAGCCGATACGGCCCTGCGCGAGAGCTTTTTCGACTCTTGCGATACAGCCGGGCTGATGATGTCGTCGTCGGCCTCGCGCCTGCTGGCTGGATGCCAGCGGCAATATGCCGGCTTTGAGGCCGACCTTGCCGAGGCTTACGGCCATGGCCGCGACGCGTTGCTGTTCAACAGCGGCTATCATGCCAATACGGGCCTCGTGTCGTCGCTTGCCGACAAGAATACGCTTATCCTGGCCGACCGTCTCGTGCATGCCTCCATAATCGACGGCATACGCCTGTCGGGAGCGCCGTTCGCGCGCTTTGCCCACAATGACATGCGCCACCTCGAGCGCCTGCTGCAAACCCGCGGAAAGGACTATGCCTGTGTGCTGGTGATAGTGGAGAGCGTCTACAGCATGGACGGCGACAGAGCCGACCTTGCGGCGCTCGCCGCGTTGAAGCGCAGCCGTCCCGGCATGATGCTTTATGTCGACGAGGCCCATGCAGTGGGCGTCTGCGGCCCCGGCGGCCTGGGCGAGGTAGCCCGCGCCGGCGTCATAGACGATGTAGACATAATCGTGGGTACGCTGGGCAAGGCCCTTGCCTCGATGGGCGCCTATGCCGTGGTGTCGCCGGCGGTAAAGAGCTATCTGATAAACAAGGCGCGGTCGCTGATTTTCTCCACCGCCCTGCCTCCCGCGCAGATAATGTGGAGCCGCCACGTGTGGCGCCACTCCCTCGGCGCCGATACGGCCCGACAGGCACTCGCCGACCTTGCGGCGCGCCTTGCCGCGATAGTCCCCGGCGGCGAACCGTCGCATATACGCCCGCTTATCGTAGGCTCGGCCGACGGAGCCGTGGCCATGTCGCGCACGCTGCTCGAAGGCGGCTATAAGGTGCTGCCTATCCGCACACCCACCGTGCCGCCCGGTACCGAGCGCCTGCGCTTCTCGCTTTCGGCCTCGATCAGGCCTGAGGAAATCGACGGCCTTGCCGATATTCTGAAATCCATAATCCCGTAATAGCCGCGATGAAACATAAACTTGTACACACCGAGGGCTCTACCCGCTTGCTGCTCGTATTCGCGGGGTGGGGGATGGACGACAATGTCCTGGGCGGCCTGCGCCGTCCGGGCTACGACGTCATGGTGGTATGGGACTACCGCTCGTTCCATATCGACTGGGCCTGCGTGCAGGATTATGAGGAGATATGCCTGCTGGCATGGTCGATGGGAGTGTATGCGGCTTCCGAAACCGTGCAGGCTATAGATTATAAGATTACATGCCGCGTGGCGGTCAACGGCACCATGTGCCCCGTCGACGACCGCTACGGCATCCCCGTAGACATATTCGAGGGCACCCTGAGGGGGCTGTCGGATGTGACTTTGCGCAAATTTTTCCGGCGCATGTGTGCCTCCCGCGAAGACTATGCGCTGTTTGAGGCGCACAGGCCCGCCCGCGGGGTTGACGAGCTGCGCGACGAGCTGCAGGCCATTGCCGACCGCCGTCTGCTGCACAGCCCCACGGCAATGCGCTGGGACGTGGCCGTGGCCGCCCGCGAAGACCGCATATTCCCCTTCGACAACCAGTGTGCCGCCTGGCGGCGCGAGGGTGTCGAGGTGGCCGTCGCAGACGGAGGCCACTTTTTCGACTTCAGTCGTATAGTCGACACATATTTTATAGACAAGGCGCTGGTAAGCAGTAGGTTCTCGGCCGGTACGTCAACGTATAACGACCATGCCGCCGTACAGATTGACGTGGTGGAGCGTCTGATGGCCCGTATGCGCGAGCTGAATCTCGACCGCGAGGTGATGGCCGCCCGCAATACCGTACTTGAGATAGGCAGCGGCTCGGGGATGCTCACGCGCGCCGTGGCATCGCTGATAGACCGTGCCCGCTTTCTCATCTGGGATATTTCCGCGCCCATGCCCGCGCTTCCGCCGGGCCGCGATTATGAATTTGTCAATTGCGACGCCGAGCTGGCCGTGGCGCGCCTGATTCCGCAGAGTGTCGACGCCGTGTTCTCGGCCTCGACGATACAGTGGTTCAATTCGCCCGCCAAGTTTTTCCGTGACTGTCACCGTGCCATGCGCCCGGGGGCATACGCGTTCATCACCACATACGTGCGCGGCAACATGCATCAGATTTCCGACATTACCGGCAATGCCCTGCCGCTGCCCACAGCCGCCGCGTGGCAGCGGATGGCCGCGGAGGTGTTTGAGGTGGCGGATGTAATAGAATATGAACGCGACCTCGACTTCGCCACACCGCTCGATGTATTGCGCCACCTGAAGCTAACGGGCGTGAACGCCCTGTCGCGGTCGTCGCGCGGCACGGTGGACGCCCGCACCATCATGGCGCGCTATCCCATGATGCTCGACGGTCGATACCATCTGACATACAAGCCATTGATACTTATCCTTAAAAAGAAATGAACAACAAGGCCACATACTTCCTGACAGGCATCGACACGGATGCCGGCAAGACATACGCCACAGCGTTTCTCGCCCGCAAATTCATGGACGAGGGCCGCTCCGTGATAACACAGAAATTCATACAGACAGGCTGCACGGGCGATTCGGAGGATATTCTGGAACACCGTCGCCTTACAGGCAGTCCGCTGTTGCCCGAGGACATAGACCATACCACTGCGCCTATAATTTTCACCTATCCCGCGTCGGCACAGCTTGCGGCGCGGATTGACGGACGCGACATCGACGTGAGCCTCATTGACCGTAGCCGCGAACTGCTGGCGTCGCGCTACGACGTAGTCATCATCGAAGGCGCCGGCGGCCTGATGGTACCCTTTACCGACGACTTCCTCACCATCGATTATCCCGCAACGCGGCATCTGCCCGTGGTGCTCGTCACCAACGGCGTTCTCGGCTCAATCAATCACACCCTGCTGTCGCTCGAGGCTATTGCGGCGCGAGGACTCGAGTTGCCGTATGTGATATATAACAAGCACTTTGACAGCGATGCCGTGATTGCCGCCGACACCCTCGGCTTCATCCGCCGTTATCTGTCGCGGCATTTCCCGGCTACCGAGCTGCTCGAAATGCCGTCAATGGCTGAATAAGCGGTAGATGCGCGCGGCTCCGCGGCCGCCGCGGGCCGTGTATTTCTGCAGCAGCCGCCACAGCAGCCGGCGGGGCAGGGGAGTCTCGGCAAGCTGCCGCTCTATAAATGCGGGCGCCTCAGGGTCGTTCCGCCCCGTGGTGGTGGCGTAAAGTATGCACCTGAAGTCAATCCAGGGCTTTTGGCGGTCGGGCAGGCTGTCGCGGATAATATAGTAAGCCCTTACGGCCTGTCGCAGATTGCTGGTGTTTGTGATGGATGCGGCGCTCTCGTAAACCACGACCGTGGGCTTTCCGCTTATTTTGAAAAGCTTCGGATCCTTGGACAGGATGCGGTGGCCCAGCACCACGTCGTCGACCATCGATACATCCTCGGCCCAGCCTCCCGCAAGACGGAATATTTCTGTCCTTGCCATATATGTCAAAGTCGACATGGTGGAATGCATGATATTGTTGTATATCGCATCAGAAGTCATGAACTCACGGCGTACCGATGATCCGTCGAGAAAATTTATAATGCGGCTCCAGCCTATCACCTCCGCCTCGGGATGGCTCTCGGCGGCTTTCATGGCCCGCTCCACGTGGCGGGGGAGCATCACGTCGTCAGAGTCGAAGAACATAGTCCACTTGCTGTCTGTCGCCGCCAGGCCTTTATTGCGCGCCGCCGCGGCGCCGGGATGCGTTTCTTCCAGAATATCCACTTTGAAATCCGGCGTTTCCACACGGCTTTTCCAGTCTTCAAGCACGCGGAGCGTGTCGTCGGTAGACGCGTTGTCTACGAGCACGACGCGCAGCGGCCGCCATGTCTGGGCCTCCACCGAGCGCAGGGTGCGCTCGACAATCGCGGCGCGGTTGTACACGGGAATGATTATGGTAATGTCCGGTTTCATGACAGGGAATGTAATTATGGCGAACAAAGATACGAACTTATTTGTAAAAGTTTGTATCTTTGCATAACTTTTAATCTTACACTAACTACAATTATGCTGCAATATATATTGACCCGTTCGGACCGTTATTCCGTGGCCGAGCTGGCACAGATGGCCATCGAGGCGGGGTGCATGTGGATATCCCTGCACCTGCCCGATATGGATGATGCCGCCGTGCGCGAGGCTGTGGCGCCCGACGTGGTTGACATGTGCCGTGAGGCTTCGGTGTTCCTCACCGTCGACGACCGCCCGGCCCTGGCCCGCGACCTCGGGCTGCATGGCGTACGTCTCGGCGCACGTTTTTTCATTGACAATCCCGCCATGTCGCCCGCGGCGCTTCGCGAGGACCTCGGCCCCGAGGCCGTGATAGGCGTGGAGACAGCCGATGTGTCGGCGCTTCCGGCGCTGGCCGCAGCCGATATAGACTTCGCCACTCTTCCCGCCGGCTTCCCGCGCGAGGCACGCAAGGCATTCGTCGACGCGGCGGCCGCCGCCGGCAACACCGTCCCCGTGGTGGCCGAAGGCGACTTTGACGCCGCAGGCGTGCTCGAAGCCATGGCCGACGGCTGCAGCGGTGTGGCTGTAGGGCGTACGATAACCGACGCTCCCGATCCCGTGGCCGCCGCCGAGGCTATAATCAACGCCCTCGCGAGTCTCTGATGGACAAAACGCTGAAATCGACGTTGCTCAAGGCCGTCATTCCCGCCCTGATAGGTGTGGGTGTGGTGGTGTGGCTCTTTATCGACGATTTCAATCCCGCGGCATGGCATGCCATGGACTTCGGGGTGCGCACGGTGTTTGCCATAGCGCTGGCGCTGGTCTTTGTGGCCGGGCGCGATTTCGGGCTGGCCTGGCGCTTCCGTGTTATCACCGACCGCATGCTGTCGTGGCGGCGCGCGATTCGCGTCGACATAATGTGTGCGTTCACCTCGGCCATCACCCCCTCGGCCGTGGGCGGCAGCGCCCTGGCCATATTCTATCTAAACCGCGAAGGGGTGGATGTGGGGCGTGCCACTACGCTGACACTCACCACCTTGTTCCTCGACGAGCTGTTCTTCGTGGTCTTCTGCCCCGTGCTTGTCATGATATTGCCCGTCGGAGAGCTTTTCGGCGTGCGTTCCGACGGACTGTTTCTCAACAGTGTCGAGGTGGTGTTCTGGGTGGTCTACGCAGGCATTGTGATATGGACTGCGATACTTTTCACGGGCATCCTGGCCCGTCCGCAGTGGCTCGAGAAGGCCGTGGTGTGGCTTTTCTCCCGCCGCCTGCTTAAACGCTGGCAGACCGGAGCCATTGAGATGATGGCCAATATGCGCGCCACCTCGGCTTGGGTCAAGACCCGTTCGCGCCGCTGGTGGCTCGAGGTGTTCGGCGCTACCACACTGTCGTGGTTTTCACGATATTTCGTGGTCAACGCCCTTTTCTGGGGCTTTGTGCCGGCGGCTTCGGGGCTGCTGGTGTTCGGCCGCCAGTTTGTGGTGTGGGTAGTGCTGATGATAAGCCCCACTCCGGGCGGCAGCGGTGTCAGCGAATGGCTGTTCACCAACTATTACGGCGATCTTATCGGCGACATCTCGGCCGCCCTGGTCATAGCCACTCTGTGGCGCATACTCAGCTACTATATCTATCTAATCACGGGCGCATGCCTTGCGCCATCATATTTCAGTAAAAAGCGAAAATGAAGCTGATTCACATTCTGCTTATGGCCGTCTCGCTGATTGCGGCGGGAATGCAGCCGGCCCATGCCCGGCGCGTCATGGTGCTTGACATTGACGAGGAAATAGACGCTACAGCCTGGCGCAATACGTCGCGTGCGGCGTCGCAGGTCCGCGAGGCCGAGCCGCCTTTCGATCTTTTCGTCGTGAGGCTCAATACCTACGGCGGCGCTGTCGACATGGCCGATTCAATCCGCACTACGCTGATGAAGCTGCGGGTGCCCACTGTGGCGTTCATCGACCATAACGCCGCGTCGGCCGGCGCTCTGATTGCCCTGGCGTGCGACTCGGCCTACATGGCCCCCGGCTCGAGCATAGGCGCCGCTACGGTGGTCAACGGCAGCGGCGAAGCCATGCCTACCAAGTATCAGAGCTACTGGAGCAGTGTCATGCGCTCCACAGCCATGGCTCACGGAAAATATGTGCCCGAAGGCGATTCCGTGGCCCGCTGGCGCCGCGACCCCGCCCTGGCCGCCGATATGGTACGCCCCGAAAAGGCTGTGTCATTCACTACCGACGAGGCTATCGCCAACGGCCTTGCCGACGGCGCGGCGTCGAATCTCGACGATATTTTTGCCGATCTTGACATAGAGTCGCCGCAGGTGACATATTATGAACCCACGTTCACCGACCGCCTGATGGGCTTCTTTGCCTCGGCCGCCGTGCGCGCCGTGCTCATAATGCTGATTCTCGGCGGTATATATATGGAAATGCATACCCCCGGCCTCGGCGTGGCCGGCGCGGTGGCCAGCGTTGCGGCCGTGCTGTATTTCATGCCCATGGTGGTGGGCGGCACACTGGCCCCGTGGGTGGTGATTCTTTTCCTGATAGGTGTTGTGGCGCTTGTACTCGAGATATTCGTCATACCGGGCTTCGGCGTGGCGGGAATCATTGGTATCATAGCCATCGTGGCGTCGTTGCTGGGCGCCATGCTGCATATCGACTCGCTCACCGGCTTCGACTTCGGAGCGCTGAAAGAGCAGCTGCTTGTGCTGTTCGCTGGTACGCTGCTGGCAATACTGGCCGTGCTGTATCTCACCTCGCGCCGCGGGCCTAAATTCCTGCGCCGTGTGGCCACGCTTACCACCGACCTCACCGTGCGCGACGGTTTTGTGGGCGTGGACATGGCGCCCGTGTCGATGGTGGGCAAGACCGGCGTGGCGGTCACCGACCTGCGTCCGGCCGGAAAAGTCGAAATCGACGGCGAAGTCTACGACGCCACCTCTACCGGCGAGTTTGTCCACCGCCACGCACACGTGAAAGTGGTGCGGTATGAGGCCGCGCAGATATATGTGACAGAAGAAAAAACAAAGAAATCCCAGGCATGAAAGCTATTGCAATAATCCCGGCGCGATATGCGTCGACCCGTTTCCCCGGAAAGCCCCTGGCCCTGCTCGGAGGCCGTCCCGTGATACAGCATGTGTACACCCGTGTCGCCGAAGCTCTCGGTGAAAACGTCATCGTGGCTACCGACGACACCCGCATCCTCGAGGCTGTTGAAGCCTTCGGAGGCCGTGCGGTCATGACCTCGCCCGATCATTGCAGCGGCACCGACCGCTGCCACGAGGCATATGTCAAGAGCGGCAGCGACGCCGAAATCGTAATCAACGTGCAGGGCGACGAGCCGTTCATCGCTCCCTCGCAGGTATTGGCCCTGCGCGACTGTTTTGCAGACGAAGACGTGGACATCGCCACGCTGGTGCGCTCGTCGGCCGACGGCAATGTGTCAGAATCCGACCTGTTCGACCCCAACAAGCCAAAGGTGGTGATCGACGACATGATGAACGCCCTTTATTTCTCGCGTCAGGCCATCCCGTATGTGCGAGGCGCCGAGCCTTCCGAGTGGCTTGGCCGACACGTATATTATACGCATGTAGGCATTTATGCCTTCCGCGCCGAGGTGCTGGCCCGTGTGGTGGATTTGCCGCGCTCGCCCCTCGAGACAGCCGAGAGCCTCGAACAGCTGAGATGGCTCCAGGCCGGCTACAGAATCCGCACAGCCGTAACCGGTTGCAACACTATCGGAATAGACACTCCCGAAGATTTACGTAACGCAGAATTATTCCTGAATAAATGAGCCTTGACCGCACCAAAGCGCCGCGCGTACACTCAACCGGCGACATCAATTTGGCGCCCGAGAGCGTCATTGCCCTCGACAATGGCATAGACCTGCATGTCGTGAATTCCGGCGACCAGCCCATATCGCGCTTTATCCTCTTTTGGGAAGGTGGCGCCATGGATTCTCCCGCGCCCGCCGTGGCATCGGTGGGCGCCGAGGCCATGCGCGAGGAGACCGCCGGACTTTCCGGCGAGCGCATAGCAGACATTATCGACTTTAACGGAGCGCGGCTGGGCACACGCAATGCCGACCATTTCACCGGCCTCGAACTGGTGATGCTCAATTCCAAAATGGATGCCGTGCTGCCTGTGGCGCGCGAGATAGCCACGGGTGCCGTGTTCACTCCGCGCACCGTGGAGATGGTGGCGGCTAAGGCTGCCTCGGCCAGGGCCATGCAGCTCGCCAAGGTGAGTGTGCGGGCGTCGGAGGCGGCACATGCCGTGGTGCAGGGGCCGTCGCATCCCGCCTCGCGCGTGTCGTCGCCCGAGGATTTCATGGCAGTGACGCCGCAACTCTGCGCCGATTGCTACGCCGGCATGCTGCGTGCCCGCAAACACGCCTATCTCGGTGGAGCGCTCGCCGATGCCGATATCGACAGGGTAGTGTCGTTCCTCGAATCGCTCCCCGCCACCGATGCCTCCCCGATATGTATCGAGCCATTCGCTCCGGGACGCCCCGAGCGCATAAAGATAGAGGTAGAGGGCGCCATGCAGGCCGCCCTGTCGATGGTGATGCCCATGCCCGGGCGCGACAATCCCGATTACATACCTCTGCGCCTCACCGTCATGGCCCTCGGCGGCTATTTCGGCTCGCGCCTCATGGCCAATATCCGCGAGGAAAAAGGCCTCACCTACGGCATAGGCGCCGCTCTGCTCGGCAGCCGCGAGGGCGCGTATATGGAAATCAACGCCCAAGCCGACGCAGCCTACGTGGAGCAGGTAATAGCCGAGACCGTGGCCGAGATAAAAGCCCTCAGAACCGACCCTCCGCGAGGACGGGAGCTGGAGAGGCTGAAACTCCATGCCTGGACCGCGCTCGCTGCGGCCGCCGACAACGCTTTCGGCACCATCGACCATTACATTACCCGCATGCTCGTGGGTACGCCGGCCGACTATTTCGCCCGTCAGCTCGAGGCCATCGCCGCCATCACGCCCGACACTATCGTGCGCATGGCATCCACGTATATCGACCCCGAAGCACTCACGGTGGCCGTGGCCGGAGCATGAGACGAGAGAATTTTCTGAAATTTCGTCAACTTACTAATTTTTTGTAACTTTACCCTCCGAAAACAACTTATCACATTTATAAAAATCACCATGAAAAAGTCTTTACTAATTACGATTCTGATGATTTTTGCCTGTATCGGCGTCAACGCGCAGATAATCACCTCGTCGCCCGATGTGGTGACCCGCAGCAGCAAAAATATCGTCCTGACCTATCATGCGGCGGCACCCGAATCTAACAAGGGGCTTGCCAATCTGCCATCATCCACGCCTATATATGCCCATATAGGTCTTATAACCGAAAAGAGTAAAAGCGACTCTGACTGGAAGTATGGCCCCGCCAAGTGGGGTGACAACTCCGAAAAATACAAACTCACCTACAAGAGCGCCAATACCTACGAGCTGGTAATCGGCGACTTCGACACATACTTCGGCCTCAATGACACCGGCGGCCGTCAGGTGAAAAAAATCGCCATGGTGTTCCGCACCGGCGACTGTAAGAAGGAAGGCAAGACCTCGAGCGGCGGCGACATATTCTATGAAGTGTTTGAAGACGGCTTCAATATGTCGTTCACCTCGAGCATCACCGACGGCCTCGCTGCCGTGGGCGAGAGTGTCACCCTCACTGCAGGCGCCACCACAGCCTGCGAGCTCACCATCAATGTCAACGGCACCAAGCTGGCATCGAAGAGCGGTGTGACATCGCTCACCACCACCTATAAGTTTGCCACCGGCGGTATGTATGACTTCGAGGCCACTGCCAAGAACTCGGCCGGCTCGACCCTCAGCAAGAAGGTGTCGGTATACGTTCCCGCCAACTCCACCGCCTCCAACTATCCCGGCGGCACTCCCAAGATGGGCCCCGTGGCAAATGCTGATGGCAGCGTTACATTCTGTATCGCAGCTCCGGGCAAGACCAATGCCATCATTGTGGGCTCCTGGAACGACTATGCTGTCAATTCCGACGGGGTGATGAAATATCAGGACTACAACGGCAACCGTTATTTCTGGACCACCGTCAAGGGCCTCGACGCCGATACCAAATATCCCTATTACTTCATCGTCGACAATACATACAAGGTGGGCGATCCCTATGCCCGTCTCGTGCTCGACTGCTATAACGACAAGTATCTCGACTACGCCAAGATCTGGCCCGACTGTCCCCGCTATCCCTACGACCGTATGAGCGACGTGATGCTTTCGGTTTACTGGGGCAATATGCATAAGGACTACAAGTGGAGCGACTTCAAGATTCCCGAACACCACAACCTCATTATCTATGAGATGCTGTTCCGCGACTTCACCGGCACTGAAGGCCGCGCCAACGCCAACGGCACCGTGCGCGCCGCCATGGAGAAGATTCCCTATCTCGTGTCGCTCGGCGTCAACGCCGTGGAGCTGATGCCTATAATGGAATTCAACGGCAACAACTCGTGGGGCTATAACACCAACTTCTACTTCGCTCCCGACAAGGCCTACGGCTCGCCCGAGGACTATAAGGACTTCATCGACGAGTGCCACCGCAACGGCATTGCCGTCATCCTCGACATTGTGTTCAACCAGGCCGACGGTCTCCATCCCTGGTATCACATGTATGACATCAAGGCCAATCCGTTCTTCAACGCCAACGCTCCCCACGCCTACAGCGTGCTCAATGACTGGAACCAGGGCAACGCGCTGGTACAGCAGCAATGGGCCGACTGTCTGCGCTACTGGCTCACCGAGTACAACGTGGACGGTTTCCGTTTCGACCTCGTGAAGGGCCTCGGCAACAACGACTCGTACGGAGGCGGCACTGAAGCCTTCAATCAGAGCCGTGTCGACAACATGAAGCGTCTGCACGCCGTAATTAAATCGGTGAAACCCGACGGCATCCACATCAACGAGAACCTCGCCGGAAATCTTGAGGAGAACAAGATGGCCGAAGACGGTCAGCTCAACTGGGCCAACATCAACTATGCTTCCTGCCAGTTTGCCATGGGCTATAATTCCGGCGCATCGCTCAATACCTTCATGTCCACTCTCAACAGCCGCACATGGGGCTCTACTGTCAGCTATGCCGAAAGCCACGACGAGGAACGCATGGGCTACAAGCAGACCAAATGGGGCGCCGACGGCGTGAAGGGCGACATCCCCGCACAGATGCGCCGACTCGGCTCGGTGGCCGCGCAGATGATTCTTGTCCCCGGCCCCCACATGATATGGCAGTTCCAGGAACTTGGCGCCGACCAGACCACCAAGGACGCCAACGGCGGCAACGATACATCGCCTAAAAAGGTAATCTGGAAATATCTCGACGACGCCGACCGTGCCGGCCTCAAGAACAGCTACAGCGAGCTGTGCAACCTGCGCCTTGCCAATCCCGACATGTTCGGACAGGACGTAAACGCCACTGTAAGCCTGGCCGACTGGACTAAGCGCACTCTCTCGCTCGTAAAGGGCAATAAGGAGATTCACCTGGTCATCAACCCCTCTCCCTCCGCCGAGGCTACCGTAGGCACATCGGTCAACCTTTCCGGAAGCAAGTATAAGCTTGTATCTGCCAGCTACGGCACATCGCCCCGCGCCACCGCATCGGGCGTCGTACTGCCTGCGGGCGCCTACGCCGTGTATGCCACCACCAATGTGGCTGCGGTGGAAGACATCGATACAGACAGCTCACTCTGCCGTGTATATGGCGCCGAGGGCCGTGTAGTCATCGAAGGCGAGTACAACTCGGCTGCCGTCTACACCCTCGCGGGCCTCTCGGTGGGTCTTGACAATCTGCAGCCCGGCATCTATGTAGTGATTGTCGACGGCAACGCCTCTAAAGTCATTGTCAAGTAAAATATCACGTATATCCCTATAGCAAGGGGGCGCACGGTAATGAATCCGCGCGCCCCCTTGACTTTCCCGGTAGCCTTGCTCAGTCAAGCTTGCGTCCCGTGGGGACGAGGCCGGTGACGGGCCGCAGATAGGGCGGCGCGAGGGCCGGGAACAGATAGTCGTATAAAACACCGTCGGCTTCGGAGCGGAAGGGGAATGACTTTACAGGCACCGGCTCGGCGAAGAGCGGTGTCTCGAGGATATATTCCTCTATGAACGGGACGGTGTCTGTGGCGTCGTGAAGCCTGACGAAATGTCCGTCGGCCTCCATTATGCCGCCCGGAAGGGTGCGTGAGCTCATGGCAGGGGTGAAGCGCCGCAGCTGAGGCGGGCAAATTACAGTGGACTTTATGCGCGATTCGTCTATGCCGAAATATTTTGCATAGGGAGTCCAGCGCCACATTGACCACAGTGGCTTTCCCAAAGCGATGAAGGGCACCGTGACGGGCGATTTGATGTCGAGGTAAAGTACGTCGGAGGTGTTGCCGGAGATCTGATGTGTCGTGACGGCCCTGTATTCATCGCGGGCGTCGAAGGCGAGCGCGCAGGCTGTGGCGAGGTGTGTCCCTGTCAGCGCCACGAGCACGACGGCCACCGTCGACGATACCTTGCGGGAGATATTGCGGCCCGCGGTGTCGGCAATCATCCATACCGTGCCGAGGCATCCGGCGAGGTCGGCGCCCCATGCGGCACGCATGTCGTCGCCCACAAATTTCACGGCTATGCCGCCCAGGCACATGCCCGTCATGGCAATGAATACCGGCGATTTCCATGGCTTGCGTCCGCTCACGGCCGCCACTACGGCTGTTGCGGCGAATATCCATACGGGCAGCAGCGCTATGGCTGTCCTCACAAGATTGTACGGCTCGAAAGGCGAGGACTGCAGCCCCATGCGGGCCTTTGTACCTGGCACGGCCGCCAGGACGAAGATGCCCGTAGCGAGACAGATGAGCATGAACGTGCGCGAGGCAGTGCGATAGTCCTTGCGGCACAGCCACAGCAGGCCGAGACCCGCGAGAGCCGGTCCCGAAAGGCCTTCATGCCACACGCCGAAGACAAGGCCGACGGCAATGGCTGCGATCCACGGAAGGCGCCCGGGGCGCAGAAACAGATATGTGGCGAGCGCCCACAGGGCGGTTCCCCACACATAGTTGAGCTGATAGTCCACGGCGGCTATCGAGTCGTACCACGGAAGCAGTGCCATGAACATGGCGCACAACAGGGCCATGGAGCCGCATGCCGTGTCGCGCAGCCTTGCGGCCCGGGCCGACAGCAGAAGCGCCGCGCCGGTAAGCAGGGCCGAAACAACGGCGGAAAGCCATTTCGGCCATGCCAGCACGAATATGGCGGTCATGTTGGCAAGGCGCAGGTTGTCGCAGTAGAACCGATAGGCGATATTGCGTTTCAGGTGGTCAATGTCAATGATGTCAGGCAGGCCGCCGGATGTAATGCCCAGCGAACCCATGTACGCATAGTCGTCGAAGGCATAGGGATATAGCGCGAACATCACCGCCAGGCCGACCACCGTGACCGCCACGGCCGCATAGTATATCACGCGCCGCGACGTGCCGGTGCCAAGCCGCGGGTTCATTCCTCTTCGTAGGTCTGATAGAGAAGGTCGTTATAGGGGAAGCGGGTGAGATGTATCTGCTTGGCCATCTCGTAGAGCTTTTCCTTGAGCTCGTCGATGTTTTTGCCGGTGCGGGCCGACACGAAGACGCAATTGTCCTTCATGCGGGCCATCCACGTGGCCTTGAGCTCGTCGAGCGACAGGTTCTCGCGGGTAACGGGGGTGAGGTCGTCGGCGTCCTTGGGCTTATATGTGAATGCGTCGATTTTGTTGAAAACAAGTATGATGGGCTTGTCGACGCCTCCGCACACCTCGCGCAGCGTGCTGTCCACGACGTCGATCTGTTCCTCAAAGTTGGGGTGGGAGATATCCACGACATGGACGAGAATATCGGCCTCGCGCACCTCGTCGAGGGTGGATTTGAACGACTCGATGAGGCCGGTGGGGAGCTTGCGGATGAATCCTACGGTATCGGACAGCAGGAAAGGCAGATTGTCAATCACCACCTTGCGCACGGTGGTGTCGAGCGTCGCGAACAGCTTGTTCTCGGCGAAAACGTCGCTCTTGCTCAGCAGGTTCATGAGCGTGGACTTGCCCACGTTGGTATATCCCACGAGGGCCACGCGGGTAAGTTTTCCGCGGTTTTTGCGCTGGATGGATTTCTGCTTGTCTATCGAGCGCAATTCCTCCTTGAGGCGCGCAATCTTGTCGAGGATTATACGGCGGTCTGTCTCGATCTGTGTCTCGCCCGGGCCGCGCATGCCAATACCGCCGCGCTGACGTTCAAGGTGGGTCCACAGACGTGTGAGCCTCGGCAGCAGGTACTGGTACTGGGCCAGCTCCACCTGTGTCTTGGCATGGGCGGTCTGTGCCCTGCGGGCGAAGATGTCGAGGATGAGGCTCGTGCGGTCGAGTATCTTTATTTTCAGCTCACGCTCGATGTTGGACACCTGCTTGGGCGTGAGGTCGTCATCGAATATGACCATGCCTATGTCGTTTTCGTCCACAAACTGCTTGATTTCCTCCAGCTTGCCCTTGCCCACGAATGTGCGCGGGTTGGGATAGTCGAGGCGCTGTGTGAAACGTTTTACCGTCACGGCGCCGGCCGTGTCGGCCAGAAAAGCGAGCTCGTCGAGATATTCCTTCACACGGCTTTCGTCCTGGCGCTCGTTGACGAGACCCACGAGCACCGCGCGTTCTGAAGATTCCTGACTAATAACAAATTCTTTCATGTAGGTTATGTTTCAGCAGACAAAGTTACAACAAAAAAATGCCGTTGCCAAATATGGCGGCACGGCATTTGTAGGGTATGATATTTTCATGAAGCCTCAGAGGCTTATTTTCGACTGCTTCGGCACCTCGGTGAGGTCGATTGACTGGCCGGGGTCGTGCATGCAGTGGAACTTGGTGCTTACCTGAGTATGGAAGGGATATACGCCGAAGTCGCATGCCACGTGGCTGTCGCCGTCGAAGTGCATGGGGAAGAAATCCGTGGTCTTGACGGCTTCGACAAATTCCACGGCGCCCGCGGCGAAGTCCTTGCCCTGACGGACATCGACGGGGAAGAAGGCTACGTCGACTGCGGGATTTTCATCGGCAATCTCGCGCAGGGCCTTGCGGAATTCCATCGTGGCGCGCTCAACCTCCCTGTCGGTTGAAACTTCTTTCCAGTGCCACAGGTTGAGGTCGCCTGCGTGGAATAATTTACGGCCGTCTTTAGTGGTCACCATAAAGCTGACGCCCTCGTCGGTAGAGGGATAAGCCTTCACGCTGAGGCCGCCGGGAAGGTCTTCCACGGCGTCGCCGGCGCTCATGCCCTGGATAGCGAGGCGCGAATTGGTGTCGCGGGCCTCGACATCGTTTGACAGCACGTACACGCGCTTGTGGTTCTGTGCCAGATTGAAAATATCGGGGTTGTAATGGTCGGGATGTCTGTGGCTTACAAAGAATACAACCGGCTTGGCGGGCTGTTTTTCGAGAGTCTTTACAACGGAGTGCGACGGGTCGCGGAAATAGTCGAAGACCATGATAACGTCGCCGGTCTCCACCATGAAGCCGCTATGAGTTAGATATGTTACGCGCATAATATTGAATTTTTAATGATTTCTATTCAATAAAACGCGCGGTATGGTCAAAAGTTCAAATATCCACCGTCAGTCTGTCGTGGGCCAGCTGTATGCCGCAGGGCAGCTTGACGGTAGAGGCCATGCCCATGTCGTGGCTGATGTGGGTGAGGAACGCCCGGCGGGGCGCTATTTTTTCGATGAGCGCAAGGGCTTCTTCGAGAGACAGGTGCGACATGTGGGGCGTATGTCTCAATGCGTTTATGACAAGGGTGTCGATGCCGTGCAGACGGGCCACGGTCTCGTCGGGCATGGTCTTGCAGTCGGTGATATACGCCAGTCTGTCGCCGATTCTGTATCCGAGGATGGGAAGGCGGGCATGCATGACGCGCAGCGGCTCTATGACGGTGCCGCCGATCTCGAAGGGCTTTCCGGGCTCGACGGTATGAATCTCGAACGTGGGGACGCCGGGATACAGCTTCGTGGCGAACGACCATGGATTGCGCGCATGGAGGTCGTCGGCCACGTCGGGCGAGCAGTAGGTGGGAAAGTGGCGGCCGTCCTTGCAATAGGGGCGCAGGTCGTCGATGCCGCCCACGTGGTCATAGTGGCTGTGGGTTATCAGCAGGGCCTCGAGCGGGGGCGCGCCGGCGGCGAGTATCTGCTGCCTGAAGTCGGGGCCGCAGTCGATGAGTATATTGCCGCCTCCGGGCAGTGTCACGATGGCCGACGCGCGCAGGCGACGGTCTTCGGGGTCGGCTGATTCACATGTGGGGCAGTGGCAACCTATCTGCGGCACGCCGGTAGAGGTGCCTGTACCTAAGAAATTGATTTTCATTTGCGGAAACGTGTTAACAGTCCGTCCTCAAACAGCAGGTAGACGCCGTTGTCATAGCTCCACCGCTCCAGTTCGTAGCCTCGTGTGGCTCCGCGGTCGATTGACGACGGCGCGCCCAGGGCGAGGCGACATTCGTCGCGCGTCATGCCTTCGGCTACCTGCGAGTGGATGATTCTGTCCCAGGTGGCGTCCTGGATGCGGGGATATGATTTGCGAGGATTCTCGAATGAGAACAGTTGGTCGAAATTGCGTGTGGCCGAGCTGTAGGGGCCGTAGGTCATGTAGATATAACGTGTATCCGTGGCCGGGCCGGCGAGCGGGGTGAAGGCCACCTGCATGGGATAGCGCTCGGTGCCCGCGGCCACGCCCTCGATTCTTACGGGTATGTGGCGCAGGCCCTCCACTGCGTGCGTTCCGGCATCATACCATATGGGAGTGGTGATGTAGTACGTATTGCCTCTCATGAGCGAGTCGGCGGTTTCAACGGCACTCATCTCTATGGCGAATGGGATGGGCAACGAGGGGCGTTCGGCCCAGTCGCGTTCGGATAAGTCGGTACGGTAATAGAGCACGGCTCCGCCGGGAGCCGACAGCACGATTTCCATGGCGTTTTCGCCTGTTACGGTTACCACGGGCCTCACCTGCTCGAGGGTGAGGACGGTGCCGGGCGCCGGGGTAGTGATTGACGAGGCCGATGTGAAAATCATGCCGATGCGGCTGTCAGCCACGGTCCATTTCTTGCCCGGTGTCCACGACGAAGGGGCCTGCGACACGATGCGCGACGCGAAGGCCTGCTCGGCCGTCATGCCCGCGTTGCGTTCCTTCACGTCGTTGCCGGTGATGCGCGGGGTGCTTTCTATACCTGTGAAACACGAGGCCGTGGCCACGGCGAGGAATGCCGCGGCCACGGCTCGCGATATGTGGCCTGATATCATTTTACGGGTGTGCGGCCGAGGTTGTGGAGGATGAACGAGTAGATGTCGGTCCATTCGTCAATGACCTTGCCCACGGGCTTTCCGGCGCCGTGTCCGGCCTTGGAGTCGATGCGGATGAGCTTAGGACGGTCGCCGGTATCGGCAGCCTGGAGCGCGGCGGCATATTTGAACGAGTGGGCGGGCACCACGCGGTCGTCATGGTCGGCGGTGGTGACGAGAATCGACGGATAGCGTGTGCCGTCGTTCTTGATGGTGTGCAGAGGCGAGTAGCCCAGCAGGTATGCGGCCATCTCGGGCGAATCGTCGGCCGTGCCGTAGTCGCTGGCCCAGTTCCAGCCGATTGTGAACAGGTGGTAGCGCATCATGTCCATGACGCCCACGCGGGGTATGGCCACGCGGAAAAGGTCGGGACGCTGATTGACGCATGCGCCCACGAGCAGGCCGCCGTTAGAGCCGCCCTCGATGGTGAGCAGTTCGGGAGTGGTCCAGCCCTGCGAGATCATGTATTCGCCGGCCGAGATGAAGTCGTCAAAGACATTCTGCTTGTTCATCTTCGTGCCCGCTTCGTGCCATTTTTCGCCGTATTCGGCGCCGCCGCGGAGGTTGGCCTGGGCATAGATGCCGCCGTTCTCGAGCCAAAACATGCGCGAGGGCGAGAAGCCGGGATTGAGCGTCACGTTGAAGCCGCCGTAGCCGTAGAGGTAAACGGGGTTGGTGCCGTCTTTTTTCAGGCCTTTCTTATAGGTGATGAACATGGGCACGCGTGTGCCGTCCTTCGAGGTGTAGAACACCTGTTCGGTGATGTAGTCGTCGGAGCGCAGGCCGTCTACGTCGGTAGTGTGGACGAGCTGGCTGTCGCCTGTGGCCATGTCGTAGGAGTAGATGGCCGAGGGGTAGGTGAACGACGAGAAGGCATAATATACCTCGGGGCTCTTGCGCGAGGTGGAGAATGCCGCAGCGCCGTAGGTGGGGAATTTGATTTCCACGGCTCCCGTGCCGTCGGTGTTGAACACCGTGGCGTGGTTGGCGGCGTCGCGGTCATAGAGGGCGATGAGCTTGCCTTGCGATGGATATACGGCGGTGAGCACGGCGTTCTTGTCCTCGGGTATGATTTCGCGCCAGTTCTCGCGCGCGGGATTTGCGGGGTCGATTTCCACCAGTCTGTTGCAGGGGGCGTCAATTGATGTGAATACCAGCAGATGTCCGTCGGGAGTGGTGCTCACAACGTTGAGGCTGTATTCCTGCGAAGGCTCTATGTTGATCCATTTGGCATCTTTTGCCTTGAGGTCTTTGACATACAGCGAGTTGCCGAATCCCTGTCCGCCGCCCATAATCAGGAGGTAGCGGCCGTCGTCGGTGACGTCTACAGAATGGAAGTGCAGGGGCTCGTTGCGGTTCTCGAATGCCATGGTGTCTTGGCTCTGAGGTGTGCCGAGGCGGTGGTAGTAGACCGTGTGGTATTCGTTGGCATTGCTGAATTCCTTGCCGGCCTCGGGGCGGGGATAGGCGCTGTAATAGAATCCGTCGCCGTCCCAGGCAGCGCCGGTGAATTTGGCCCATTCGATATGGTCGGGGAGTAGGCGCTTTGTGGCGGTCTCCATCACATATATCTCTCTCCAGTCCGAGCCGCTGCGCGATATGGTGTATGCGGTGTATTTGCCGTCGGGGCTGATGTGTACGCCGGTGAGGGCCACGGTGCCGTCATCGCTGAGGGTGTTGGGGTCGATGAACACCTCGGCGTCCTCGGCATAAGGCTTTGAACCGCGGTATATCACCGACTGGTTGCGCAGGCCGTCGTTGTAATACCAGTAGTAGTTGCCGTCCTTTTCTTTTGAGGGAAGGCTCGTTTTTGCAAAATTGTTAAGGTCGGTGAGACGGCGGCGGATGCTGTCGCGGAAGGGAATCTGCGCCAGGTAGTCGGAAGTCACCTTGTTTTCAGCGTTCACCCAGGCCAGCGTGGCTGCTGCGGTGTCGTTCTCGAGGGGACGGTAGCGGTCGTCGACTTTCATTCCGAAAGCCTCGTAGACGGTGCCGTCCTGCGGGGCCGCGGGATAGGTCAGGGGGCCTGAGGCCATGGCAGTTGCGGATAATATCGCCATTGAAGATAATAATATTGTCTGTTTCATGTACGGTGATATGTGGTTGCGGTGATTATTGGTCACTAATTGAGGACAAAGATAATTAAAAATGAGCGAGAGTCAAAAATAATTTTTTGAGAACCATATTGGCGGAGGCGTTGTTATAATTTAAATCAAAATCAATACCGAAAAATAAGTTCAACTAATTTAATATATTATGAAAGCCTATAATTTCAACTATCTCGGCACAACCCGCGCATGGTGGGTCGTACTGGTTGTAGGCATCCTGATGGTAATATCCGGATTTGCCTATTGGTTCTGGCCTGAAGCAGGCTACGCCATCGCATCACAAATATTCGGCTGGCTTCTGATTCTTGCCGGCATCGTACAACTTTGTGTAGCAACCGGCCCCGACCACGCCCGCGGCTGGGGATGGTGGCTTGCCGGAGGCGTGATTGATATTTTCATCGGCTTCATGCTGGTACGCAGCATCCTCCTGAGCGAAGCCGTGTTCCCCTATTTCCTCGCGTTCCTCTTTGTATTCTGGGGCATCGAGGCATTGATTTCATCGTGCTATCGTAAAAACAAATACTGGTGGATGGGTATCATCAACGGCATCCTGCTGTGTCTCATCGGATTCTTCTTCCTCGAGGCCGGCTGGGTAAGCGACATGATGATGGTATCTTTCCTCACCTCAATCGCATTTATCTACTGGGGATTTTCAATCTCAATAGCCAGCTATGAACTGCGGCCGGTAGATAATGGGAAGTGATCACGTTCCCCCGTTCGTTGTTTAACGATAAATTGACAAGTGTTGCGCCCCGCACGCCGGTGATCGGTATCGCGGGGCGTTTTTTTATGGGTCTTATATGGTGAGAATCACATATATTTATGTGCCGCCATGGCGTTATTCGATAAAAATTCGTATTTTTGCGTTAAACTAATGACACAATCCTGTGTCTAAGTGTTAATAATATATCTCTCTAACAAACGGAATATGAAATTACGCCGATTTTCAATACTCGCCCTGCTCATGGCCGCAGCCTCGTCCATGACGTGGGCCGTGTCGTCGCCCTCGGCCTGGGATGACGATGAAGACGACATCTATTATAGCGAATCAAAGGCCGACAGGCAGAAGCGCGAGGAGCAGAAGAAGGCCCGCGAGGCCGCTGCCGCCGCGGCTGCCGCAAACGCCGCGTCAGGCTATTACCGTGTGCCCGAACGAGCCACCAATTACCCCGATCCTTCACTCTATGTACCCGAAGGCGCGGGGCTCAACATGGACGTCGACGCCTACAACCGTCGCGGCCAGTTCCTCGTGGCCGACAGCGTATCGGCCGACTCGCTTCAGGGCGCCGACACCTATGCCTATACGCGCCGTCTCGAGCGTTTTTATGACAGCGATATCGTCAACGCCTCGGGCGACGACGATCTTATCGACTCGTATTACTCCACCCAGTCGCAACCCGACATCAACGTTTATGTAGTGAATCCCTCGCCCTGGAGCTATGGCGCGTGGTACAATCCCTGGTACTACAATCCCTGGTACGGCCCCTCGTGGAGCATGAGCTGGGGCTGGGCCGATCTCTGGTATGGCCCGTCGTGGAGCTGGAGCTGGGGCTGGGGGCCTGCATGGGGTCCGGCATGGAGCTGGGGCCCGGGCTGGTATCCCGGCTGGGGCCCTTCTTGGGGGCCCGCATGGGGGCCGTCGTGGGGTCCGTCGTGGGGCGGAGGCCACTGGGCCACAACAACCCCCGGTGCCGCACGTCCGCATCCCTCGACACGTCCGTCCACCACAACACGCCGTCCCGGCGCCATCAGCGCGGGCGCAGGCAGTGTGGCACGCCGTCCCGGCAATCTCAGCACCACACGCCCCGGAAGCACCATGACGCCCTCGCAGATTCACCGTCCGGGCTATCAGCCTGCCGTAGGCGGTTCGCAGAGCCGTCCGTCGGGTGGAAATCAGTCCATCAATATGAACCGTGGCCGCAACAACTATAACAACAGCGGCTACAACAATAACAGAAACAGCAGCACAAGGCGCGATAACAACTCGTGGAGCTCACCCGGCTCATCCCGCGGCAATTCGGGCAGCTGGGGCGGAGGCTCGCACTCGGGCGGCGGTTCGCACTCGGGCGGCGGTTCGCGCTCGGGCGGCGGAAGCACCCGCGGACGTCGTTAAGCCCCGCAGGTAAAGGAAATAATCTTAATCAAATATATCTCCTCCTCACACGTCAATAAAAGTTTCAGCTATGAAGAAGACAATACTCGCGGCAGCTGTCGCCGCACCGCTTCTGCTATCGGCTCAGAGCGCGCCCGACCTGTACATGCTCTCGCAGACCGATCAGCGTGGCACGGCACGATTCCTGTCTATGGGCGGCGCGTTCACCGCTCTGGGCGGCGACCTGTCTACTCTCACACAGAACCCCGCCGGCATAGGCGTGTACCGCCGCAGCGAAATCGGCGCCACTCTCGATATATCGCCCCGTCGCATCACGTCGCAGACTTCAACCGACAAGATAGGCATGAACAAGACCAAGGCCTATTGCAACAACTTCGGATATGTAGGCACCGTAAGGCTCGACGGCCTCATGCGCACATTCTCGTGGGGTGCTTCATACAATCGTCTGGCATCGTTTGACCGAACCTACGACGTGTATAACGGCGCCACAGCCACCTCGCTCACCAACTATGTGGCCTCGTACACCAACCGTGCCGGCTACACCGAGTCGACCCTCGGATTCGGCAAAGACTATAATCCGTATCTCGACTCTGACGCCGACTGGCTGTCGATTCTGTCTTACTCGTCATATATGATAAACCCGTTCAACGGCTCTTATCACGGCCTGTATCAGCCCGGCTCGAAGGGCGACGCCTATTCGCAGGTGCGCGAATCGGGATATGTGGACGAGTACGCGATTGACTTCGGCGGCAATGTCGGCAACGTGGTCATGTGGGGCATAGGATTCGGCATCACCGACCTCAGCTTCAACCAGACGGCATATTATTCCGAAATCGTCGAGAACGGTTTCATCCCCTCGGACGACGGAATGGTGACCGGCCGCGGAGCCTATGACCTGGTGAACCGCCGCAACATATCGGGTACGGGCTTCAATATGAAGTTCGGCGTGATTGTAAAGCCGATCAACGAATTCCGTATCGGTTTTGCCGTGCACACTCCCACATGGTACAGCCTCTCAAATTCGGCCTATGCCGAGACAAAATACAGCTACCACAATCCCGGCCGTCCTGACTATCCGCAGGAAGTGGACGCCAACGGCAAGGTGGTGCGCATGGGCAACCCCTTTGAAGGCAGCGATTACACCGACGACGCCTACTATAACTTCCACATGAACGCGCCGTGGCGCATTATGGTGGGCGCGGCCGCCGTCATAGGCAATCAGGCCATCGTCAGCCTCGACTATGAGCGCCAGGCTTTCAACGATATCTCCATGAGCTATCAGAACAGCTACGGCGACTATGTGAGCGACGACGCCGTTAATCAGGATGTAAAGGACTACTACAAGGCAGCCAACATCCTGCGTCTCGGCCTCGAATACAGGCTTACCCCCAACTTCAGCCTGCGCGCCGGCTACAACTACGCCTCCACCACCGCCAAGAACGATATCCTTGACGGACGTGCCGAAGTGCTCACCGCCGGTACAAATCCCGCCTATACGATGAACAAGACCACTAACTCCATTTCGGTTGGTCTCGGCTATCACTACAAGGCTTTCTATCTCGACGGCGCATACGTGCACCGCAACCGCAAGTCGGTTTATCAGGCCTACACTTCGTCGGAAGTCGGCGCAGGCCCGCAGGCCGATCTTTCGGAGACCGTCAACTCGATAGTATTGTCGGTAGGCTTCAGATTCTGAATTATTGATGTGGATGATGCCCCCGCCGGGGCTATCGATCCTTGTACGATAAGAGCCGGTGTTCCCGCTGAAGGACATCGGCTCTTTCCATTTATGACAGCCATGTCAGAACATCTGTGGTGGAAGTCCTGAAGGCACCTGTAATCTTGATGCATAAAGTACAATATTAAAAAGAAACGGGGCGACCGCTGACCGGCCGCCCCGTTTTCAGGGTTGATGTATATTATTTGTTGAATTTGAGTGTGATGGTGCCGTTGTCGGTGTCTGCCTTGACTATGTAGAGGCCGGTGGCGAGGTTGCCGATGCAGGCTTCCGGGCCTTCGGCGCGGAGCATGAGGGTGCCACGCATGTCATATACCGATATTGAGCGTACCGTGGCTGCGGAGCTTACGGATATCATGTCGCCGGTGACGGTGACTGTGGCGTCTGAATCGGCGGTCACTGAGCCTACGCCGGCATTGTGGCGCTCGACATTTCCATAGAGGGCGATGTTGTCGAGGATGAGGGCCTCGCCGTCATTGGTGACGAGGTTGAAGGCGATGTAGACGGTCTTGCCGTTGTATTTGGCAAGGCTTATGCCGCGTGTCTCGGGGCTCTGGGGAGCGGCGTCGACAGACATCTCGGTGTTGTAGTGGCTCCATTTGTCCTCGCCGTCAGATACCTTGACGCGGTAGTCCTCGGGCATTGTGTAGGAGTTGGAGTCCCAGGCCAGCCATGCGTTGTCGCCTTTTACGTCAAAGCGGGGAAGAACCACCCAGCGGTCGGCCGTGCCGGGAGTGGAGAAGTAGGAGCATCCGGCCATGGCGTATTGTCCGAGCATGGGGTGGGAGAGGCGGAATATGCCCCAGCCGTTGCCTTCGGGCACGAACTCTTCGCCGGCGTTGGGGTGAACGGTATTGCTGTCCTCGGCGCGGTAGGTGAACTCTTCGGGCAGGCGGCCGTCTTCAAAGTCCCATACTGCCACGGGGGCGGGGAGCACTGTCAGGGTCTTCTCCATGGTGTTGTTGGCCTGATTGGAGTCGTCGGGATATTCGACGGAAACCTTGAGGGTGTATGTGCCGGCAGCGAGGCCGCTCACAGCTTCGGGGATAACGATGTCGCGCTTCTGGCTGCCCATTATAGTCTCGGCCTGACGCTTCACCTCGCGGCCGTCGATTGAGAATATGACGTTGGCGGTGACGTCCACGATGCCTACGTTGCGCACCGTTACTGCCGCGTCGGTCGAATTGGGCTCGCGCCAGAAGTCGAAGGGCTTGTCAAATGCCATAATCTCGATATCGGCTATCTCGGGGTCGATTTTTTCGAGAGATATGTCGTCGACGAGTAGCCAGTTTTCGTTGGCGTCGCTATAGGCGTAGAAGCCGATGTAGTAGCGGCCGGCGGTGGCGATATCGAATATGCTGATGGATTCGAGGTAGTTGACGTTCTCTACGGGGTTGAATTCGCAGAGCACGTTGCGCATGGCCTCGGGGGTAGGCTCTGTGCCGTAGCATACACGCAGGCGTTCGGGGTGGTTCTCGGTGGCCGAGTACCAGAACTTCAGGGCATAGTAGCCGGCGTCGAGCGAGAAGGGATCGAGGAAAGCCCAGTCGTCGGCGGGGTTCTCCGAGTCATAGTTGTAGCCGAGGCAGGCCGAGCCGGTGCGCGAGAAGTGTGCGAAGAAGCTGTCGTAGGCTATGTGCCAGGCGCCGCTGTCGTTGTTGCGGTTAAGGAATGTGAGGCTGTTGGTGTCCTCGTCGCTTTCAAAGCCCATGAAATAGGGGACTGTGGCGGCCGCCATGTGGCGCACCTCCGCGGTGGCCGTGTTGTTTGACATGTCGATGTCGTCGGGCGAGTCGACAGATACGGTCAGCGTGTAGATGCGGCGCGGCTCGGAGAGGTTCACCGGTGTGTTGAATGTGTACACAGTCGTCTTTCCGGGGGCGAGGGCCTCGGCGAATGTCGCTGTCTCGTTTACGGTGACAGGCTCCATGTCCTTGGAGGTGAGGGTGTACGACAGGTTGAGCGATGATACGGCGCTCTTGCCTTTGTTGGCGATTGTGACGGTGACGGGCTCGTTGGCGAGGCCTTCGCCCGATATGGGGCTGTCGATCGATACGATTGCGGGATCGGCGGGATTCTCCACGTAGCGCAGGCTTATGTCGGCGATGTAGAGGCGCCAGCGGTCGGCGGGGGTGACGGCATGGATGCCCACGTTGAGCTTTGTGCCTTCGGCGAGGTCGATGAGCACCGATTTCGACTGGTCGGAGTCATTTACGCCCGTGTAGTAGGCGATTTTGGAGGTCATAGACTTCACGTCGCGGCCGTTGCCGGTCCAGATTTCAAAAGCCTCGCCGAAGGAGCTGCCTTTGATGTTGAGGGCCAGTACGTAGCTGCCGCTTTTGCTGACAGTGATTTCGGGCGAAATGAGCCAGTCGTCTCCGTCGTTTGCGGACGAATAATTGTAATATACCTTGTATTTTTCCGCAGTGTTGTCGTAGGTCCAGGTGGAGCCGTCATTGTTGACGTCGATGTGCTCCCAGGCGGCGAATGCGTCTTCCGTGGCGAAGTTTTCAAAGAAAGCGTCGGCGGCGACAGCACCCGGTGCGGCCATGAGTAGGGCGGCCGTAAGTGTGTAGAGATTTCGCATCTGTATATGGTTAAATGAAATAATGTGGTTTATCAGGACTGATGTGTGTCTTGTAAATCGTACCTAAAGGACAGGCAAATGTATAAAAAAGCGTTTGAATCGTGAAATTCAAACGCTGAAAAGATGTTAAAGGTTTTTTACGGTTTTTTTACGGAACTCAGACTGCGGGAGTGGCGGGAGCAGCGTCGGCGGGCTTTGCTTCCCAGCCCAGCGCGCTGGCGCCCAGCACGGCGGCGTCGGCCTCTTTCAGCTCTGACAGGAGCACTTTGGCCTTGCCTTTGAATACGTTGAGCATATTCTTCTCCATGGCGTTGCGGAGAGGCTTGAGCAGGAGCTCGCCGCTCTTGGCCAGGCCGCCGAAGAGCACGAATGCCGCGGGCGACGAGAATACCATCATGTCGGCCATGGCCTCGCCGAGGATGTTGCCGGTGTAGTCGAACACGTCCTTCGACAGCTTGTCGCCGTTCATGGCTGCGTCGTACACGTCCTTGGATGTGATGTCCTCGATGGGGATGTTGCGCAGGAGCGAGGGCTCGTTGTGGCGGATTTCAAGGAATTCGCGGGCAGTGCGGGCCACGCCGGTGGCCGAGCAGTATGCCTCGAGGCAGCCTGTGCGTCCGCAGCCGCAAAGGCGGCCGTTGTTGCGCTTCATGATCACGTGGCCCAGCTCGCCGGCAAAGCCGTCGTGGCCGTAAACCACCTGGCCGTTGATGACGATGCCCGAGCCTACGCCCGTGCCGAGGGTGATCATGATGAAATCCTTAAGGCCGCGTGCGGCGCCGTAGGTCATCTCGCCGATG
>CAYNXG010000016.1:0-27552 GCA_964401095.1 uncultured Bacteroides sp.
GGGCCTCGACCTGGCCTTCAAATACCGCAACCCCGTCATGATTCTCGCCGACGGCATCGTGGGCCAGATGATGGAAAAGGTGGTGCTGCCGCCCTTCCGTCCCCGCCGCACCGACGAGGAAATCGCCGCACAGTGCCCCTGGGCCGTCACCGGCAAGCGTGGCCGCGCACACCGCAACGTCATAACATCGCTCGAGATGGACTCGCCCAAGATGGAAGAGAACAACAAGCGCTTCCAGCGCACCTACGCCGAGATTCAGAAAAACGAAGTGCGCTTCCAGGAATATTTTACCGACGATGCAGAATACCTCATCGTAGCCTTCGGCTCGGTGGCCCGTATATGCCTCAAGGCCATCGAGGACGCCCGCGCCGCCGGCATAAAGGTGGGCCTGCTGCGTCCCATAACGCTGTGGCCCTTCCCCACCGACGCCATTGCCTCGCTGGCCTCGCGCGTCAAAGGCATGCTGGTAGTGGAGCTCAACGCCGGACAGATGATTGAAGACGTGCGTCTCGCCGTCGACGGCCGCGTGCCGGTGCGCCACTTCGGACGCATGGGCGGCATGATTCCCAACCCCAACGAGGTGCTCGACGCCCTCAAGCAAGACTTTAACATTAAATGACCTGCGCCATGACTCCCGAAGAAATCATCAAACCCGAAAATAAAGTATACGTACGTCCCCGCCTGCTCGACGAGCGCAACACACACTACTGTCCCGGCTGCTCGCATGGCGTGGTACACCGCATCGTGGCCGAGCTTATCGACGAGATGGGCCTCGAGGACAAGGCCATCGGCGTGGCTCCCGTGGGCTGCGCGGTATTCGCCTACAATTATATCGACGTAGACTGGGTGGAAGCCGCCCACGGACGCGCACCCGCCGTGGCCACCGCCCTCCACCGCCTCAACCCCGACCGCCTCGTATTCACATACCAGGGCGACGGCGACCTGGCCGCCATCGGCACCGCCGAGACCATCCACGCCGCAAACCGCGGCGAGAACATCGTCATCATCTTTATCAACAACGGCATCTACGGCATGACCGGCGGACAGATGGCCCCCACCACCCTGCTGGGCATGAAGACCGCCACCACGCCCTACGGCCGCCGCGCCGACCTCAACGGCTATCCCCTGCGCATCACCGAACTGCTGGCTCCGCTCGACGGCACCTGCTACGTGACACGCCAGGCCGTGCACACACCCGCCGCCGTACGCAAGACCAAAGCCGCCATAAAGAAGGCCTTCCAGAACGCCCTCGATGGCAAGGGCACATCGGTGGTCGAGGTAGTATCGACCTGCAACTCGGGCTGGAAAATGTCGCCCGCCAAGAGCAACGAATGGATGGCCGAGCACATGTTTGAACGCTATCCCCTCGGCGACCTTAAAAACATCTAACACTTTGCTGACAATCTTATGAAAGAAGAAATTATCATAGCCGGTTTCGGCGGACAAGGCGTGCTGTCGATGGGCAAGATTCTGGCCTATGCCGGCCTGATGAACG
The DNA here is from genome assembly GCA_964401095.1 of uncultured Bacteroides sp. Classification (GTDB taxonomy): domain Bacteria; phylum Bacteroidota; class Bacteroidia; order Bacteroidales; family Muribaculaceae; genus CAG-873. The sequence goes on from CAYNXG010000016.1 coordinate 1,496, forward strand.
ACCTTGAAGTGACATGGATGCCCGCCTACGGTCCCGAGCAGCGCGGCGGCACAGCCAACGTCACCGTCATCCTGTCCGACGCTCCTATTTCGTCGCCCGTACTTGACATGTACGACACCGCCGTAATCCTCAACCAGCAGAGCCTCGACAAATTCGAGAGCAAGGTGAAGCCCGGCGGCACTCTCATCTACGACCCCTCGGGCATACATCACCTGCCTACCCGCACCGATATCAACGTGGTGCCCGTCGACGCCATGGATGCCGCCATCGAGATGCAGAACACCAAGACTTACAACATGATTCTGCTCGGCGCCCTGCTGGCCCTGCGCCCCGTGGTAGACACCGCCGCCGTGGTGAAAGCCCTGCGCAAGACCCTCCCCGAACGTCACCACCATCTCATCCCCCTCAACGAGCAGGCCATTGCCAAGGGCATGGAGCTTGCCTCAAAGGCCCGCGGCTGAGACGCAACGGACTCTGATCCGTCATAACACAAAAACATCCGGCGCTGACGATTCGGCGCCGGATGTTTTTGTGTTATGACGGATCAGTCGCCCGAGCCGGAGAGCAGGCGATTGTATTCCGCGGGGTCGTTTATGATACGGTAGGCCTCGAGGAAGTCCTTGGACAGCGGATTGGTGGAGCGCACGTATATGCCGTTTTCATAGAGGTCGCGCGTCATGAGTCCGCGCAACACGGCCACGATGAGCTCGCGCGAGGTGTCCCACTGCTCCTTGTTGAACGGCACGCCGGCCGCCTCGCCGCTCTTTATCAGCTCGTCGAGCATCTGCTGCGAAGGCGTGAAGCCGGTGGCAAACGCCTCCTCGACGGGATACTCGGCCTTGAGACTGTCGCGGTGCTGTTCGATATAGTTGAGGGCATACTTGATTATGACGCCCTTGCCCAGCATGTCGCGGTAATACGGCGAATAACGCGAGGTGTCGGCGGGCACGAACACGTCGGGCATGATGCCACCGCCGCCGTATACGGTGCGGTGATTGCGCAGGGTGTAATACGGCTTTGACTTGTCGAGATGTATCGAATCGGCATGCCACAGCTCGCCCGACTTGTAGCGGTTGAGCATATCGAGCTGGTATTCCTCGCCGCGTCCTTTCTCATAAGGCTTTTGAATGCAGCGGCCCGAGGGCGTGTAGTAGCGCGACACGGTGAGGCGTATCATCGAACCGTCGGGGAAGGGGAACGGACGCTGTACGAGGCCCTTGCCGAATGTGCGGCGGCCCACGATGATGCCGCGGTCGTTCTCCTGGATGGCGCCCGAGAGAATCTCGGCGGCAGAGGCCGAATACTGGTCGACCATCACCACGAGGCGGTCGACGGGGATGGTGCCGCCGTGCTCGACATTAAAGTATGTTGGACGGCTGTGGAGGCCGTTGGTGTACACCACCGGGTCGCCCGTATTGAGGAATTCGGATGCCAGCTCATAGGCCGAGCCGAGATAGCCGCCACCGTTGCTCGAGAGGTCGAGGATGAGGTTGCGCATACCGAGGCGCGACAGCGAGTCGGCGGCCTGACGCACCTCGCGGGCCGTGGATTCGGCGAAGCGGGTGACGGAGATGAAGCCGGTGGAATCGTCGGCCATATAGGCGGCGTCGACGCTGTAGATGGGTATATCGTCGCGCACGAGGCGGAAATCGATGAGCCCGGGCTCGCCGGAACGCTTCACCTTGAGGTTGACCACCGAGCCCTTGGGGCCGCGGAGCACCTTGATGATGCCGGAATTATTGAGTTTTTTGCCGGCTATGACGGTGTCATTTGCCGATACGATGCGGTCGCCGGGGCGTATGCCCATCTTTTCCGACGGGCCGCCCGGTGTGGTCTGTATAACATAGACGGTGTCCTCCACCATGTTGAACTGGATGCCGATGCCGCTGAATTTGCCTTCGAGGGGCTGGTTGAGCTCCTCGGTCTCGGCGGGAGTGGAATAGGCCGAGTGGGGGTCGAGGGTCTTCAGCATGGCTATGATGGCCTGCTCCACCATTGTGTCGGTATTCACTTCCTCCACATAGTAGTTCTCAATCAGAGCCGCCGCCAGGCGCAGCTTGTGGTCGGCTGTCATCTCTTCAGTGGCCCGCATGGGCGATGTGATAGCCGCGAGGGCTGCAAGGGCCACGATTATATATGCAAGTTTCTTCATATTCAGATTTTTTTCAAGGGTTGCGGCAAAAACCGCGTGACATCGCGCCCGTAGGCGGCAAGCTCGCGCACGACACTCGACGACACGGTGCCAAGCTCGGGGAGAGCGGGCAGTATCAGGGTGTCGATCCCGCTGATGCTGCGGTTAATGTCGGCCATATTGCGCTCGTACTCGAAATCGGCGGCCGAGCGCGCTCCGCGCAGCAGCCATCCGGCCCCGAGGCGTGCGGCCAGGTCGACGGTGAGCTCACGTTCATAAGCCAGGACTTCCACACGCCCCGCGGGCAGGGCGGCGTAGACGGCGCGGATGGCTTCCACGCGGGCCGCGGCGTCGGCCGCGGCTTCCTTGGCAAAGTTCACCCCTACGGCTATTATGATGCGGTCGAATAACGGCAAGGCGCGCTCCACAATAGAGGCATGGCCCACGGTGAACGGATTGAACGAGCCGGCGAAAACTGCCGTGCGGCGCTCAGATGGATTCAATGTCCGAGTCATCTTCTATAACGAGATTATCGATAATGAAGTTCTGTCGCTCCATCGTATTTTTTCCCATATAAAACTCAAGGAGCTCATCTACACCGTCTTCCTTGCGCAACGTGACGCGGTCGAGGCGCATGTCGGGGCCAATGAACGCGCGGAATTCCTCGGGAGAAATCTCGCCGAGGCCCTTGAATCGGGTTATCTCGGCATTGTCGCCGAGTCGCTTGATGGCCGTGACGCGCTCCTCGTCGGTGTAGCAGTAGAATGTGTCTGCGTCGGCGCCATCAGCCTTGCGCTTCTTGCCGCGGCGCGATGTGAGACGGTTGCGCACACGGAAAAGCGGCGTCTGTAACACGTAGACATGACCTTTCTTGATGAGATCGGGGAAGAATTTGAGGAAGAACGTCAAGAGCAGCAGGCGTATGTGCATGCCGTCGACATCGGCATCGGTGGCTATTATGACATTGTTGTAGCGCAGGCCGTCGATGCCGTCCTCGAGGTTGAGGGCGGCCTGGAGCAGATTGAACTCCTCGTTCTCGTAGAGTACCTTCTGTGTCACGCCGTAGGTGTTGAGAGGCTTGCCTCGCAGCATGAACACGGCCTGTGTGTCGGCGTCGCGCACCTTTGTGATGGAGCCGCCGGCCGAGTCGCCCTCGGTGAGGAATATCGATGATGCGTATTTCTTCTCCTCGGAGCCTCGCGTGTCGTTGAGGTGCACGTTGCAGTCGATGAGCTTGCGGTTGTGCAGGCTCACCTTCTTGGCCTTCTCCCTGGCGGCCTTCGTGACGCTCACCATGCTCTTGCGGTTTCGCTCGCTCTCCTGCACCTTTTTCAGGATTTTCTCGGCCACATCGAGATTGCGGTGGAGGTAGTCGTCAAGTTCTTTCTTGATGAAATCGCTGACAAACTTGGCCACAGTGGGGCCGTCGGGGCCCATGTCGCGCGAGCCGAGCTTTGTTTTGGTCTGCGACTCGAAGTTGGGCTCCTCCACCTTTATGGCTATCGCGGCCACAATGCCGTTGCGGATGTCGGCATACTCGAAGTTGCGGCCGAAAAAGTCCTTGAGCGTGCGCGACACGGCTTCCTTGAAGGCCGTGAGGTGTGTGCCGCCCTGTGTGGTGTGCTGGCCGTTGACAAACGAGTAATATTCCTCGCCGTACTGGTTGACATGTGTGATGGCCACCTCTATGTCATCGCCTTTAAGGTGGATTATGGGATAGAGAGGAGTCTGCGTAAGGTTCTGGGCCAGCAGGTCGTAGAGGCCGCGGCGCGACATGTATCGCTTGCCGTTGTAGACAATGACCAGGCCGGTGTTGAGGAAGGTATAGTTCTTTATGAGCGGCTCAATGTGCTCGGGATTATAGGCATATCCGCGGAAGATGGTGGGATCGGGCACGAAACGCACGAAGGTGCCGTTGGGCTCGTCGGTAGGCAGGATTTCGGTCTCGCTCACGATGGCGCCCTGGCGGAAACAGGCCGTCTTGCCCATGCCGTCGCGCACCGAGCGAATCTCGAATTCCTCCGACAGGGCGTTCACGGCCTTTATGCCCACGCCGTTGAGGCCCACCGACTTCTTGAACGCCTTGGAATCGTATTTTGCGCCTGTATTGATTTTCGACGCCACATCGATGAGCTTGCCCAGGGGGATGCCGCGGCCAAAGTCGCGCACCGACACCTCGTGCTCGCCCACGTCGACGGTAATCTGTTTGCCGTAGCCCATCATAAACTCGTCCACGGCGTTGTCGAGCACCTCCTTCAGCAGCACGTATATGCCGTCATCGGCGGCGTTGCCGTCGCCGAGCTTGCCGATATACATGCCGGGGCGTGTGCGCATGTGCTCGCGCCAGTCGAGGGTGCGTATCTCATTTTCGGTGTAGGTGGCATCCACCACACCGGGGGTCAAAGGTTCGTCAAGGTCAAATTCGTCTTCCATGCAAATAATTTGTGCGTTCTTGCAAAAGTACGAAATTTTTATGAAAACCTTGACATCCCGCGCCAATAATTACGGCATAAGACGCTATACGGGCCGCCGCGGGGCGGTCAGTCGAGCATGAGGGCGATGAACGGGCGGGCGGCGGGGAGGTTGAATATCTCGCCGGTGGCGGGGGCGGAGAACAGTATGCGGGCCAGGGTGTCGACTGTCACGTCGAGGTCGAGGCGCGCGGCCTTGTCCACGCGGCGACATTCGCCCTTGGCGAGGCTGAATATGCCGTTGTTGGCCGGAATCAGCGGGTCGGACACGCGGATATGCTGATGCATCGACGGATCAGCCTGCGCCACGGCCGACAGCACGGCCTCGAGGTCGATGATGCGGGCCATGCCGCGGGCCCGCATAGCCGGGGGCACCTCCCCGGGCAGGGCGCGCACCACGATGGGCTTTTCTCCGGCAAAATCGCGCACGCGCGCCAGGGCGGCCTCGGCGGCCTCGGGCGACGATGCGGGCAGGTCGAGCACCAGGATGTTCTCGTCGGACGGCACGGCAAATGCCATGGCGCAGTCGCCATCAGCGTTTTCGACTGCCGCCACGATGCCGCCGTCAAAGGCTATGTCGGTGATGATATGCTCGTACTGCGCGGCCGAGTGCCTCACGGCGCAGGCACGCATGGCCTCGAGGCGGGCGAGCATGTCGTAGGACGGCGTCACCTCGGCGTATTCGTCGGGCGCGCGGAAAGTGTGCAGGGCGGTGTAGCGGAGCTCGTCGGCATAGAACACGGTGGCGAAGCCGAATGCGTCGTAGAAGAAATACAGAAACCTTGTGGCGGGAATCAGGGCCGCGACGGCCACGCCGCGCCCGGCGGCCTCGGTTATCGCGCGGGCCATGAGGCGGTGCATCATGCCCTTGCCCCTCTCGGCCCGCGCCGTGGCCACGCACGATATGTATGCGACGGGGAGCGACGTGCCGTGGAACGACATGTCGTAGCGGTTCATCAGCAGGGCCGACACGGCCTTGCCGTCGACATCGAGAAAAAGGGCGTCTCTGTCGTCATATACTTTTTCTACAAACCAGTCGGTCCAGGCCGCGTCGGCCCGGAATGCCTCGCGGAACAATCTGCGGAAATCTGCTTTTCTTGACATATTAAATCATAGCGTTTTGAGGTGAGGAGAAAGACGGTCTGCGCGGCCGGCCGGTGCGGGCCGCGCCGCCGCTACAGGCCTCGCGGACGCGGGAATGCCGTGGGCTTCAGAATCATGCGCAGCGATGTGGCGAAGCCGAAGTAGCTCCATATCCAGTTGACGAATACCACAATCTTGTTGCGCATGCCGAGCAGTGTGACGAGGTGTACGGCAAGCCATGCCACCCATGCCAGCCATCCGCTGATGTGCATCTTGCCCATGTCCACTACGGCGCGGTTGCGGCCGATGGTGGCCATTGAGCCCTTGTCATTATAGTCGAAGGGATGCTCGAATGTGTCGGCGTTAAGGTTGCGGGCCAGGTTGCGTCCCTGCTGTATGGCGGGCTGGGCCAGCTGGGGGCAGCCGCGCGGGAAGCGCTCGTCGGTGTGGCTCGATATGTCGCCGATGGCATAGATGTCGTCGACGCCGAGCACGCGGTTGTACTCGTCCACGGCAAATCGTCCGCCGGGGCCGGGCTTGATGTCGGTGCCCACAAACTTGAACGGGTTGCCCACGATGCCGGCAGTCCAGATCACAATGTCGGTGGGCAGCTTCTCGCCGTCGGCAAATTCGAGCACGCCGTTGTCATAAGATTTCATGGTCTTGCCCAGACGGACGTCGACCAGGAGCTGCTTGAGGGCCGTGAGGGCGTCGGCCGACGATTTCTCACTCATGGTGCGCAGCAGCTTGTCGGCGCCTTCGTAGAGAATCACCTTCACGTCGTCGGGCGACAGGCGGGGATACTCGCGGGTAATGGTCCAGCGCTTCATCTCGCCCAGGGCGCCGGCGATTTCCACGCCTGTGGGGCCGCCGCCCACCACGGCGAATGTCAGCAGCCTGCGGCGCTCCTCGGGATCGTCGGTCTGGCAGGCGCGCTCCAGGTTGTAGAGGATGGCGTTGCGTGTATTAATACTCTCCGAGGCGCTCTTGATGGTGTAGACATGCTCTTGCAGGCCGGGGATGCCGAAGAAGTTGTTTGTGGCGCCGGCGGCTATCACCAGCGAGTCGTAGGGGATGGTCTCGTACTGGGTCACCACCACCTTGCGGGCGACATCGATCGTGTGCACCTCGCCCATGGTGTACAGGCAGCCGCGTGTGCGGCGGCGGCGCATCTCGCGGCGCAGGGGGAATGTGATGCCCGCAGGCTCCAGGCCCGACGAGGCCACCTGATAGAACAGCGGCGCGAAGCTGTGATAGTTATTCTTGTCAATCACCGTCACGGCCCATTTTTTCTTGTCGACGTACTTGGCGAGGTTAAGGCCGCCAAACCCGCCGCCGATGATGACGAGTCTTTTTTTACCTTGATTCTCCATAAATGTCTTTGGTTATGCGTAATCCTTTTATCCCGGAACGTTGCCGGCTTTTTATTAACAACACACAAAGGTACAAAAAAGTAGCGATTACGGAAAAATTTATTTAATTATTTTTACAGGTCTGCCCTGAACGGAAGTCCCCGCCTGCCGCATCGGCGACAGGCGGGGACCATTCAATTCAGAATTTACTGTTTATTTTACGTCGTTGTTGAAGATTACGATGCGGTTCCAGTTGTTTACGCTGTAGGGCTGTACACTTGAGCCTTCGGCGTCGATTGTGAGGCGGTCGGCGTTGATGCCGTAGTCGTTTACGAGGGCGTCGCGGACTGCTTCAGCACGGCGTTTCGAGAGACCGAGGTTGTATTCCGAAGTACCGGTGTCCTTGTCGGCGTAGCCGCAGATGACAACCTTCTGTTCGGGATTGGCCTTCATCCATTCGGCCACGTTGTATACGTTGACTCTTTCTTCGGGACGGATCTTGGCCGAGTTGATGGTGAATCGTACGGTGGCCATCATGGGAGCTGCTTCTACGACAGCTTCAGGTGCGGGCTGTACTTCGGGGCAGGGGAGCTGTGCCTCGGCTGCGGCAAGGGCTGCAGCAGTGGTGGCGAGGGCGCCGCGGAGGTCGTTGACCTGGTTGTTGAGGTTGCTGATGTAGCTTGCATAGTCGCAGGGGTTGTAGCTCTTGAAGCCTGCGCCGCCGAGGTTGAACGAGAAGCCGCCGATAGCGGAGATGTTCATGTCGATAGGAGCGCCGACAGCGACATTGTTGACATTGTCGCCGAAGAACTGTGCGCGGCCTTCAGCAAAGAAGTCGACATACTTGCAGAGACGGAAGCGGAGCTGAATACCTGCCGAGAGGGGAAGACTCCAGGAGTTGGTCTTGAGCTTGCCGTTGTCGCGGTGGATCTGCGATGCGGTGGCGGGGTCATAATCCCATGTGAATGCGCCGCCGAGGCCGATGAACGGAACAATCGAGAATACACGGCTCGAATTTACGCCGCCGAATGTGTTGAACATATCCCACATGAAGTCAAGGTTGGCATTGACCCACTTGTTGGAATTAAACTGGCCGTTGTCCCAGTGCATTGAACCGCCCATAAATCCGAGGCGCCATCCGATGTAGGGTGAGAACCACTTGCCGAATGCGAGATTATAAACGGCTGTCATGTGATGCTTCTGAGAATTGTCGGGAAGCTTGTTTTCCATGAACGGCGATGTGATACCCGCACCAAGCTGGATAAACCAGTTGTCAGTCTTAGTGGAATAGTAATGGGTTTTACAGGGAACTTCAGTAAGGGTGAACGCTTCTTCTTCAACCACAACTGTTTCCTGTGCGTTGGCATTGAAGCCGAAGAGGGAGATTGCGCCGCAAGCGGCCAGAGCCCAAAACGATTTAGCTTTCATGTTCTTTGGGGTTTTTGTTAGACTTTATAAATTTTAATTAGTTTCTCATAAATCAGGTTGAAACGTTTTCGATATATCGGGCTCCCCGGCTGAGGAGTGCCGCTATGTCCGCGTTGTGAAAAGATAACAAGGCAGATTTTTAATTTGTTCAAAAAAATCGTATCTTTGTGGTGATGAAATCGAAAGATTTAACAGTTAAGCGACCCAACGCCCTGAAAACCAAGGGCGGTGTGAAAGGCCGCCGCATGGTTCGCGCGCGCCGCCGCTGGCGTGTGGACATCATCAACGAGAATACGCTTACGCGCGCGTGGAGCATAAGGCTGTCGGGTGTGCGTATATGGCTGGCAGCCGCGCTGGTGCCGGCCGCGCTGGTATCGCTCATCGCCGTGATATTCCTGTTCACGCCGCTGGCGTCGCTGCTGCCCGGACGCCTCTCGGGCGATATGCGCACCCGCTATCTCGACACGGCCATGCGCATCGACTCGCTGGAGCATGCCGCTGCGGCAAGCAACGCCTATGCCTCGAATCTGATAGCGATTCTCACCGACTCGGTGGCCGACGAGATACCGCCGCGCACCGCAGCGGGCGAGACGGCCGCCGCCGATACCCTCGTGGAGGCCACGGAGGCCGAGCGCAGCTTTGTCAGGAAATTCGAGGAGCGCGAGCGCTTCAATCTGTCGGTGCTGTCGCCTATCGCTGCCGAGGGCATGATATTCGAGGCCCCGTATGCCGACGACGCCCCCGGCGCCCCCGTGGCGGCCGTCTACCGCGGCACCGTGATCAGCGCCGGCCCGGCCCACGACGGCACGTTCACCGTGGTGGTGCAGCATCCCAACGATTTCATCTCCATATATTCGCGCCTCGAGGAGATATATGTGGACACCGGCTCGAAAATTTCCGCCGCCCAGCGCCTCGGCAAGTCAACAACCGGGGCCCCCGCGGTGTTTGAATTATGGCACTCGGGCACTCGCCTCGATCCCGAACTTTATATCAGCAATCAAAAAAGCACTAATATATAGCATATTATGAAAAGAATACTCCCGGCAATAGCCGTGGCTGCAATATGCGCCGCAGCATTCACAGGCTGCAACAACAAGCCGCCGTTTGAAAAACTCAACGCCGCCGTCGACTCGGTCAACATCGAGATGCAGGCCGAGCGCCTCACCTGGTGTGACAGCGTATCGGTGAAATACGACGAAATCACCAATACCGTCAAATACACGTTCGTCGTGCCCGGCATGGTGGACAAGGACATGGTGGCCGAAGGCGCCTCAGTCTTCGAGGACGCCTTCATTGAGGGCAACCTCGTGCAGCACAACCGCTATGGCATCGGCACTGAAATCGTCGACGCCAACGCCAACGTGCTCATCACCCTCAGGGGCCAAAAGGGCGGCGAGTTTGAGATGCTCATCGAGAACTCGCGCATAGCCGACGCCTACAAGGCCGCCCATGCCGATGAAAAAACACGCTGACCGGGCCGCCGGACAGCGCTGATACAACCCGGGACAGCCCCGAGCCGCCCCGGGAAAGTGTATGTACAGTCATTATCATTAGAATGTCAATTCAGAAACGTATAGCCGTGCTGGGTTCCACGGGCTCGATAGGCACCCAGACGCTCGATGTAATACACCGCCACCCGGAGCGCTACCGCGCCACCGTGCTCGTGGCCGGCACCCGTGTCGACGACCTGATAGCCCAGGCACGCGAATTCAGGCCCGATGTGGCCATCATAGCCCGCGAGGACCTGTATCCTGTGCTGCGCGACGCCCTGTCGCCGCTGGGCATCGCCACGGCCACGGGCGCCGACGCCGTATGCGCCGCCGTGGCGGCCGACAATGTGGACATGGCCGTCACCGCCACCGTGGGATATTCGGGCCTCGGACCCACCGTGGCCGCCATCCGCGCCGGCAAGGACATAGCCCTGGCCAACAAGGAGACCATGGTGGTGGCGGGCAGCTATGTGACATCGCTGCTGGCATCGTCGCCCTCGCGCGTGTTCCCGGTGGACTCCGAGCACTCGGCCATCTACCAGTGTCTGCGCGGCGAGAACATCGACGAGGTGCGCCGCCTCATCATCACCGCCTCGGGCGGCCCGTTCCGCACCTGGAGCGCCGACCGCATCGCCGCGGCCCGCGCCGCCGACGCCCTGCGCCACCCCAACTGGAACATGGGCGCCAAGATAACAATCGACTCGGCCACGATGGTCAACAAGGCATTCGAGATAATCGAGGCCCGCTGGCTGTTCGGCATCGAGCCCTCGCGCATCTCGGCGGTAGTGCACCCCCAGTCGATAATCCACTCGATGGTAGAATTCCGCGACGGCGCCATAAAGGCGCAGATGGGCCTGCCCGACATGACCCTGCCCATAGCCTATGCCCTGGGCGAGGCGACACGCATGGACAATGTGAGCGATTTCTGCTCGCTCATGACCCACAACACGCTCACCTTCGAGGAGCCCGACACCGTGCGCTTCCCGGCATTCACGCTGGCATCGCTGGCCCTGGAGCGCGGAGGCAACACGGCCTGCGTCATCAATGCCGCCAACGAGATAGCCGTGGCCGCCTTCCTGCGCGACGCCATAGGCTTCAACGACATCTACCGCACCATCATGCTCACCCTCGACCGCACGGGCTTCATCGCCGATCCGGGCTATGACGATTTCGTGGCCAGCAACACCGAGGCCCGAGCCGTGGCGGCGGACATAGTGGCCGGCATGCGACGATAAAGCCCCGCCCCCACCCCCTCCCGATGAAAATTATCCCTCCCCTTTACCAATCATATCCGACTAAATGGAATCATTCCTCATAAAAGCATTACAACTGATAGTGGCGCTCATAATACTGGTGACGGTACATGAGTTCGGCCACTACATCTTTGCCCGCATGTTCGGCATCAAGGTCAACCGTTTCTATCTGTTTTTCAACCCGTGGTTCTCGCTTGTCAAGTACAACCCCATGAAGGGCACCGTACAGCTGCTGAGCAAGGACGACGACCACGCCGCGGCCACCTTCAGGGTGTCGGCCCCGCGTACGCCCCGCCCCGACGGCAAGCCCACGTGGCGCGACACCGTCTACGGCCTGGGCTGGGTGCCCCTGGGCGGATACTGCGATATAGCCGGCATGATCGACGAGACCAAGAGCGGCAAAGACCTGGCCTCGGAGCCCCAGCCCTGGGAATTCCGCTCCAAGGCCGCGTGGAAGCGCCTGCTGGTCATGGTGGCCGGCGTGCTGTTCAACTTCCTGCTGGCCATTATCATCTACATCGGCATCGCCTTTCACTGGGGCGAGCGCGTGGTGCCCTATCAGGACATGGCCGAGGGCATGGACTTCTCGCAGCCGATGCTCGACGCCGGATTCCGCGGCGGCGATATCCTGCTGCAGATCGATGGCCGCGACATAGACCCGAGCAAGATGTCGACCGGCTGGGACCTCATACAGCCCGGAACACGCATCACCGTGCTGCGCGAGCACCGCGACACCGTGGACATCACCGCCGACGAGAGCCTGCTCGAAGCGCTCGTCGAGGCCAACAGCCAATACATGTCGATGCGCGTGCCCGTCGTGGTTGACAAGATAATGGGAGGCGAGGGAGCCGCCCGCGCGGGCCTCGCTCCCGGCGACCGCATCCTCTCCGTGGCATCCGACACCACGCCCTCGCTCACCGAGTTCTTCCCGGCCCTGGCTAAGGCCGCATCGAGCACCGTAGACATGACCGTGCGCCATGCCGACGGCTCGGAAAGCCGCATGCCCGTAGAGGTAAACGCCGACGGCAAGATAGGCATACAGCTCACCCCGGCCGACAGGATTTTCCCCGTGGCCGAGATACACTACACCCTGCTCGAAGCCATTCCCCGCGGCGTCAGCAACGGCGTTAACCAGCTCACCACCTATGTGTCGTCGCTCAAGCTCATCTTCACCCGCCAGGGCGCGCAGAGCGTGGGCGGATTCGGCACGCTGGGCAGCCTGTTCCCCAACCAGTGGAACTGGTATTCATTCTGGCAGATAGCGGCCTTCCTGTCGGTCATCCTGGCCTTCATGAACATCATTCCCATCCCGGCGCTCGACGGCGGTCACACACTGTTCCTCCTGGTGGAGATGGTGACGCGCCGCAAGCCCTCGGAGCGCGTCATGGAGGTGGCCAACATGATAGGCATGGGCTTCCTGTTCCTGCTGCTCATCTACGCCAACCTCAACGATGTGTACCGTCTAATTCTCAGATAACAAGATTATAAAGATATGACATACAAGACATTGACCCTCAAACGCGGCAAGGAGGAATCGCTCGGACGCTTCCATCCGTGGGTATTCTCGGGCGCATTGACCTTCATGCCCCGCCCGGGCGACTCCTCGGGCATCGAGGAGGGCGACATGGTGAGGGTGATGTCGGCCGACGGCCGATGCATGGGCGTGGGCCATTTCCAGATAGGCTCCATCGCCGTGCGCATGCTGTCCTTCGAGGAAAAAGACATCACTCCCGAATTCTATCACGACGCCCTCGAGCAGGCCTGGAGCCTGCGCCGCGCCCTGGGCCTGCGCCGCAGCGACAACACCGCCTTCCGCCTCGTGCACGGCGAGGGCGACTTCCTGCCCGGCCTGGTGGTGGACATCTACGGCGACACGGCCGTGATACAGGCCCATTCGCCCGGCATGCACTTTGCCCGCGAAATAATAGCCATGCAGCTCACCCAGCTCGACGGGCTCGACATCCGCAGCGTCTACTACAAGTCGGAGACCACCCTGCCCTACAAGGCACGGCTCGACGCCACCAACGGCTATCTGATAGGCCATGCCGAGTCGAGCATCGCCGTAGAGAACGGGCTGAGGTTCAACATCGACTGGCTGCGCGGACAGAAAACAGGCTTTTTCGTGGACCAGCGCGACAACCGCTCGCTGCTCGAGCACTACAGCCGCGGCCGCCGCGTGCTCAACATGTTCTGCTACACGGGCGGATTCTCGGTCTACGCCATGCGCGGGGGCGCCGAGCTGGTTCACTCGGTGGATTCCTCGGCCAAGGCCGTGGCGCTCACCGATGCCAACATAGCCCTGAACTTCCCCGATGACACGCGCCACCGCTCGTTTGCCGAAGACGCCTTCAAGTTTCTCGACCATACGGGCGACGCCGCCTACGACCTCATCATCCTCGACCCGCCCGCCTTTGCCAAGCACCGCAGCGCCCTGCGCAATGCCCTGCGCGGATATCAGCGGCTCAACGCCGCCGGCATCTCCCGCATAGCCCCGGGCGGCATCCTGTTCACGTTCTCGTGCTCGCAGGCCGTGAGCCGCGAGCAGTTCCGCCTGGCCGTCTTCTCGGCGGCCGCGCAGACCGGACGCCGGGTGCGCATCCTGCACCAGCTCACACAGCCGGCCGACCATCCCGTGAACATCTACCACCCCGAGGGCGAGTATCTCAAGGGCCTCGTGCTCTATGTGGAATGAACGCATACCCGCCGAACGCGCCTATATAATATATAATGTATAACCAATCTCTTAAATCGATATAGTCATGAACTTCAAAATCATCGTGTCGGCCGCCGCGCTGGCACTGTCATCATCAGCTATGGCTCAGGAAGCTCCCTTCGATTACACAGTCGACCGCTTTGCCGACATCGAGGTACTGCGCTACAAGGTGCCCGACTTCGAGTCTCTGTCGCTCGACCAGAAACGCCTCGTCTACTATCTCACCGAAGCCGCCCTGTGGGGCCGCGACATCCTGTGGGACCAGAACTACAAGCACAACCTCGCCATCCGCTCGATGCTCGAGAAGGTATATGCCGCATACGACGGCGACCGCGAGGACGCCATGTTCAAGGCTTTTGAAAAATATCTGAAACAGGTGGAATTTGCCAACGGCATCCATCACCACTACTCCACCGACAAGTTCACCCCGGGCTTCACCCGCGAATGGCTCGAGGGCCGCATAGCCAAGCTGCCCGCCGGCACGCTTGAGCCCGTGAGCGCCGAGGTGTTCGAGGCCATCTTCAACCCCGCCGTGGCCGCCAAGCGCGTCAACCAGGCTGAGGGCGAAGACCTCATCCTCACATCGGCCAACAACCTCTACGAGGGTGTGACACAGCAGGAGGTGGAAGACTATTACAACGCACTGAAGAAGGCCGACGATCCCACGCCGATATCCTATGGCCTCAACGCCCGCGTGACCAAGAAAGACGGTAAGGTGACCGAGCAGATCTACAAGCTCGGCGGCATGTATTCCAACGCCATCGACCGCATCGTAGAAAACCTCGCCAAGGCCATGGCCTATGCCGAGAACGACGCCCAGCGCCTCACCATCGCCCGCCTCATCGACTTCTACACCACCGGCGACCTGGCCACATTCGACGACTACTCGATTCGCTGGACCGAGGATACCGCCTCGCAGGTCGACTTCATCAACGGCTTCATCGAGAGCTACGGCGATCCCCTGGGCATGACCGGCGCATGGGAATCAATCGTAAACTTCAAGAACATCCCCGCCAGCCACCGCACCGAGGTGCTGTCGCAAAACGCCAAGTGGTTTGAGAGCAATTCGCCCGTCGATCCCCGCTTCCGCAAGGACGAGGTGAAGGGCGTGTCGGCCAAGGTAATCACCGCCGCCATCCTTGCCGGCGACGCATATCCCGCCACCCCCATCGGCATCAACCTGCCCAACGCCAACTGGATCCGCGCCACCCACGGCTCCAAGTCAGTAACCCTCGAGAACATCACACAGGCATACGACGAGGCATCGCACGGCAACGGCTTCAACGAGGAATTCGTAATCGACGCCCCCACCCGCGAGCTTCTCGACAAGTATCTGTTCATCACCGACAACCTGCACACCGACCTCCACGAGTGTCTCGGCCACGGCTCGGGCCGCCTGCTGCCCGGCGTTGACCCCGACGCCCTCAAGGCCCACGGCTCCACCCTCGAGGAGGCACGCGCCGACCTCTTCGCCCTCTACTATCTCGCCGATCCCAAACTGATAGAACTGGGCCTGCTCGACAACCCCGACGCATACAAGGCCGAGTACTATAAATACATGCTCAACGGCCTCATGACCCAGCTCATGCGCATCGAGCCGGGCAAGGACATCGAGGAAGCACACCTGCGCAACCGCCAGCTCATTGCCGCCTGGGCATTCGAGCACGGCAAAAAGAACAAGGTGGTGGAACTCGTGAAGCGCAAAGGCAAGACCTACGTGAAGATCAACGACTACAAGGCCCTGCGCGACCTGTTCGGACAGCTGCTCGGCGAAATCCAGCGCATCAAGAGCGAAGGCGACTATCAGGCCGGCGCCGACCTGGTGCTGAAATATGCCGTGAAGGTGGATCCCAAGCTCCACAAGGAAGTCCTCAACCGCTACGCCAAGCTCGACATCGCTCCCTACAAGGGCTTCGTAAATCCCGTGTATGAGGCCGTTACAGACGACAACGGCATTATCACCGACGTGCGCGTGACATACACCGAGGACTATCTGCCCCAGATGCTCCGCTACAGCAACACCTACAACGGCCTGGCAAAATAAACCCGGCCTCATGATATTGACAGACTCCGGCGCCCGCGTGCCGGAGTCTGTTTTTTTATACACCGGTCTAATTTATTTCCGAATCGGGACGTTTGTATTCTTTTTTTTGTAACTTTGCCGTTTGATAACACATGTTAATAATTTAATAGAAAACACAATTTATATAAGTACAATCAATTAGATGAGAAGATGGCGTATCGATGACAGCGCTGAGCTGTATAACATCAACGGCTGGGGCCGTAACTATTTCTCAATCAACGATCGCGGCCATGTATGCGTCACTCCGCGTACGGGATATGCATCGGTTGACCTCCGCGACATCATGGACGAGCTGAAGGTGAAGGATATCTCGGCTCCCGTGCTGCTGCGTTTTCCCGACATACTGGACAACCGCATCGAGAAAATCTCGAACTGCTTCCACAAGGCTGCCGAGACCTATGAATACACGGGTCGCAACTACATGATCTATCCCATCAAGGTGAATCAGATGCGCCCCGTGGTGGAGGAGATTGTGACATACGGCAAGAAGTTCAATATCGGCCTTGAAGCCGGCTCGAAGCCCGAGCTCCACGCCGTGCTGGCCACCAATATCGCCGAAAACGCCCTCATCATCTGCAACGGCTACAAGGACGCCAACTACATAGAGCTGGCCCTGCTGGCACAGAAAATGGGCCGCCGCATCTACCTGGTGGTGGAGAAGCTCAACGAGCTGCGCCTCATATCCGACATAGCCCGCCGCCTGGGCATTCGCCCCAACGTGGGCATCCGCATCAAGCTGTCGTCCACGGGCTCGGGCAAGTGGAGCGAGAGCGGCGGCGATTCGTCGAAATTCGGCCTGAACTCGTCGGAGCTGCTCGAGGCCATCGCCTACATGCAGAAGCGCAACATGACCGACTGCCTGAAGCTCATACACTTCCACATCGGCAGCCAGATAACCAAGATACGCGTGATAAAGAACGCCCTGCGCGAGGCCACACAGTTCTACGTGCAGCTGAGCAAGATGGGATTCGACATCGACTTCATGGACATAGGCGGCGGCCTGGGCGTGGACTATGACGGCACACGCTCGTCGTCGTCGGAAAGTTCGATGAACTATTCCATCCAGGAGTACGCCAACGATGCCGTGTCGGCCATCGTGGAGGCCTGCGAGAAAAACGGCCTCAGACAGCCCGACATCATCACCGAATCGGGCCGTTCGCTCACCGCCCATCACTCCATCCTGATTCTCGAGGTGCTGGAGACGGCCGAGCTGCCCCGCTGGCGCGACGACATGACCATCGCGGCCGACGCCCACGAGCTGGCGCGCGAGCTTTTTGACATCTGGGACAATCTCGACCCGCACAACCTGTTCGAGAGCTGGCACGACGCCCTTCAGATACGCGAGGAGGCCCTCGACCGCTTCTCTCTGGGACTGCTCGACCTCACCACACGCGCGCAGATAGAAAAGCTGTTCTGGAGCATCGCACGCGAGGTGGGCGAGATAGCCTCGGGCATGAAGCACGTGCCCGACGAGCTGCGCAAGATAGCCAAGATGATTCCCGACAAGTACTTCTGCAACTTCTCGCTATTCCAGTCGCTGCCCGACGCATGGGCCGTGGATCAGATATTCCCCATCATACCGCTGGCGCGGCTCGACGAGAAGCCCTCGCGCACCTGCACCCTGCAGGACATGACCTGCGACTCCGACGGCAAAATCGCCAACTTCATCACATCGTCGGGAACCCACAATGCCCTGCCCGTGCACTCGCTCAAGCAAGGCGAGCCCTACTATCTGGGCGTATTCCTCGTGGGCGCATACCAGGAAATCCTGGGCGACATGCATAACCTGTTCGGCGACACCAACGCCGTGCACATCAGTGTCTACAAAGACCGCTACGAGATAGACCAGGTGATCGAGGGCGAGAGCGTGGACGAGGTACTCGAATACGTGCAGTTCAACCCCAAGAAACTCGTACGCAACGTGGAATCGTGGGTCACCGCCTCCATGAAGGCCGGCACCATCACGCCCGAGGAGGGCCGCGACTTCGTGTCGACCTATCGTGCCGGCCTCTTCGGCTACACCTATCTCGAACGCGACTGATGCGCTGTTTTCTCGACATAGCCTATCGCGGCGCCCCCTTCCACGGATGGCAGGTGCAGCCGGGCGAGATCACTGTCCAGCAGGTCATCGAGGACGCCATGGGGCGCCTGGTGAGGCAGCCTGTGGCAGTGACGGGCGCCGGACGCACCGACGCCGGCGTGAACGCCCGCCGCATGATCGCGCATGCCGACCTGCCCGACAGCCTCATCGGCGACGAGCGCTTTCTGCGCGGCCTCAACTCAATCTGCGGCCGCGACATAGCCATACGCTCGGTGCGCCGGGTGCCGGCCGACGCCCACGCGAGGTTTGACGCCACCGAACGCACCTATCGCTACTTTGTCCACACGGCCAAGGACCCGTTTGCTGGCGAACTGTCGTGGCAGGCGCCGCCGACACTCGATTTCGCGGCCATGAACACGGCGGCGGCCATGCTGACAGGACGACGCGACTTCACATCGTTCTCAAAGCTTCACACCGACGTCAAGACCAATATCTGCGACCTGCGCCTGGCGCGGTGGGTGGAATTCAAGCCGTCGAAATGGTATTTCGAGATAACGGCCGACCGCTTTCTGCGCAACATGGTGCGCGCCGTGGCGGGCACGCTCGTCGACATAGGCCGCGGCAAGATGCCGCCCGAAGCCGTCATGAACATTCTCGCGGCCAAGGACCGCTGCGCGGCGGGCACGTCGATGCCCGGCGGCGCGCTGTTCCTGTGGGACGTAAGATATCCCTACATAACATATTGAACCCTCATCCTATCAGCCGACATGGCACTTGACATACTCATCCTCATCATCCTCATCGTGGCCGGAGCCATGGGCTTCGCCAAAGGCATAATATCACAGGCCGGCCAGATTGTGGCGGTAATCGCCGGCATTATCTCGGCGCGCCTGCTGGGACAGACCGTCACCGACTTTTTCGCGGGCGACGGCGGCGCCACGGCCATCGACACGGTGGGCGGCTACGGCGTGGCGTTCCTCGTGGCATACGGCGTGGCGTGGCTGATATTCCGCATGGCGCGCGGCATATTCCACGCCGTGCACCTCGGCATCATCGACCGCCTGGCCGGAGCGGCCTTCAAGATCCTGCAATGGGCTCTTCTGCTGAGCCTGGCGGTGAACTTCTATCTGCTCGTATCGGGCGACGACACACGTCTGCACGACGAGTCGAAGCCCTGGCGCGGGGCCGTGGTGAAGATAGCGCCGGTCACACTGGGCTATCTTTCCGACCTTATAAAGAATCACGAGGCCGACAAAGTCAAGGCCGACGAAGTTAAGGCAGACAAAAAGTAAAAATTATTTCAGATCCGAATAAAGATTCGATACGGCGTCGCCGAGGAGGTCGAGCACCAGCTCGAAACCCTCGGCGCCCTCGTAATAGGGGTCGGGGATATGGTCGTAGCGCGTGGCCACGGTGCGTATCCACGCCGCCATGGGCTTTATACGGGCCATGGCCTCGGGCGTGGGCGCCAGGCGCCTCAGGTCGGCTATATTGCCTGAATCCATGCCTATAATCAGGTCGAAATCATCGAAATCGGACTCCCGCACCTGACGCGCGCGATGCGTGAGATCGAGGCCGCGGCGGCGTGCGTGCACGCGCATGCGGTTGTCGGGCAGCTGACCCGTGTGCCATGCGCCTATGCCGGCCGAGTCAATTTCCCAGCGGTCGGCGTCGCCGTGCTCGTCCACTATGGCACGCATCAGCCCCTCGGCCGCCGGCGAGCGGCAGATATTGCCCAGGCATACAAACAGGATGCGTTTCTTGTCCTTTTTTCTCAGCGATTCTATAGTCTTGTCCATTTTGATTTTCAGATGTTACGTCAGTTGTTGTCCTTGCGGCGCAAGTCCTCGGTGATTATCCGCGCGGCATTGTCGGCGGCGTTGCCTCCGTCGAGTATCCGGCGCATCTCGGCATAGCCCTCGAGCATGGCCGCGCGGGCCTCGGACGAGTCGGGCGTGAGGCGGCGCAGCTCGGCGGCCACGGCCTCGGGGGTGCAGTAGTGGAGCAGCATCTCGGGGATGACGTCGCGGCCGGCGATGAGATTGGGGAGCGACACATGGCTGACATGCAGCAGCCGCTTCATCAGGTTGTAGGCCAGGCGCGAGCCGTTGGAGCGGTAGGTCACCACCTGAGGCACACCGGCCAGGGCGGCCTCGAGCGTGGCCGTACCGGAAGTGACCAGCGCGGCATGGGCGTGAGCCAGCAGGGTGTGGGTGCAGCCGCGCACCACGGCGAATTTTGTCAGCCCGGCATAGAAATCATCGGGAATGCCCGGGGCGGCGGCCACGGCCACGGTGTATTGCGGAAACTGACGCGCCACGGCATCCATCACCGGCAGGTTGCAGCGTATCTCGCCGCGGCGGCTGCCCGGCAGCAGGGCTATGAGCCGGCGGTCGCGCAGACGGTGGGCGCTCATGAAGGCAGAGCGCGGATCGGCGGCAGCAATGGCCTCATCGAGCTCCTCCACCGACGGATTGCCCACATACACGGCATCGTCATAGCCGCGGGAGGCATACCAGGCCGGCTCGAACGGCAGGATGCACAGCACCTTGCGCACCAGTTTCTTTATCTTCTTTACGCGCCACTGTTTCCAGGCCCATATCTTGGGCGATATGTAATAGTAGACGGGGATTCCGGCCCGGGCGGCGGTGGCGGCCACCTTGAGATTGAAACTCGGGTAGTCCACGAGAATCAGGGCGGCGGGCTTTTCCTCGACAACGGCCCGGCGGGCCATGCGGAGGTTGGCGAATATGGGCCGCAGATGTCTCAGCACCTCGCTGAATCCCATATAGGCCATGTCGCGGTAATGTATCAGCGGCTTCACGCCCCCGGCGGCCTCGGACATGAGGTCGCCCCCGAGAAACACGAAGCTTGCCTGAGGGTCGCGCTCGCGCAGACGGGCTATAAGCCGCGAGGCATGCAGGTCGCCCGAAGCCTCGCCGGCTATGAGCATATATTTCATTGTCTCCGTTTTTTAAAGAAGTTGACTACTATGTCGCGGCACTCGTCGGCCAGGACGTCCCACACCACCGTGGCGCGCGGATGGAAGGGCGACGCCTTGGTAATAGCCGAGAATCCGCGGCGCGGGTCGCGGGCGCCGATGACTATGCGCCGCAGCTGACTCCAGCCTATGGTCCCGGCACACATCACACACGGCTCGAGGGTGACATACAGGGTGGCGTCGGCCAGATACTTGGCTCCGCGCTCGTTGGCGGCGGCGGTGATGGCCTGCATCTCGGCATGGGCGGTGACGTCGGCCAGGGTCTCGGTGAGATTGTGTCCCCGGCCCACCACGCGGTCGCCGGCCACAATGACGGCACCCACGGGTATCTCGCCCGCCGCAGCGGCGCGCCGCGCCTCGGCGAGAGCCATCTTCATATATGATATGTCCTTTTCTTCGTCGGTCATGGCAAATAGCTGTAAGCGGAAGAATTATCAGAGCAGGTCGAGCCTGAGGCCCTCGCGTGCGGCGATTATCGGGCCTGAAAAAGTGGTGGCGGCCTCCGCGGCAAAGGCCGCGTCGTCGCGATAGCGCTTGGAGTAGTGTCCCAGCACGAGGCAGCGGGCACCGGCCAGGGTGGCTATGCGGCCGGCCTGGGCGGCGGTGGAGTGGCCACGCGGCCCGGCCAGCGCAACATTGTCTTCGAGATAGGTGGCCTCGTGATAGAGTGTGTCGACACCGCGCACGGATTCGGCCACGCGCTCATCGTACATCGTGTCCGAGCAATAGGCATAGGACTTGGACGGGTCGGGCTCGGAGGTGAGGCGGCTGTTGGCTATCACACGGCCGTCGGGGGTGATGAAATCGGCGCCCTCCTTTATTGCCGGCAGCTGCGACACGGGGATGTTGAAAAACCGCACCATCTCGCCGTTGAGGTGGCGGGGCTTGGGCTTCTCACGGAAAATGAAGCCCACGGCCGGCACGCGGTGGTAGAGCGGGAACGACTCTACGGTAATCGACTTGTCATCCACCAGCACCGCCGGCTCGGTCGTTATCTCGTCATACACGATGTCGAACGACGCTTCGCGGCAAAACATATTCATGATGCGCCGCAAGATCTCGATGCCCTCGCGAAAGGTGTGTATGACGATTGTGCCCCCGGTGTCGTGGAGGGCAAGGGTGGACAGCAGCCCCGGCAGCCCCAGGAAATGGTCGCCGTGGAGATGCGATATGAATATATGGTTGAGCCGCGTGAAGCGCAGTTTCATTCGCTTGAACTGCAGCTGAGCACCTTCGCCGCAATCAATCATGAACAGGCGGTCGCGGAAATCGACCACCTGGCACGACGGCAGATGCCGCTCGGTAGGCGTCGCGGACCCGCAACCGAGATAATCTATCTGAAATTTTGCCATGACTGTAATTGCCGAATCCGGCGCGCGAAGGCACCGGCAACGGGATAACAAAGTTAAGGAAAATTTGGATAATAGGCAAACTCTGCTTAACTTTGCAACACATATTTACGCGGCAGTAGCTCAGTTGGTAGAGCATCAGCTTCCCAAGCTGAGGGTCGCGAGTTCGAGCCTCGTTTGCCGCTCGCCTGATAATCTGATAGTTAGCCTTGGCTGATTATCAGATTTTTTCTTAATATTCGTTAACGAGGCCGGCGAGAGAAACAATAGCGAAACATATGGTGACACGAGGTCAGTAATTTACACGGGCCGAAGATTTGACTTTTCCGATTCCGGGATGTTATATTTATAAAGCTAAATAATATGTGAATTATGAATATGACTTTTAAGAAAATAGCCTTGACCTTACTTGTGGCCGCCGCGGCCGCCGGCTCGGCTCAGGCGTTTGACAAGTATTCGATAAACCGCGACGATCTGCCTCAGGAGGCCCGCAACTTCCTCACCGAGCACTTTCCGAAGGGACGCGTGAGCATGGTGAAAACCGACAGGCACCTGCTGAAGAAGACCGACTATGACGTGAAGCTCGTTAACGGCACCAAAATCGAATTCAACAACGCCGGAAAATGGACGTCGGTTGACTGCAAAACGCGCGAAGTGCCGTCGGCCCTCGTCATCAAGCCTATACGCAACTATGTGAAAAAGAATTTCCCCGGCACGCATATCGTGAAGATCGAGAAAAAGACCTTCGGATTCGAGCTGGAGCTATCAGACGGCATCGAGCTTAAATTTGACCGCCTCGGCACGTTCAAAAGCATGAAGATGGATGACTGAACGCCCTGTCGTGCCTGTTGATTATCCCTACGCGCCGCACAGTCCGCTTTCCCTCGGGCTGTGCGGCGCCAATATTTTTGGCCGGGCACATGCGTTTGTGACACCTCTTATGTGGCGATTATCACACAATCACGTGGCCAATCGGCCCCGAGCGCGCCGCATAACGCACTTTTATGCAACATCTTACATAATCGAATTCTGAAAAATTCATCCGCCGCACACGTCCGCGGGAATTCTTATCAAGTGAAAACAATCGTAAAAATCAGTTAATTTTGCACTGTCGTTAAACGTTCCTACCGATAATCCTAATCCTTCGGCCGACCGACATAAACATCATCAACTGACATTTCTGCCAAAGCCGGCCCCGCCACATATCCCGAGTAATACATATAACCAATAATAGTTATCACACATGAAATTTTTCAGAATCCTTTGGCTAATCGTGCCATTGCTCATGTTCTCGTCGTGCAGCAAGTATGACGACTCCGAACTGCGCGAAAAAATCGACAACCTCGACGCGCGTGTCACCAACATCGAGAGCCAGCTCACGACAATCAACTCGGGCATCAACTCCATCTGGACCATCCTTAACGCTGCCAAGGACAACGTAAGCATCGTGAACGTGGAGACGACCGAACAGGGCTACGTAATCACCTTCAGCGACGGCAAAAAAATCACCGTTTACAACGGCCGTGACGGTAAAGACGGCCAGGATGGCAAAGACGGTCAGAACGGCCAGGACGGTAAGGACGGCAAAGACGGCTCCACACCCGTCATCGGCGTTCAGTTCTATGAAGACACCTACTACTGGACCATCACACTCAACGGCGTGACAGACTTCCTGCTTGACGCCGAGGGCAACAAGATTCCCGCCGTGGGCCGCGACGGCAAGGACGGACAGGACGGTAAAGACGGTCAGGACGGCCAGGATGGCAAAGACGGCCAGGATGGCGACGGCTCGGCCGTGAAGCCCATCATAAAGGTCGACTATTACGGCTACTGGGTCATCAGCTATGACGGCGGCATCACATTTGAATACATCCTCGACTACTACGGCAACATGGTCAAGGCTACCGGCAACGGCGGCGAATCGGCCATCACCGACGTATATCTCGACGGCGACTATTATGTATTCGTCCTCGCCAACGGCACCAGCATCCGCATCAAATCCTGCACATGCAACGGCCAGGAAATCGAGAATGTCGTTCCCGAGGAAATCCTCGATAAAATGAAAGAGCACATGCCCATCTACAACGGCAAGAATCCCCCGAGCATCGAGGGCACATATTACATCGACCCGTTCATTACCGTTTACTGCGAAGACCAGGGCCATGGCGGCTATAACCCCGGCGACCAGGTGACAAGCCACTATATCAACTTCTCGAACCAGGACAACCGCACTCTCACACTCGACTATAAGGGCAGCAATCCCAAGGGTACCGCTTTCGAGAAGGGCGACGGCTCATTCATCTCGGGCGAGGACGGCAACTTCACCGTATATTTCAACACCGTAGGCGAAACCGACGATATCTACACCAAGACAGCGCTCGTAATCAGCGGCACCAAGACATCGTCGGGCATCCGTGACCTCAAATATGCGTTTGTAATGGTAGAGAAAGGCCCGGACCCCAACCATGAACTGATGGAGGAAGGCATCTTCCGCGTATTCAAGGACTCGGACGGCCTCGCCGTGAATGCCACATTCAACTTCAATTTCAACGCGCCCAAAAAGGCCGATGGAATGAACGGCTTCTCCTTGTTCCACGACTACATCAAGAGCCTCTGAACCTCACCATGCCATCCATGACCCGCCCGCAAGGCATCCGAGGCATGGAAGGTTAAAATCAATATCTGCAAAAAGGAAATAAGCCGGAATCGCCGGCTTATTTCCTTTTATTTATTCATTTAGACAAATTTACTATACCGGAGGCCTTGCAGGGCATCGGAGGCGGTTAAAGACAACTTTTTCGTGTGTAGATGTAATTATAGGGTGTATATTTGCGTCTAATTGAAAAAAATCAAATACATATATACAATGAGTACGCCCTGGTATGTTTATCTAATAATTGCGTTAGTAGCGAATCTTCTGCTTTGGATCTGCAATAAGTTCAATATTATAAAATCTAAGTCCCTGCGTATCTTAGTAGTTATTTTCGTATCGGCCTTAGCCTGTTTTATTATTTACGACCTTGCCTTCGCGCCCAAATAAGGCATCAGATTAAAATTAAATATTTTCCAACTTCCCCCTCCAGAGAAATTGAATGTATGGCGGGGTGTTATTTTACAACTAATCTATCAGCCATAAATCAATTTGCGCTTTTCGTTCAGTTCTTCACGGAAATAACGGTTGCGGACAGCACTGTCTTCAGTCAGATCTACATTGCGGCCGAATAAGGCTTCAAGCGCATACTGAAAATCGAAAAAGTTGTCGGCATAATCAAGCAAATCAATCTTGCTTTTGTCAAAATCGACACACAGGTCAACGTCGCTTTCATCGTTGAAGCGGTCCGTGAGTATCGAACCGAATACCCAAAGCTTGCGAACGTGAAATCGTTTGCAAAGTTCAATGATTTTGTTGATGTTTATTTCGACAAGATGCATATCATTTTGTTTTTGTTCCGGTTATTCAGTGCAAATATATAATTAAAACATTAATTATTAAACAGTTGTTGCAATATTTTTTTGTAAAATGTTTTTGTCGGCTTGTCCCGTTTTTATCCCGGCTGTATTGACAAAATGGGTTTAACTCATTGAGCTAAACCCATTTGCTTGAAAATTGTCGGGGTGAGAAGACTCGAACTTCCGACCTCCACGTCCCGAACGTGGCGCGC
>CAYNXG010000017.1:0-26755 GCA_964401095.1 uncultured Bacteroides sp.
GCCGGCCAGACCGCGCCCGGCGACGGCATCTGCGTGGCGGACTATCCCGTGTCGATAAACACAGGCAATGTGATCATCCGCTACATGCGGTTTCGCCCCGGCAATGAGAGCTCGACCAATCTCGACGGCCTCGACGCCCTCACCGGCGTGGACTCGCATCACATCATCATCGACCACTGTTCCATGAGCTGGAGCACCGACGAGTGCTGCACCATCTACGGCAACCGCTTCTCCACCGTGCAGTGGTGCCTCATCTCGCAGAGCCTGCGCTGGGGCGGCCACTCCAAGGGAACACACGGCTACGGCGGCATGATGGGCGGCGAAGGTGCCTCGTACCACCACAATCTGCTGGCCCATCACGATTCGCGCTGTCCCCGCATGGGCGAGCGCCCGGAGACAGGCCCGCGCGACACCACCGACTTCCGCTGCAACGTCATGTACAACTGGAGCGGCCTCGGATGCTACGGCGGCGAAAACATGAACATGAACTTCGTGAACAATACCTACAAGCCCGGCCCCGCCACCATGAGCCGCAACGAATCGGTGCAGAAGCGCATCTGCGGCATAGGCGTGAACGAGGATCAGTCCAATCCCATGTACCTCACATGGGCCACGGTGTATGTCGACGGCAATGTCAACACCCTCCACGAGGATGTGGCGGCCGACAACTGGACCAACGGCATATGGAAGCATATCGACGCCAAATACCGCCTCAACTCCAAGTGGAATCTCGATGAGGACAAGATGCACCTCGCCGAGCCTATGAAATACTACTACGTCACCACCCACACGGCGGCCGACGCTTACGAGCGTGTGCTCGACTATGCCGGCGCCTCGCTGAGCCGCGATGAGCTCGACCGCACCATCGTAGGCGATACCCGCGATGGCAAGGCCACATACACCGGCAAGGGCGACGGCAACGGCCCCGGCATCATCGACTCGCCGCGCGACAACCGACCCGCCGACGCCGGCAGCGACTGGAGCCCCTGGCCCGCGCTGGCCTCGACCGTGGCGCCCGTCGATACCGACCGCGACGGCATGCCCGACGAATGGGAGACAGCCCGCGGCCTCAACCCCTCCGACCCTTCCGACGCCCTGCTCACCGATGATGAGGGCTACACCATGATAGAATGTTATATCAACAGCCTCGTAGAGGATATCACGGCGGCACAGAATGCCGGCGGAACGGCCGACGGCAGCATTGAGCTGCGCCCCGAGATTGCCGAGATGTACGAGGTGTCGATGGCCACCAAAACCGACGGCGGCTGGGATTTCGGCCACGGCATCACACTCTCGGGCGGCAATTACTCGTCCAAGGGCAATTATGTGGGCATGTCGTCGGGCCACAGGCACACGCTTACCCTTCCCGCCTTTGCCAAGGTGTATGGCGTGGGAGTCGAAGGCATAGGCCGCTATTCGAGCGACCGCTACGGCGATGCGTCGCTCGTGGAGCTCGCCGGCGAGTCATATCCCGAAGGCCGCTATACGCTACCCAAGAGCGGCGGCGCGGGCGGCTTCACGGTAGCGTTGTCAGAGCCGGTAGCCGACAATCTCACCATGACCTGGGCAGGCAACCACGCCATGTGCGTGATAACGCTTTACACCACTCCCGATCCGTCGCTCGGTGTAGGGGATGCGGTGATATCGCCCGACGGACACGTCACCGACGACCGCTGGTTCAACCTCCAGGGCATTGAGGTGGCCGCCCCCACCGCCCCCGGCCTTTACATCCACGACGGACGCAAGGTGTGGGTGAAGTGATTATAAAAATTTGAAAAACCAATCAAAAAACGCAATATCTGATGAAATTCATGACCTTTCAAAGTATGGCCGCCGCTGCCATGGCCGCCGCTGCCGTGCTGGGAACCGCTACCGCTGCGGCGCAGGAGATAGAGAAGCTGCCCGCATTCCCTGGTGCCGAAGGCTTCGGCCGATACACCACCGGCGGACGCGGCGGCAACGTCTACCATGTCACCAACCTCAAGGACAAGGGCACGGGCTCGCTGCGCTGGGCCCTGTCGCAGCCCGGTCCCCGCACAATCGTATTCGACGTGTCGGGCACTATCAGCCTCACCGAGAGCCTGCAGATTCCCGCCAATACCACCCTCGCCGGACAGACGGCTCCCGGCGACGGCATCTGCATAGCCGACTACCCCGTGAGCGTGGGCTCCAACACCATTATCCGCTACATGCGCTTCCGCCTCGGCAACAAGAATGTTACCAAGAATGGCGCCGACGGCTGGGACGGTCTCTCGGCCATGGATTCGCAGGATATCATCATCGACCACTGCTCGGTGAGCTGGAGTATTGACGAATGTTGCTCGGTGCTCGGCAACAGCAACACCACTCTCCAGTGGTCGATCGTCGACCAGAGCCTCGTCAACTCGGGCCACTCGAAGGGTGCCCACGGCTACGGCGGCAACTGGGGCGGCTCGGGCGCTTCGTTCCACCACAACCTTGTAGCCCACCACGGCAGCCGCACGCCCCGCCTCGGCCCGCGTCAGACAACTCAGACCGACGAACGCATGGACATGCGCAACAATGTCATCTATAACTTCGGCGGTAACGGCTGCTATGGCGGCGAGGGCATGACCGTCAACATCGTCAACAACACCTACAAGCCCGGCCCCGGCTCGCCCACCAACTATCGCGGCCGCCGCATTGCCGGCGTAGGCATCCGCACCGTGGAATACTGCCTTGACAAGAATCTCACCGCGGCCAACTTCAATGCCGCCACCGGAAGCTCCATAAAGGCCTCGGCCATCACAGGCTCGGGCGACGGCAAGGTCAACTACCTCAAGATAAACAAGGTGCGCTATGACATCGACCCCGCCACAAACACCATCGACGTCGACGGCAAGAAAGTCACCGTGGGATGGAACGGCTGGGAACCCATGCTGCAGGTATGGGGCCGCTACTTTGTCGAAGGCAACGTAAATACCAAATACTCAGAAGTGACGGACGACAACTGGACCAAGGGCATGATCGAGCAGATCGACAGAAGCGCCTCCGCCACCGACGGCACATGGAGCTCCACCGTAGAGCAGGAAATCAAGCTTGCGGAGCCCATGCCGTTCATCGTCACCACCACACACTCGGCCGAGGACGCCTACGAGCGCGTTCTGTCATATTCAGGCGCTTCGCTCAGACGTGACAGCCACGACGATCTCATCATCGCCGACGCCCGCGACGGCAAGGCAACATTCACCGGTTCGGGCCTCAGCAAGGGCTTCATCAACACGCCCGAGGATCTGCGCCCCGCCGACGCTTCCGCCGACTGGAGCCCCTGGCCCACACTCGCATCGACCGAAGCTCCCAAGGATACCGACCACGACGGCATGCCCGACGAGTGGGAACTGGCCCACGGCCTCAACCCCAACGACCCCGCCGACCGCAACAACTTCAGCGATGAAGGCTACACCATGCTCGAGGTCTATCTGGCATCGCTCGTCGAGCACATCACCGAGGCTCAGAACGCAGGCGGCACACTCGAGGGCGACATCGAGAGCATCGGCGAGATAAGCGAGTTCTACGAACTGTCGATGAACACCAAGGAATCCGGCGGCTGGACATTCGGCAACGGTATCGGCATCTCGAACTCCAAGGGCGGCGGCTACACCAGCAAGGGTGAATACTTCGGCTGCGGACGCGATCAGCAGCATACCGTCACCATCCCCGCCGGCGTGGAAATCAAATGGGTGCGCTTTGAAGGCTTCGGACGTTACACCTCCGATTCATACGCCCACGCCAGCCTCGTGGAGCTCAACGGCCGGGAATTTCCCGAAGGCGAGAAATATCTGCCCAAGGGCACAGCCCCGTCCACGATAGAGGTAGGCCTGGAAAAGCCCGCCCGCTTCAACGTCACCATGACATGGAAAGGCAATAATCCCTACCTGAAGATGTTTCTCTACACCACCGACAACCCATCGCTGGGCGTTGAGTCGGTAATAGGCGACATCCCCGGCGAAGGCGAAGACACCTGGTACAACCTCCAGGGCATCCGTATCGCCGAGCCCTCGGCTCCCGGTCTCTATATCCACAACGGCCGCAAGGTTATTATAAGATAATCCGGCGCGGAATATGTACGCACGACACGGGCGACGGCCACACCGTCGCCCGTGTCGTGAAAATAGGCCTAAATTTTGCCATTCGGCACATTTTCATCTTTTCGCGTCAAAAATTACTCCATGCACGTAGTTTACAGGTAGTAATTTAGCGGTCGGAAATCCTAAACCAAGATAACCGATAAAAAAACAAAACATAACCTAAATCTAAAGAGAAATGAAAAAATCTTTACTCCTTGGCGCCGCCGTGCTCGCTTTCGGCATGACAGTATCAGCGCAGAAAGTACAGAACATTCCCACCACCGAGCCCCTGCAGCTGTCAGAGGCTGACGGCTGGACAGCCATCACCATCAAGACTCTCCCCGAGGACGGCTCGGATCCCAAGCCCCGTACAAGCGCAAACGCCAAGCACGACAATATCTGGCAGTTTGACAACATGTGCCACGGCGATCAGGCTGTGTTCAAACTCAACAACACCCAGGAAGCCTGCTACGTGATCCGCTTCAAGACAGCCACCAAGAACCAGGGCTCGCACATCCTCTTCGAGATGCAGGACGCAGCCGGCGACCTCGAATGGTCTACCCAGTATGATGTTTACTGCAACAACGACTGGAACTCGAAGTTCGAGAGCACAATGGTCTTCATCGAAGATCCCCTGACAGTGGGCGAAAAGACCCTCACTCTCACCTTCACCAACGACGCCGAAGGCAAGACCGCTACCGTTAACTGCTGCGAATTTGAATTCGAGGCCCGCGGCACGGATATCGAGACATGCTCGCTCTACACCGCAGCCGAATGTGTCAACGAGAACCCCGACGGCGACGTCCCCGGCAACATCCTCGTTAGCCCCGCCCAGAACGCATACCTCACCGGTACTGAAATCACCCTTACCGCCCAGGCAAACACCGGCTTCAAGTTCCTCCGTTGGGAAGACAGCGACGGCAACATCGTAAGCGAAGAAGCCAAGTATGTGTTCACCATCGAAGCTACCACCGACCTCATCGCCCTCTTCGAGAAGATCAAGATGGAAAGCGACGTCCCCGGCTATGTTAACCTCAACACCCGCACCACCGGCTTCGGCAACCCCGAAACCAAGGCTGTATCTCTCGACGGTGAGCCCTACAACGAAGGCGAACCCACATTCTACCTCTCCAACTACCGCAAGGGTCAGAGCGAAGAATTTGTTCTCGACGTGAAGAAGGCCGGCACATACACCATCAGCTCGCCCTTCTCATCGAAGATCGGCGCCAGCGACGACATGTCATCCATCACCTTCTCCATCTACGACCAGGCTTCATATGTAAACGATCCCGAAGCTACTCCCGAATGGACCGACAAGCTCCTCGGCGAAAACGAGTACAACAACTGGCAGAAGTTCACCTCGCACAACTTTGAGAACGTAGCCCTCTCCACCGGCCGCAAGGTTCTCCGTCTCGACTTCGACGGCACCAAGTACACCGTCAACCTGCTCTACATCCTCTTCAACGACGGTTCTATCAGCGACGGCGTTAACGACATCGTTCTCGGCGGCGACGAGGCTCCCGTAAAGGCCTACAACCTCCAGGGTATCGAAGTTGAGCCCACCACAAAGGGTCTCATCATCCTCAGCAACGGCACGAAGCGCATCAATAAATAAACCTATCCATAGATGTAATCTTAACAACATTCCGTAGGTATAATTTCTATTGACAACAAGGGCCGTATCCTTGACATTGCGCCGGGGTACGGCCCGTTTTTTACCCTTCCCATACTGCACATACCATACACTGTTTACCATAAAACCATGAATCTTAAATCCTTGACGACAGTAGCCGCGGCCCTGTTGTGGGCCTCTGCGGCCACGACCTCCACTCCCGCCCCTTGGCAGGATCCGTCGCTGCCTGCGGCCGAGCGCGCCGCCGACCTCTGCTGCCGCCTCACACTCGAAGAAAAAGCCCGGCTCATGATGAATTCCTCGCCGGCCATCGAACGCCTGGGTATCCCGGCTTTCGAGTGGTGGAGCGAGGCCCTGCACGGAGTGGGGCGCAACGGCCTGGCCACGGTGTTCCCTTCGTGTATAGGCATGGCGGCATCGTTTGACGACGATCTCATCGAGCGCGTATTCACCGCCGTGAGCGACGAGGCACGCGCCAAGAACACAATGGCGCGGCATGCCGGCTCCGTAGGAAAATACAAGGGCCTGTCGTTCTGGACACCTACCGTAAATATCTTCCGCGACCCGCGCTGGGGACGCGGTCAGGAAAGCTATGGCGAAGACCCGTACATGAACGGCCGCATGGGCCTGCGCGTGGTGCGCGGCCTGCAGGGCGACGGCTCGTCGCCCTACTACAAGCTGCTGGCCTGCGCCAAGCACTTTGCCGTGCACAGCGGCCCCGAGAAGACCCGTCACAGCCTCGACATCGAGAACCTGCCCGCACGCGACCTGTGGGAATCTTACATGCCCGCGTTTCAGGACCTGGTGCAGAAGGGCAATGTGCGCGAGGTGATGTGCGCCTATCAGCGCTTCGAGGGTCAGGCCTGCTGCGGCTCCGACCGTCTGCTGCAACAGATTCTGCGCGACCGCTGGGGCTTTGACGGCCTGGTGGTGAGCGACTGCGGCGCAATCAACGACTTCTATCTTCCCGGCCGCCACGGCGTGTCGCCCGATGCCCCTGCCGCCGCCGCCCTGGGCGCGCTCAGCGGCACTGACGTGGAGTGTGGCGCCATTTACCGCAATATCCCCGCGGCGGTGGCCCGCGGCGACATATCCGAGGCCGACATCGACCGCAATGTGCGCCGCCTTCTCGAGGCGCGGTTCTCGCTGGGCGATTTTGATCCCGATTCGCTGGTGTCGTGGACAGTCATCGGCCCCGAAGTCATATCCTGCGACGCCCATCGCCGTCTGGCTCTCGACATGGCTCGCGAACAGACCGTGCTGCTCAAGAACAACGGCGTGCTGCCCCTGAGCCGCGACGCCCGCGTCATGGTCATGGGCCCCAATGCGGCCGACTCCACCATGCAGTGGGGCATATATTACGGCCAGCCCGCGCATACCGAGACTATCCTTCAGGGCATCCGCGCCCTGGCAGGCGACGATATCCCGTATCACAGCTGTTCCACGATAACCTCCATGACCGAGAGCCGCAGCGTCATGGACCTCTTCGCCGATGAGTCGGGACGCCCCGGCATGCATGCAACATACTGGAACAATACGTCGATGGACGGCCCCGTGGCCGCCGAGGCGCAGTACACATCGCCGATTCTGCTCGACAACGGCGGCAACACCGCCTTCGCTCCCGGCGTGGAGCTCACGGACTTCACCGTGCGCATCCGCGGCTCATTCATCGCCGAAGCCGACGAGACCCTGCAGATGGTCTATAACAACGACGACGGTATGCGCATTATCGTCAACGGCGACACCGTGCACAACCGCTGGAAACACGATTCTCTCAACTTCCGCTCGCGTCCCCTGCGTGTCGAGAAGGGCCATAAATATGATATAGAGCTGAACTACATGCAGCTCAAGGACGACGCTACCTTCAATTTCGACCTGCGCCGCACCGCCCCCATAACCATAGATGAAATTGTAAAACGTGCCGCCGACGTTGATATCGTGATATTCGCGGGCGGAATATCGCCTGCCCTGGAGCGCGAGCAGGCCAAGGTGACGGAGCCGGGATTTGACAACGGCGACCGCACATCCATCGAGCTGCCCTCGTGCCAGCGCGACATCCTCGCCGCCCTCTCGCGGGCCGGGAAGAAGGTGGTGCTGGTCAACTGCAGCGGCAGCGCCGTGGCTCTGATGCCCGAGAGCAAGACCTGCGACGCCATAGTGCAGGCATGGTACCCCGGACAGGAGGGCGGCCGCGCTATCGCCGAGATTCTCTACGGCGAGGTCAATCCTTCGGGCAAGCTGCCCGTCACCTTCTATGCCTCCGACGCGCAGCTGCCGCCGTTCGATGATTACCGCATGGCCGGCCGCACCTATCGCTATTTCACGGACAAGCCGCTCTATCCCTTTGGCTACGGATTGAGCTACACTACATTCTCTTATGGCCGTCCGGTGTATGCCGACGGAAAGGTGACAGTGGCGGTAAGCAATACCGGCGATCGTGCCGGCGACGAGATTGTGCAGGTTTACATCCGTCGCCCCGCCGATACCGCCGGCCCACTGAAGACATTGCGCGGCTATGAGCGTGTGAGCCTCGCCCCCGGCGAGACGCGCCACGTTACCGTAGAGCTTCCCCGCGAGGCATTCGCCACATGGGATGAGGCCTCGGGCGCCATGTGCGTGCAGCCCGGCCTTCACGAGGTGATGGTGGGCGCATCGAGCGACGCATCCGACCTTCAGACTATAGAAGTGACATTATGAGATATATTATGCGAAAGACATCAGTCCTGATGATGGCGCTGGCAGCCGTCGGCGCGTGGGCCCGACCGTCGTCGCAGGCGGTTTTCGAGCGTTTTGACTACGAGGGTCATGACGAGTATTACAACCGCCGTCCGCTCGCTGCCCCCGGGGAGTTCTACAATCCCGTTCTGCCCGGATGGTTCTCCGACCCGAGCATCTGCCGCCGGGGAGAAGACTACTGGATGGTCACCTCCACGTTCGGCTACTATCCCGGCGTGCCTCTGTATCATTCCACCGACCTTGTCAACTGGGAGCTTGTGCGCAATGTGCTCGACCGTCCCTCGCAGCTCGACGGTCTCGGCCGGCAGTCGCTCGACAAGGGCGGCATCTACGCGCCTCAGATTTCGTACAACCCCGCCAACGGGCTGTTCTACATGATTACCACCGACGTGGGCCGTGCCAACGGACACTTCTACGTTACCGCGGCTGACCCGCGGGCCGACTGGAGCGAGCCAGTTTTTCTCAACGGTATCGACGGCATCGACCCCTCGTTCTTCTTCGACGAGGACGGCAGCGCCTATATCGTGTACAAGGAGGAGACCAAGGGCGCGCCCAAGTGGAGCAACTACCGCTGCATACGCTTTATAGCTTTTGATACCGCCGCAGGCAACACGGTGGGCGACTCATGGCCGCTCAACGAGGCCGGGGTGGGGCCCGACGACCGTTTTGACCGTGCCGAAGGCCCGCACGTCTACAAAATCGACGGCCGATACTATCTGCTCACCGCCGAGGGCGGCACGGGCGTGCGCCATTCGGCCAACATCTACCGCGCCGACGATATCCGCGGCCCGTACCTGCGCTCGTGGCGCAATCCCATCCTCACCCAGCGCCATCTGAAAGCCTCGCGCTCCAATCCCGTGACATGCGCGGGCCATGCCGATCTGGTACAGACGCCCGAGGGCGACTGGTGGGCCGTATTCCTCGGCTCGCGTCCCGGCCCCGGCGGCTTCCAGGCCCTGGGCCGCGAGACATTCATGATGCCCGTGAAGTGGAGCGCCGACGGATTTCCCTACATGATTCAGTGCGAGAGCGATACGGTGCCTTTGGTGCTCAATCGCCCGGGAGCCGTGCGCCGCAACGGCCCGGCCACATACGGCAACTTTGCCTGGCACGACGATTTCACTACCGACGCCCTTCGCCCCGAATGGATGTCGCTGCGCGGGCCTGTCGAGGGCTGCGCTGCGGGCCGCGGACGCCTGTGTCTGCCTTGCAGCGAAGTGACCTCCTCGTCAAAAACCGGAACGCCCGCATATATGGGCCGCCGCATACAGCACCACAGCTTCACGGCTTCGACGGTGGTCGACTTCAAGGCCGCCGACGACAGCGAACGCGCCGGCCTCATGCTCCTCAAAAACGAGGGCTCGCAATACCTCATGGCCGTGGGGCAAGATGTGGTGGAGCTTTACCGCATAAGCCGCAAAGGCCGCGAACTGCTGGCTTCGCAACGCCTTG
The DNA here is from genome assembly GCA_964401095.1 of uncultured Bacteroides sp. Lineage (GTDB taxonomy): Bacteria > Bacteroidota > Bacteroidia > Bacteroidales > Muribaculaceae > CAG-873. The sequence goes on from CAYNXG010000017.1 coordinate 9,907, forward strand.
AAGGCAACGGCCGGCGCATGGAGTTGCAGGTCGTGGCCGACGGCGAGAGCTTCACATTCAACTACAGGCCCGCGGGAGCCGCGGACTGGACGCAGCTTGCCGACGGTGTGGATGCATCGCACATATCGTGCGAGCGGACAGGAGGATTCACCGGCGCCACGATTGGCATGTATGCCGAGACGGCCCCGGCTGTACTGACAGCGGAAAAATGACAGTGTTATGAAACGATTTCTGATTACCGCAATCTTATCGGGCGTGGCCCTGATGCCGTCGGTGATATCGGCGGCCGACACAGACGCCGTGCTGCGCCTCCGCGATGAGCGCAAGCGCCATCCGCGCGTATGCTCGGTATCCTTCCCCGGCGACACACGCTGGCGCGAGGCATATGATGCCGTTTACAGCCACGGCGCCATCGTGGAGAATCCTTATGCGGCCTTCCGTATCTATATGAACGAGAGCCAGGCCGTTGACCTCTATCTCAAACCCTCGCCGTGTATGGAGGCTGCCGCATCGGGCTTCTATGCAACACCCTCGCACATAGCCGCCGGTGGCGGACGCGATGTGCTGAAGGTGGGCAAGTCGCTGGGCCTGGGCTCGTTCAGAGGCTATGCCGACGGCGTTGCCGTCACCGTAGACAGCGTGGCCGAGCGCGGCCAGCGGGTCGTAGCCGATGATGCCGTGGAGGTCGTTGACCGCGGATGGATGTTCAACGGCCATGCCGTCGACATGGTGCAGCGCTATAGCGTGCGGGCTGATTCGCCCGATCTTTTTGTCGAGATAACTCTTTCGGGGCATGAGCCCGGAGACTTGTTCTGTACGGGTGTGCAAAAACTCGACAGCTGCAACACCGGAGGCTGCGACGCGGCCGGCCGGGTATATTCCCGCGGCATGAATGTCCCCGACGGCAAGCATCCCGAATTTGTGGAGGCCGTGGCCCTTGAGCTTGAAGCCAATCCCGAAAATGTGGTTGCAGTGGCCGAGGACGAGCTCAATTATCTCGTGATTCTGCGGCCCGGAGCCGACGGGAAAATCCGCTATCGCGCCCGCGCCCGATTTGCCGAATAGACATTTATAAGACGATATGGCAAAGCCTCTGCAGCCGGAAAGCTCCGTGCAGAGGCTTTGCCGTGTCGTGTCTCTTTTCAAATTTTTATGTTCAGGTTATGCAAATTTGATAAATTTCGCTAACTTAGCGTAAAAATCAGCGGTCTATATGGCAGACACAAGAGAAAAAAAGATTTATCACATTACTTTCGTGGGGAGCATAGTCAATTTTCTGCTTCTCGTTTTCAAGTTCGTGGCGGGTACGCTTGGCCGCAGCTCGGCAATGATTGCCGATGCGGTACATTCCCTCTCGGACTTCGTAACAGACGTGATTGTGATATTGTTTGTAAAAATAGCGGGCAAGCCTGTTGACGACGACCATGCCTACGGCCACGGGAAATACGAGACCCTCGCATCCGTTATAGTGGGGATAATGCTCGGCATAGTAGGCATAGGCCTCGCCTGGAACGGCACGGAGAAGACGATAGCCTTTTTCAAGGGCGTTCCCATCGAATCGCCTACATACCTCGCACTGGCCGCGGCGATAATCTCGATAATATCTAAAGAGGCCCTTTACAGATACACGGTAAAGGCCGGTAAAAATCTTAATTCGCCCGCGCTGGTGGCCAATGCCTGGCATCACCGCAGCGATGCCCTCACCTCGATAGCCACCCTCGCGGGCATAGGCGGCGCCTTGATTTTCGGCGAGAAGTGGCGCGTGCTCGACCCCCTTGCGGCCGTGGTGGTGAGCGGATTCATCATCAAGGCCGCATATTCGCTGATGAAGCCGGGCATAGACGAGCTCCTCGAGAAATCGCTGCCCAAGGAGCAGGTAGAGCGGATATCGTCGATTATCGCGTCGGTTCCCGGAGTCGAGAGCTTCCATCGTCTGCGCACCCGCCGTATCGGCGCGAATATCGCCGTGGACGTCCATGTGAAGATGGACGGCGATATATCGCTGAGGCGTGCGCATGAGATTGCGAGCCTGACCGAGCGGCGTCTGAAGGAAGAATACGGGCGCGGCACCTATGTAGGCATCCACATGGAGCCGTCGCGGAAATAGGTTGCGCGCAAAAATAACGCACCCCGGGAGTCTTGAGATCTCTCCCGGGGTGCGTTGCACTTGTGGCGGCGCTGATCAGGCCGGTATCATGGCGGCGATATATTTGCCGATGATGTCAAATTCAAGATTTACCACGGAGCCGGTGGCGATGGTGCGGAAATTGGTGTGCTCCATGGTGTAGGGTATGATGGCTACGCGAAACGAGTCCTCGGTGGCGTCGCATACCGTGAGGCTGACGCCGTTGACCGTCACGGAGCCCTTTTCCACGGTGAGATATCCGCGGCGGCGCATCTCGGGCGATGCCTTGTAGCGGAAGCGGAAGTAGCGCGAGCCGTCAACATCCTCTATTTCATCGCATATCGCGGTGGTGTCGACGTGGCCCTGCACGATGTGGCCGTCGAGACGGCCGTTCATCAGCATCGAGCGCTCGAGGTTGACAAGGTCGCCGGGGCGCAGGCCGCCGAGGTTCGAGCGGTCGAGAGTCTCGCGGATTGCCGTCACCTCGTAGGTGGAATCGGGATGTATGTCCACAACAGTGAGGCACACACCGTTGTGGGCCACCGACTGGTCGATTTTTAGTTCTGACGCGAACGAGCATTTTACCCGCAGGCGCAGGTTGCCGTCTTCGCGGTGTTCGGCGGAGACAACCGTGGCGGGTTCTTCAATTATTCCTGAGAACATAGTGTGAGGTTTGAGGATTCGAGTTTGAGCGGACGGTCCACGGGCCAGCGCAGTGAGAAAGTGAGGGTGTGGTCGTCGGCGTTGTATTTGGGCTTGATCTTGCGGCCGTTCACGCGATAGGTGGCGGGAGCGGCGGCGCGATGTATCACGAATTTGAGGTTGATGGTGGCGGGGGCGCCGGGATATGTGCCGTTTGCCGATACGGTGATACGACCGCCGCCGGCTGTGCCTTCAAAGGTGATGAGGCGGTGCTTGCCGTCGGCGAGGGTGCCGTTGGATGTGCGGTCGTCGTCAAACATGGTGAACTGCGAGTCTGTGCCGGCCACGGGGTAATAGTTGACCGTGAGGTTGGCCGGGTTGTAGTCGCCGGTGTTTTCCATCTTGTAGTCGGCCATGGGGATGAAGGCGCCGGCTTTGACAAAGAGCGGCAGCACCTCGAGCGGCGCGGGATAGTTGACGGTTGAGTATCCTTCGTAAACCTTGCAGGGGGCCGACATGTCGAGCCACTGTCCGGCGGGGAAGGTGATGCTGCGTTCCACGGCGCCCTCGGTCATGACGGGTGCTACGAGCACCTCGCTGCCCCACAGGAATTCGTCGGATATCGAGTCGAACGTGCGGTCGGGGTCGGTGAAGTTGAGCGGGCGCACCAGGGGATAGCCTTTCGAGGCGTTCTCATAGGCCAGGGTATAGTTGTAGGGGAGCCAGCGGTAGCGTTCCTTGATAATCGGCTCGATTATCGAGGCATACTGCGGGTATTTGTAAGGCTCGGCATGCTGCTGGGCGTGTGTGCGCAGCACGGGGCTGAACAGGCCCAGCTGGAGCCAGCGCACATACAGCTCGGGCATGTACGCGTTTTCGGGGTCTACGGCAAAGCCGCCCACGTCGTGGCCCATGTAGCCGAGGCCCGAGAGGCCCGAGTTGAGCATAATGCGCACCTGGGGCTCGAGGCCGCCCCACGAGCGCGACACGTCGGTGCTCCAGGGGAACACGCTGTAGCGCTGCAGGCCGGTGGTGCCGCCGCGCATAAGGGTCATGAGGCGTGTGTCGGGATATTCTTCGCGGAACAGGTCATATATGATTTCGCTCCAGTCGTTGCCATACTGGTTATGGTAGAGCGGGGCGGTGAGGCCGTTGGCATGGAGGCCCGAGAGGGGATGCACTTCCGGCTCGCCGAGGTCGCCCCACCAGCCGGTGATGCCGCCGTCGGTAAGGTCTTTGTAGCGTTGGCGCAGCCAGGCGCGGGTGTCGGGATTCGACACGTCGAACATGCCGCCTTCGCCCACCCAGATGGTCACTTCCTGGTCGTTGCCGGTGGTGTCCTTGAGCAGCATGTTTTTCTCCTTGAGCTCGTTATAGTTGTCGATGCCGCGGCCGTTGCGCAGAATATATGGCTGTGAGATGGCCACGAGGTTTACGCCCTTTTTCTTGAGGTCGGCGAGCATGCGCGAGTGTTCGGGCCACTGCTCGGGGTCCCATGCCAGGCGTCCCATGTCCTGCTCCTTGCCATACCAGTAGAGGTCGAGCACGATGCCGTCGACGGGATATCCGGCGCGCTTGAGTGTGTCGATGGTGCCGGTGGTCTCGGCGCGGTCGCGGTAACCGTATTTCGAGGTTATGTAGCCGAGGCTCCACAGCGGGGGCAGGGCCTGGCGGCCTGTAAGGGCTGTGAGATTCTCGGTGACGTCGGCTATGGTGGAGGCGCCGTTGATGAAGTAGTAGCTGACGGGGCGCGGGTTCTCGGTGATGTATTTTATGGGATTGCCGGCCACGAGCTCGGCGCGTGCGTAGTCGTCGAAAAGGATGGCGAAGCCGTCGCTCGATATGAACAGCGGCATGGTGATATTCATCTGCGAGATGCGCGGGTCAGAGCCGGTGTAGCCGTAGTTCTGACGGTTGAACATCACCAGTGTGTCGCCGCGCAGGTTGAGGCTGTGGCCACGCTCGCCGGCGCCGTAGAACGAGCCGGTGGAGGTGGTGTAGAGGCTCAGCTCGGCCTTGCCGTCGGCCATGCGGCGCTCGCCGTCGTCGGTGACGGTGCGTCCGGCGCCGGCCGATATCACCAGCTGGCCCGTGCGGTCGTCGATAGTGGCGGTAAGGCCGGCGGGGGTGGTGAGGGTCGACATGATTTTGCCTACCGAGGAGGTCATGGCTACGGTGGTGGCGGGGTCGTTGAGCACTACGGCGCGCGAGGGCAGGGGCTGCTCGCCCAGGCCGGTGTTGGTGACGCGCAGTATGTTGTCGGTGATGGCGGTGACAGTGACGGTGCGTCCCGACGGTGTGGAGGCCGACACGGTGTTGCGGGCCGTGCGTCCCTGGGCGCTTACCGCTACCAGAGCGCATACGGCGATAGTAAGTAATTTATGTGTCATGTATGATAGCTTGTATGATTTTGCGGTGTGTATGCGGAATCGTTTATTTTTTGGCCGGGTCTACGCGGTTGAGATATGACTGTATGGTGATGGTGTGGTCGCCGTCGCCCGCGCAGTAGGTGCCTTCGGGCTTGAATATCTTCTTGCGCAGGCCTTCGCCGGCGTGATGTGCCACGCGGCCAAACTGCTTTGATTTCGACAGTCTTTCGCCCCAGTATATCGACAGCCTTTCGAGGCGGAAGTTGTTCATGTCGTCAAACAGGCCGGCCAGCTCGGGGAATTTGTCGAGCCGCGCTTTTTCCCACTTGTTGTTTTTGTCGAGATAGGCTATGGCCTCGGCGGTCACGGGCTTGTCTGCGGCGGCGGGGGCAGGCGTGGCGGCGGGTTCGTTTTTAGGCTCGGCAGCCGCCTTGGCAGCCGCCTTGGCGGGCGCCTCTGCGGCGGGCGCCTTCGCGGCGGGGGCTTTTTGGGCCACCGACACGGTGGCTGTGGCGGTTGAGTCGGCCGCGTCGTCGGCGGAGTCATCCACGGTGGCGGGGCCGCTCATGAACAGCCAGCCCAGCAGGAAGCCGAGGATAAACGTGCCGGCCCCGATCACATAGGGCATGTAGCGGCGTGTGTCTGAGCGGCCGCCGGTGTATTCGAGGTGGTTGCTGCGTGCGGCGCCTTCCTTTATCTCGTCGAGCAGTTCGTAGCCTTCGAGGGGGCTCTCGGTGAGGCGGCGCTTGGTGTGGATTTCAAAGTGTATGGGCGCGCCGAGTTCCGACGACTTGACGGGCAGCTCGAAGCGGTAGATTTTGCGCTGTTCCTGCAGCTGTATGAGTGCCTGAGTGGTGGCGGCGAGGTCGAGGCGGGTGTGGAAGGGGAAATAGCCCGGTGCGCGGATTATCACGTCAGCCCGTTTGAGCTCGTCGAGCGTGAATGTGCGCGCTTCGCTGATTTCCACGCCGTTGACGGTGATTATGGCGTTGGTTATGACGGTCTTGTCGGCTTTGGGATTGCCGGTCTGGGCCGAGATGAAGAATTGCGCCGGGGTGATGGTCTTGCGGCTGTCGCCGTTCGACACCGGCTCTACGCGCTGGCCGTCGGCCTTTACCTCGACGGTCTGCACCTTGTCCTCAAATCCGCCGCGGCGCCACACGATGTTTACCTTCCCGCCGAGCGGCACCAGGAAGGGGCGGTCGAACGAGTGGTGATAGATATGGGGCGTGAAGCCGTCGGGATTCTCGTCGGGCGGCAGCAGGCGCACATTGGCGCACAGGGGCTTGTCGGTGATGTCGCGGGCCGTGGATGTCACGCCGAGCGAGGCGTCGGCCAGCACTACGCCGGCATATTCGATGTTGTCGGGCTGATAGAGCATCTCGGCGTAGAAATCGTCGAGTCTGCGGCCCGTGTCGCCGCCGTAGAGACAGAAGGCAAATTCGCGGCCTTCCGACGGCACGCATGCCGGCGCGTCAGGCTCTACGGGGTATTCTTTCGAGAATATCTCGTGAAGGTCGTTGACTTCCTCGGCGCTTACGCTGGGGTTTGATACCATGCGGGTGGTGCGGTGCACGATGTCGGCCATCTCCTCGCGGGTGATTTTGAGGCCGTTGGGCACGAATATGGTGGTGGCCAGGTGGTCGCAGGGCTGGTCGGGGATGGTGCGGAGGATGGTGAAGAACGTGCCTTCGTCGACGTATGTTATGAGATAGAACAGATACTTCTCCGCGGGGTCGTAGTCGAGAATCTCGAGCGCGTGGCGCATGTCGCGTATGTGGCGCTGGACGTTTTCCGACGGATTGAAATTCCTTATACTTTTGAAGCCGCGGAGCGACTTGTAAATATATAGTTGAAGCTTATTCATGTACAGTGTCGAATTTACTGCAAAGATAAGCAATTCGCGTATAATTCGTGGGGGAATTTACAAAAAAAATGGAGCGGGGGCCATTATTTGACACCCAGTTGCATGTGCTCCATCATAACGCCGGCAAAGGGGCGTTCGCATTTGCTCTCGAATCCGCAGCGCACATACAGGCGGCGCGCACCGGGATTGTCGTAGTCGACCAGCAGGCCCAGGGGCTTGCCCGACGCGGCATGGCGCGCGGCGGCCGCGGCGATGAGCTTCTCGGCGAGGCCCTGACGGCGATAGGGCGCGAAGACGCACAGCGTGTCGAGGTATATCTCGTCGGGCGATGTCTCGTCGGCCATCTCGGAGCTGTCCAGGCCGGCATCGAGAATCTCGTTGGCCACGCTGACAAACCGCTCGCGCAGGCTGTGGAGGTCGGCTCCGTCATAGCAGATGATGAGGCCGGCAGGCTCGCCGTCGGGGGCAAGGGCCACGAGCGTGTTGCGGTAGCTGTACTGTGTGTCGTCCATGGCGGCCAGGCGCGAGAATGTGTCGCGCACCAGCGGCAGGCGGCCGGGCTCGTTGCCGGCAAAGTCAAGGCATATTTCCTCGCCTACGGCGGCCATGATGGCGTCGGCGATATAGGGGGCGTGGGTGGGGAGGGCGGATGTTATCTTGAATTCCATGATCAGTTGCTAAGAATATTGTGTGTGTTAAGGTAGTCGTTTGCGGCGTTGATGTAATCGTCGGCGGCATGTCCGTGGCCGGCCATCCTCAGGCGGGATTCCCGCGAGCGGATGAACAGCAGTGCGTCCTCGCGTTCCATGGAGCCGGGGGCTGTCCTGAGAACCTTCACGGCGTCGGCCCGTCCGGCCTCGATGGCCTCGGGTACGGGACGCCGGAAATCGCCGCCGCTGCGGAAAATCTCATTGTTGGACGAGCACCGCGACACGCACACCATCACCGCGATGACAATCACGGCCAGCACTGACACTATCAGCGCCATGCGGCCGCGGTGGATGCGGCGCTTCACCCGCCGGCGGGGCTTGCCGCGACGGGTATTGACGGATATTTTGGGAGTATTACGGGTCATTGTCTGTCAAGGAGTATTACGGCCAGTTTCGCGCAGGCCTCGGCGTCGTCGAGCGCGTTGTGGTGGCGGTGGAGGGGTATGCCGAAAAAGTCGCACAGGCTGTCGAGGCTTTTCGACGGCAGGGTGTATTTGGAGATGCTGCGGCGCGCGGCCACGAGCGTGCAGCCCCAGTCGTCGGGCTCGGGCAGCCCGTAGATGCGGCATGCGGCACGGATGCATTTTGAGTCGAACGCGGCATTGTGAGCCACGAGCCTATGGCCTTGGAGCCACGGCAGCCAGTCGCTCCATACGGTGCCGAACGACGGGGCGTCGAACGTGTCTTCCGACGTGAGTCCGTGGACGCAGGTACAGCGGTACTGGTAATAGTCGGGCTCGGGGCACACGAGGCTGTAGCGCTTCTCGGTGATAATGCCGTCGACCACCTTCACCGCGCCGATGGCACAGATGCTCGACGGCTCGAAATTGGCGGTCTCCACGTCTACAGCTATGAATGTCGGGGACATGCTCATTGCTCCAGAATGCGGTAGACTTCTTCCTTCACCTGCTCCATGAGGCGGCGGGGGGTGGATGTGGCTCCGCAGATGCCTATCGAGGCGGCGTCGGCAAGCCATTCGGGCCTCAGGCCGCTTTCGTCGGCCACTATGTGGGTGCGGGGATTCTCGCGCAGGCAGTGGTTGTACAATATCTTGCCGTTGCTGCTCTTTGCGCCGGCCACGAATATCACCACCTCGTGGGATGCCGCAAAGCGGCGCAGATGGTCAACGCGGCCGGCCACCTGGCGGCAGATGGTGTCGAACGAGGTGAGGCGGGCGCCGGGCAGCAGGCGGGCGCTTATCTCGTCGATCAGCTCATTGAAGCCTTCCACGCTTTTGGTGGTCTGCGAGTACAGAGCCACGTCGCGCGAGAAGTCGATGCGGTCGAGGTCGCCGGGGCCTTCCACCACGATGGCGGTGCCGTCGGTCTGGCCCACAAGGCCGTTTACCTCGGCGTGGCCGGTCTGGCCGTAAATCACTATCTGGGGATTGCCGGGCGAGTTGTAGGTCTCCTTGATGCGCTGTTGCAGCTTCAACACCACGGGGCAGGTGGCGTCGATGATCTCTATGTTGTTGCGGCGGGCGGTGGCATAGGTCGAGGGCGGCTCGCCGTGGGCTCGCAGCAGCACCTTCACGTCGTGGAGCTTCTCGAGGTCGTCGTGCGTGATGGTGTCGAGGCCGCAGGCTTCGAGACGTTCCACCTCGTTGGAGTTGTGCACGATGTCGCCCAGGCAGTAAAGCGAGCCGGTCTGTGCCAGCTCGGTCTCCGCCTTGCGTATGGCCGTGACCACTCCGAAGCAGAAGCCCGACCGCTCGTCGATTTCGACAACCGGCGTGCTCATGCCTTTGACGTGAGGGTTGACATTACGTCGTTGAACCGCTCGAGAAGCCATGCGTCCTGCTCGTCGATGGTCATGTCGGAGTTGTCGATGGCTATGGCGTCGTCGGCCCGCCGCAGGGGGCTCTCGGCGCGTGTGCGGTCGATATTGTCGCGGTGCATTACATTGGCCAGCACCTCGGCGTATGTGACGGGCGAGCCCTTCTCCACCAGTTCGTTGAAGCGGCGCTGAGCGCGGGTCTGCGCCGACGCGTCCACGTATATTTTCAGCTCGGCGTCGGGGAATACGGTGGTGCCTATGTCGCGGCCGTCCATCACGATGCCTTTGTCGCGTCCCAGGGCCTGCTGCATGGCCACGAGGGCGTGGCGTACGGCGGGAATGGCCGATACGGGCGACACCACGTTGGACACGCGCAGCTGGCGTATCTGCGACTCCACGTCGACGCCGTTGAGCAGGGTGTGCTGTGTGCCGTCGGGCTGTGGCTCAAAGTCGATGTGTATCTGAGGCAGGGCTGCGGTGAGGGCGTCGCGGTCTACGTCGCCCGACGATGTAACCATGCCGTTCTCGAGGCCGTAGAGCGCCACTGCGCGGTACATGGCTCCCGAGTCGATGTAGCGGTAGCCGATGCGGGCGGCCAGGCGCCGGGCCATGGTGCTCTTGCCCGACGACGAGAATCCGTCGATGGCTACTGTTATGCGGGGTGTGTTTGTTGAAGTTTCCATATCTTATCTGTTGAGGAGGTCGTTGAGGCTTAGATTAAGATTCACCATGAAGGTGGTGGCGCCGGTGTGCGGCTGTGCCAGGGCGACGCCTATGCCGAACGCGCGCCCGCGGAAGCCGCCTGCCAGCGACCAGCCCGATATGAAGCTGCGCGAGTATGTGGCCATGTCGGTGCGTGTCTTGTAGTTATAGCCGATGCCGAGATAGAAGTTGGGACTCGATACCAGGTCGGCGCCGAAGACGAGGTGACGGAAAAGGTTTGACATGAACTTGTCCTTCACCACCGGCGTGGCATCCGAGCTGCCGTCGCCGTTGTCGAGATATGGCAGGCTCCACTTGGTGAGGTTCCAGGCCGTGATTGAAAACCGCACGGGGAAATTGCCGAAACTCTGCGACCAGCCCAGCCTTATGTCGAATGGCAGGCGGTCGTAGGCCTGGTCAAAGCGCTTTATCTGGCCGCCGAGGTTGGCCGCCACCACCGACAGCGACAGGTCGCGGTCGGGGTCGTAGTAGTTGATGCCGACATCGGTGGAGAGGGCGAAGGCCGTATAGTCGGCATATCCGCTGTAAAGAAGTTTCAGCGCCACGCCGCCGCGGAGCCGGTCGGTTATGTCGTGTGAGTATGCGCCGCCGAAAGCCACGTCCTTCGGCGAGAAATCGCCTACGATGGAGCCGTCGGGCAGAGTCTCCTTTATCGAGCCGTAGCCGTAATACTGTATCGACGCGCTCCATGCGCCGCGTTGGCCGGCCGAGTGGCCGTAGCGTGCGCCGGCAAAGTTGGAGCCGCCCACATAGTGCATGTAGTTGAGTGCGATCTGCCCCGACATCTCGCCTCCGAGCAGAGCCGGATTCTGGTCGGTGGACTGTATGTCGTCATCGACGAGTGATATGTTCATGCCTCCCATGCCGTAGATGCGGCTCGAGGAGGATATGTTGAGCCAGTTGTAGGCCGAACTGCTTTCCTGTGCCGCGGCGCACAGGGTGGCGCACAGCACGGCTACAGCAGCCATGATGAGGTGATGGAATCGGTTCATAATGGATTAACGCCTCGCGGGCCTGAATATTGTGTCAGTGTCTCGACGAATGTCTGTGGCGGACGTGACGGTTGGCTTTGGGGAACAGCTTGCGTATCGACAATATCTGTCGTGTGATGTTCGAGCTTGTTATTACCATCGTTACGCATGTAAGGATGAGCACCAGGCCTATGATGCCGCGCAGGGTGAGGTGTTCGTTGAACAGCAGCACGCCGAAAATCACGGCCGTGACAGGCTCGAACACGCCGAGCGCCGCCGCTGATGTGGAGCCGATTTTCTCGATTGAGGCGTTTGTGCAGATAAATGACAGCACGGTGGGGACGATGGCGAGCATCACAATGTTTATCCACATTAACGGCGAGTGGGGCACGGCCAGGGAGCCGCGCAGGAGCACGAGAATCAGCAGCACGGCCGCTCCGGACAGCAATACCCAGAATGTCAGCGACAGAGTGGCCACGCTGCGCACCGGCGGACGGTTGATGCCTACGATATATATGGCGTAGGACAGCGCGGACACCATCACCAGCACTATGCCCGGCAGGGACACGGAGCCGTCGTCCGACCCCGCGCACAACAGCCACACACCGGCCAGCGAGCCTATTAGACACAGGAATGTGCGCAGCGACATGATTTCATGGTAGAATCCCACCATGATGAGCGCCACGATGAGCGGATACACGAACAGCAGCGTCGACGCGATGCCGATGTTCATATACAGATAGCTTCTGAAAAGGGTTATGGACGATATCACCATGGCTATGCCGAGCATGCAGGCGGGCAGAATGCGCACAAAGCCCACAGCAGCCGTGCGGCCGCGCATGCGCATGAGAAGCCATACGGCCGGTATCGCCAGGATATATCGGTAAAACAGGACTGACAGCACGTCCATCCCGTCGGCATACAGCGGCATGGCGAATACAGGATTCATACCATAGGAGGCTGCCGCAAGGATGCCAAGTAAGTATCCTTTAGTCTTGCCTTCTTTCATTTTTATGTAATTCGGTACAAAGTTAGTGACATTCTGCGAAAAAATGAAATATTATTGCTGAAAACTGTATTTTTTAGATTAGTTTAGGATTGTTGCGATTAATAAACGGATTCCCGCAACCACACGGCCGCGGGAATCCTACCCTTAAAAACCTTATATCTATTTTATATCTGTTATGTGACTTCCGCCGGTGGCGGAATGCTTTCTGTTTCAGTTGCCTGCGCGCATGTCCTCAATCTCGAGCGACGCCCAGATGAAGGGACCTACGCCCTTGGGATCATTGTCGCGCACGGGCTCGGAGAGGTAGTAGGCATACGAGCCGTCGCGGCGCGAATCGTCGCGGGTGATTTTCGGAGCCACCTTGCGCACGGCCTCGCTGGTGCCCGGGCCCAGGCCGGCCACGGCGCAGCAGCCGGTGAGCGAGATGGTGGTGTCGGGATTGACGCGGATGAAGTTTTTCACGATTGCGTCGTAGGCCTTGACACCGAGGTCGAGGTATTTCTTGTCGACATATCCGCGGCGGGCGGCCTTGAGCATCGAGTAGGTGAACATCGACGAGGCTGTGGCCTCGAGATAGTTGCCGTCGCGTCCGGGCTGGTCCATCACCTGGTACCACAGGCCGCTTTCGCTGTCCTGCCATTTGATTACCGATGCGAGGGTCTTGTCGAGCAGGTCGGCCACCTCGGCGCGGCGGGCATAGTCGGCGGGCAGGGCGTCGAGCACCTCCACGAGGGCCATGGTGAACCATCCCTGAGCGCGGCCCCAGCAATGCTGCGACAGGCCGGTGGCCTTGTCGGCCCAGAACATGTCGCGGTTTTCGTCCCAGGCGTGGCGGTTGAGGCCGGTGGCGGGGTCGAGGGTGCGCGAATATGTCTTCAGCAGCTGGTCCACGGCGTCGTCATAGATAGCCGTGGCTTCGGCGGGCTTGTAGATGCCGGCGGCGTTGGCCACGCGGAAGGGCAGGCCCATGAAGATGCCGTCGAGCCACACCTGATAGGCATACATGGCCTTGTGCCAGTACACGCCCTCGAGGGTGCGCGGCTGCTTGTCGAGCTGGCTCATCAGCGTGCCCACGGCCTTGGTGTGCTTGTCGGAGGGCGCTACGCGGTTGAGGGCGGCCACGAATTTGCCGGTGCGCACGTTGTCGAGGTTATAGGCGGCGATGTCATAGCCGCGTATCGAGCCGTCGGCCGATATCATCGTGTCGGTATAGGCGGTGCAGTAGTCGAGTATGTTCTTGTCGCCGTAGCGGTTGTAGGTGTCGAGCATGGCCTCGAGCTCGATGCCCATGACATAGCTCCATTTGGGCTTTTTGGAGAAGTCGAGCAGATAGCTCTGAGGGGTGCGGCGCATCTCCGACGCTGTCATCCAGCGGCTGTAGGCTCCGTTGTAGGGCAGTTCGTTGAGGCACAGCGAGCCGTTGATGAACAGGCCGTTGTAGTGGATGCCGTCCACGAGGCCGCGGATCGAGTTGCCGTCGGCTACGTTGTTGAACGAGCAGTTGGTGAGGTTTATGTTGTTCACGTTGGCCACGGTGTCAAGACCGATTACCATAACGCCGTATTTACTTTTCTGACAGGTGACATTCTCGAGGTATATGTCGCGCACGGTGGGGAGGAAGTCGCGGCAGCATGCCTCGCGGGGCTCGTAGTCGAGGTTGATTTTCAGCACGGATTCCTTGCACTGGCCCACTTCGAGGTTGCGGGCATAGAGCTTCTCGATAACGCCGCCGCGGCATGTGTTGGTCTTGATGCGGAACACGCGGTCGAGGTTGGGGCTGTCCATCTTGCAGTTTTCGACAAAGATGTTGCGGCATCCGCCGGTAATCTCGCTGCCGAGCACCACGCCGCCGTGGCCGTTTTTCATCTGGCATCCGCGGATGATGATGTTCTGCGAGGGGATATTCCACAGGCGGCCGTCGTTGTTGCGTCCGGCCTTGACGGCGATGCAGTCGTCGCCGGTGTCGAAAAAGCAGTTTTCAATCAGCACGCCGTCGCACGACTCGGGGTCGCAGCCGTCGCCGTTGGGGCCGTCGTTGATAATCTGCACGCCGCGCACGGTGATGTTCTTTGACAGCAGGGGATGTATCACCCAGAAGGGCGAGCGCAGCAGCGTCACATCTTCGATGAGCACGCGTTCGCATTGGTTGAAGTTTACAAGCTGGGGGCGCAGGCAGTCGTCGGCGTCGAAGCGGCGGCTGTCCATGTCCACGCCGGCCTCGGCCTGGCTCTGCAGCACGGGGCGTCCGGCGTCCTGCTGGCGCGGGTCGCCTTTCTTCCAGCCGAATCGTTCCTTGCCGCACCAGGGCCACCAGGCTTCGTTTGATGCGCCGCCGTCGATCACGCCCTTGCCGGTGATGGCCACGTCGGTGGCTTTGTAGGCATAGATGCAGGGCGACAGGTTATGGCAGTCGAGGCCTTCCCATCGGGTGGGCACCACGGGATAAAGCTCGGGGCGGAAGGCAAAGAGCAGGGTGGCGCCGTCCTCTACGACGAGGTTGACGCCGCTCTTGAGCTCGATGGCGCCGGTCTCGAATGTTCCGGCAGGCACCACTACGCGTCCGCCTCCTTTTTTAGAGCAGGCGTTCACGGCCTTCTGAATGGCCTTCTGGTTTTTCTTGGCGTCGGCTCCGGGTTTGGCGCCGTAGCGTGTGATATTATATGTAGCTTCGCCGAGACGGGGCTGTTGGATGGAAGCCTCCACTTGGCGGTACTCGTCAGTCCATATGTCGGCGCGGGCGGCCGGCATGCAGCAGAGCAAAGTCAGGATGAGCAGTTGGATTTTTTTCATGGTTCAAGGCTTTGTTTTTCTGCTTGCAAAATTAGTGGTACAAATATAATCTATAGGGGCAAATTTCAACAAAAAAGAATCATCAAAATTTGACGGGGGTGGTTTTTAGTCGCAAAATTGATGAAAAATTGACAATAAAGCCAATTGCGGCAAATTTTTTACATTATTGTTTTTGTTGCATCATAATTTTGCATTGCCTGAATGATAACAGAAATCGTTAACCTGAAAAACTGATAAACCAATGTACTTATTAGGATACGACTTAGGAACCTCGTCGGTAAAGGTGGCTCTTGTAGATGCCGCTACCGGTGCCTGCGTGGCGTCGGATTTCTACCCCAAGTCCGAGGCTCCGATCAAGGCCCTCAATCCCGGCTGGGCCGAGCAGCGTCCCGACGACTGGGTGAACTATCTGAAACTCGCCACAAAGTCGGTGCTCGAACAGTCGAAGATCGATCCCCGCGACATCAAGGCCATCGGCCTCTCATATCAGATGCACGGCCTGGTGGCCATCGACCGTCAGGGCCGCGTGCTGCGCGACGCCATCATCTGGTGTGACAGCCGAGGCGTGCCCTTCGGCGAGAAGGCTTTCCGCGAGCTGGGCCCCGACACATGTCTCCCCCGCCTGCTCAACTCGCCCGGCAACTTCACCGCCGCCAAACTGCAGTGGGTTCGCCGCAACGAGCCGCAGATATTCGACAATATATATAAGGTGATGCTTCCGGCCGACTATATCGCCTATCGCCTCACCGGTGAGATCTGCACCAACCCCGAGGGTCTCTCGGAATATATGCTGTGGGATTTCAGCGAAAACGCTCCCGCACGCTTCCTCATGGGCTACATGGGCTATGACCCCGCCATTTTCCCCGAAGTGAAGCCCACGTTCTCCGAGCAGGGCCGTGTCACGGCCGCTGCAGCCGCCGAGTTTGGCCTCGCCGAAGGCACTCCCGTGACCTACCGCGCCGGCGACCAGCCCAACAACGCTCTTTCGCTCAATGTATTCAACCCCGGCGAGGTGGCATCCACAGCCGGCACCAGCGGTGTCGTGTACGGCATCAACGGCACAGTGGCCTACGACCCCCGCTCGCGCGTCAACAACTTTGCCCACGTCAACCACGACGCGGAGCATACCCGCATCGGCGTCATGACATGCATCAACGGCACCGGCATCCTCAACTCGTGGTGCAAGCGCAACATAGCTCCGCAGGGATGCTCCTACAACGAGATGAACGAACTGGCCGCCGAGGCCCCCGTGGGCAGCGCCGGCGTCACCATCCTGCCCTTTGGCAACGGTGCAGAGCGTGTGCTTGAAAACCGCGAGATCAACTGCTCGATGCACGGCATCAACTTCAATATCCACAACCGCCGCCACATCCTGCGCGCCGCACAGGAGGGCATCGTCTTCTCATTCATGTACGGAATGGAAATCATGGAGAGCATAGGCATGCAGATCAAAAAGATACATGCCGGCCATGCCAACATGTTCCTCAGCCCCGTGTTCCGCGACACACTCGCATCGGTGTCGGGCGCCACAATCGACCTCTTTGACACCGACGGTGCCGTGGGCGCCGCCAAGGGTGCCGGCATAGGCGCAGGCATCTACAAGGACAACAACGAGGCATTCGCGTCGCTGATGAAGCTCGACGAAATCCACCCCGCTGCCGACCGCACTCCTTATCTCGAAGCCTACGCCCGCTGGAAACAGTGCCTGGCACGCGAACTCGGCGAATAACAGTATTTTCAGAAAAAAATCTATAACAATCATAAAAAACTATCACAAAAATGGCAAAGAAAGAATACTTCCCCATGGTGGGAAAAATCAAATTCGAGGGTACCGACAGCTACAATCCCCTCGCATACCGCTACTATG
>CAYNXG010000018.1:0-3519 GCA_964401095.1 uncultured Bacteroides sp.
GTTGGGGGGGACGGCGCGGATGAGGCTTTCCTGAATCTCGAAGCCGGTGTTGTCGGCGTGGTGGAGGATTCTGAACTCCGAGTGTCCGCCCTCGCGGTGTAGGTCGAAATCGCCCTTGCCGTTCTTGTCGAATTCCACGCCCCACTCGATGAGCTGTCTTATCTGTTCGGGGGCGCCTTTCACCACCTGCTCCACGGCTGCGGGGTCGGAGAGCCAGTCGCCGGCCACCATGGTGTCGTGGATGTGTTTGTCGAAATCGTCCACCTCGAGATTAGTCACGGAGGCTACGCCGCCCTGGGCCAGGGCCGTGTTGGCCTCCTCGAGGGTGGACTTGCATATCAGTGCCACGCGGCCTTTCGAGGCCACTTTCAGGGCGAAACTCATACCGGCTATACCCGAGCCGATGACGAGAAAATCATATTCGTGTGTCATTTACATCAGATTTTTGGCAAAAATACGAAATTTTGATAAAAATAAATATTTATTTTTCCCAAAACATCCGCGCAAAATAAAATCCGCGGCGCGGATGGTTATTCGTCACATTTTTTGCGTACCTTTGTAAAAAATTAAGGAAAAGATGGCTAAGAGCATATTTATCACCGGAGGAGCGTCGGGCATAGGAGCCGCCGCAGTGAGGCGCTTTGCCGCCGAGGGCTGGCGTGTGACGTTCATGGACATTCATCCCAAGGAAGCCAAGGAACTGATAACGGCCGTAGACTCTCCCGAGCCGGTATGCTTTGTGGAAGGCTCCACGCGCTCGCGTGCCGACCTTGACGCGGCCCTCGAGCTGGCCGCCGACGATGCCGGCGGCGTCGACGCCGTGTTTGCCAACGCCGGCATCCACCGCAAGAACACCATCATAGACATGGAGGAGGACGACCTGGCCGAGCTGATACAGACCAATATCGTGGGCACGGTGAACACCCTCCAGTGTGCCATCCCCTTCCTGGCCAATGCCGCCGACGGCGCCGCCGTGGTCATCAACGCCTCCGACCAGTGCTTCGTGGGCAAGGGCGGCAACTGCGGCTACGGCCTCACCAAGGGCGCCCTGGGCCAGCTGGCCCGCAGCGCCGCCGTGGACCTGGCCCACCTGGGCATACGCGTCAATGCCGTGTGTCCCTCCACCATCGACACCCCGCTGATGGAGCGCTGCCTGGCCGCCGCGGCCGCCCGCAGCAAAGGCGCCCGCACGGCCGCCGACCTGCGCCGCGAGGAAGACGCCCTGTTTCTGCGCGGACGCGTAGGCACCCCCGACGAGGTGGCCGCCATGGTGTGGTTCCTCGCCTCGGAGCAGTCGTCGTTCTGCACGGGCGGCCTCTACCCCGTCGACGGCGGCTTCACCGCAATATGAACCTATCCCTTTTTTAATGTGTTTTAACATTAAAAAACATCCTTATATGATTGAACGCATCATCATCATCGACCAGGCCGACCCCGTCAACTTCTACGGCGTCAACAATTCCAACATGCAGTTGATCCGCAACCTCTTTCCCAAGTTGCGCATAGCGGCGCGCGGCTCGGTGATAAAGGTGATAGGCGAGGACTCGGAGACCGCCGAGTTCGAGCGCAAGATCAAGGAACTCGAGGAATACGCCTCGCACCGCAACGTCCTCACCGAGGACATCATTCTCGACATCGTCAAGGGCGACGCCCCGCGCGAGCTGAAGAAAGACAACGTAATAATCTACGGCATAAACGGCAAGCCCATCCAGGCCCGCACCCCCAACCAGCAGAAGATGGTGGAGGCCTTCGCCCACAACGACCTCACCTTTGCCCTCGGCCCCGCCGGTACCGGCAAGACATACGTGGCCATAGCCCTGGCCGTGCGCGCCCTCAAGAACAAAGAGGCCCGCAAGATAATCCTCTCGCGTCCCGCTGTGGAGGCCGGCGAGAAGCTGGGCTTCCTGCCCGGCGACATGAAGGACAAGATCGACCCCTACCTCCAGCCCCTCTACGACGCCCTCGAGGACATGATTCCGGCCATGAAGCTCAAGGAATACATGGAGTCGAAGGTGATACAGATAGCGCCCCTGGCCTTCATGCGAGGCCGCACGCTCAACGACGCCATCATCGTGCTCGACGAGGCGCAGAACACCACCACCCATCAGATAAAGATGTTCCTCACCCGCCTGGGCATGAACGCCAAGATGGTGATAACCGGCGACGTCACACAGATCGACCTGCCCCGCTCCACCCAGTCGGGACTGGTGCGCGCCCTGCGCGTGCTCGACGGCGTAGAAGGCATAGGGCGCGTGGAATTCGGCAAGAAAGACATCGTGCGCCACGCCCTGGTACAGCGCATCGTCGAAGCCTACGAACGCGCCGAAGACGCCGAAAAAGCCGACAAGTCCGACAAATCCACCCCCGACCCAATCCACGGATAACCCCCATCAACTCATTACTCATAAACTCATTACTCATCAACTCACAATACTCCTCAACTCATTACTCCTCAACTCATTACTCATTACTCATCAACTCATTACTCCTCAACTCATTACTCCTCAACTCATTACTCATTACTCATCACACTCATTACTCATTACTCATCACACTCATTACTCATAAACTCATCATACTCATCACACTCATCCACTCATTATGCAATCGACACTTACCACAACAGATTTCAAATTTCCCGGCCAGCAGAGCCTTTATCACGGCAAGGTGCGCGACGTATATGACATTGACGGCACCACACTGGTGATGGTGGCCACCGACCGCATCTCGGCCTTCGACGTGGTGCTCCCCAAGGGTATTCCTTTCAAGGGTCAGGTGCTCAATCAGATAGCCGCCTACTTCCTCGACGCCACCGCCGCCGAGGTGCCCAACTGGAAACTCGCCACCCCCGACCCCATGGTCACCGTGGGCAAGAAATGCGAGGGATTCAGAGTTGAGATGATCATACGCGGCTACCTCACCGGCAGCGCCTGGCGCGAATACAAGGCCGGCGTGCGCGAGATCTGCGGCGTACGCCTTCCCGAGGGAATGCGCGAGAACGAGAAATTCCCCGAACCCATCATCACCCCCACCACCAAGGCCGACGCAGGCCACGACGAGAACATCTCGCGCGAGGAAATCATAGCCCGCGGCATCGTATCCGAGGCCGACTACGAGGTGATGGAGCGCTACACCCGCCGCCTCTTCGAGATCGGCACCCGCATGGCCGCCGAGAAGGGCCTCATCCTGGTTGACACAAAGTATGAGTTCGGCAAACTCGCCGACGAGGTAATCCTCATCGACGAAATCCACACCCCCGACTCGTCGCGCTACTTCTACGCCGAGGGCTACGAAGAACGCTTCGCCAAGGGCGAGCCCCAGCGCCAGCTGTCCAAGGAATTCGTGCGCCAGTGGCTCATCGAGAACGGCTTCATGGGCCGTCCCGGCGAGAAAGTGCCCGAGATGACCGACGAAATCTGCCGCTCGATATCCGAGCGCTACATAGAGCTCTACGAGCACGTCACCGGCCGCCGCTTCGAGCCCGCCGTGTCCGACGACCTGTCGCGCCGCATCGAGACC
>CAYNXG010000018.1:3529-24831 GCA_964401095.1 uncultured Bacteroides sp.
CGTGCTCGACTGCCTCGACACCCTCTCGCGCTGATTCCCGTAAAGACAGTCTGTCACGCATGCGTCCTGAAGACATAACCCCCTACGACTCGTCGCGCGGAAAGACCGAGCAGGTGCGCGAGATGTTCGACAACATCGCCCCCGCCTACGACCGCCTCAACCGCCTCATGAGCTTCGGCCTCGACCGGTCGTGGCGGCGCAAGGCCGTGGCCCTCACCGGGGCCGCCGCGCCCGCCCACATCGTGGACATAGCCACCGGCACGGGCGACTTCGCCATCTCCCTGGCGCGCGGCATTCCCGGCGCGCGCGTCACTGGCCTCGACCTGTCGGGCGGCATGGTGGAGATAGGCCGCAAGGTGGAGGCCGCCGGCCTCGGCGGGCGCATATCGCTCACCGTGGGCGACTGCCTCGCCTCGCCGCTGGGGAGCGCCGTGGCCGACGCCGTCACCGTGGCCTTCGGCGTGCGCAACTTCGCCGACCTCGCCGCCGGCTACCGCGCCATGTACGACATGCTCCGTCCGGGCGGCATGCTGTGCGTCATAGAGCTGTCCACGCCGCCGTCGGCGCTGGTGCGGCCATTCTACAACCTCTACGCCGGCCACATCATCCCCCTGCTGGGACGCGCCATCTCGGCCGACCGCAGCGCCTACAGCTATCTCCCCGCCAGCATAGCCGCCGTGCCCCAGGGCGCCGACATGCTGGCCCTGATGGAAGCCGCCGGATTCGCCGACACACGTTACCGCCGCCTCACCATGGGCGTCTGCACCATTTACACCGCAATAAAGCCGAAATGAATATCCTAAGAACCATTATCACATCAGCTATCCTGTCGCTGACGGCCACCGCCGCCGCGGCCCAGGCCATGTACACGGGCAGCGCCCGCGTGGTTCCCGAGCCGCAGCCGCTCCCCGCCGTATCGGTGAGCGACTCGCTGCTGCGCGCCAACGCGCAGAGCGCCGACGACATCTTCGACATGCCCGTGTCGCTGCCCGACGTGTTCTTCATGCCCGCCATCTACGACCGCTACACCTTCTTCAAGCCCCTTGAGGTGGGCGAGGAGGTGCACGGCGACAATCCCGCCATGCGCTGGATCGAGGACTACGAGGTGCTGGACCGCCAGATGAACGGCCTGCGCCACCACCTGTTCTACACCCATCCCGAAGCCGTGCGCTACAACCTCGGCATGCTGCCCGCGCCTCCGCCCGTATATCAGGTGGTGCTCGACCCCGCCGACTACACCATCACCCTGCGACAGGTGGAGAAGACCCCCGACGCACCCACCATCGTGGCCGAGGAGGTGAAAAAACGCCACTGGATACGCACGTTCACCGCCTCGCTGCAGTTCTCGCAGGCCTACGTGTCGCCCAACTGGTATCAGGGCGGCAACAACAACCTCAACGCCCTGGGACAGCTCTACTACAACGTGAAGCTCAACGACGCCTTCCATCCCAACCTCATGTTCGAGACCACGGCGCAGTACAAGCTGGGCATGAACAACGCCCCCGACGACTCGATACACTCCTACAACATCTCGGAGGACGTGTTCCAGGTCAACACCACCTTCGGCGTAAAGGCCGTGAAGCGGTGGTACTACTCGTTCACCGGCCAGTTCAAGACCCAGCTGCTCAACTCGTACAAGTCCAACAGCCACGACCTGGTGTCGTCGTTCCTCTCGCCCGGCGAGCTGACGGCCGGTGTCGGTATGACCTACAACTATGCCAACAAGCCCAAGACGTTCTCGTTCTACGCCTCCATAGCCCCCGTGTCATACAACCT
The DNA here is from genome assembly GCA_964401095.1 of uncultured Bacteroides sp. Classification (GTDB taxonomy): domain Bacteria; phylum Bacteroidota; class Bacteroidia; order Bacteroidales; family Muribaculaceae; genus CAG-873. The sequence continues at coordinate 5,306 of CAYNXG010000018.1, forward strand.
CAAGACCTGTATCAGCGAGCGCATAAATCCCGAGACCTACGGCATAGAGGCCGGACACAAATCGGTGAGCAAGTTCGGTTCGTCGGCCGAGCTCAAGCTGTCGTGGAAGATCTCCTACAACATCTCGTTCAACTCGCGTATCTTCGCCTTCACCGACTATGACTCGTTCCAGGCCGACTGGGAGAACACCCTGGCCTTCGAGATAAACCGCTTCCTCACCACCCAGATCTACGCCCACCTGCGCTACGACACCCTCACGCCGCACGTGGAGGACACCAACTGGAAGAAGCTTCAGGTCAAGGAAATATTCTCGATAGGCTTCGCCTATAAATTCGCATCTATCTGACGCGCGCCGCCCTCCCCGCGCGCGGCCCGTGTATCGCACACCATGGACATCAAAGCGTCAACGGCAATGTTGTTTGCGGCGGCCTCGCTGTCTGCGGCGGCTTCCGACCCTCTCGAAGGGATATGGCAGGCCACCGGCGGCGGCCCGCTGATGGAGGTGCGCGCCTCGGGCGGCGGCTCGCTGAGCCTGGTGTGGCTCGACGGCCCCGCCTACGACCTGCTCCCCGGCACCGTGGTGGGCAAGGCGGTGCCCGGCCGGGTGCGCGGCGTGTATGACTGCACGGCGTGTGTCGACCCCGTCGAGGGCGTCGAGCGCGAGGCCCTGTTCGTGATAAGCCTCGACCCCGCCCGTCCCGACCGCCTGGCGTTCGGGCCCTACGAACAGAAGACAGTGTTGAATCCGCGCAGGCTGCTGCCCCGGCGTCTGTCGGGCGTTGTGGAGAAAGTCGACACACGCCCCGAGGGCATGGACGGTGCCGTGCGCGCAGGCTCGCCTCCGGCGCATATCGAGCTATGAACGCGCGCATGGCCGCAATGGCCCTTTTCGTGGCTCTCACGGCATTTTCCGCCCTCGGGCGGCGCTATGCCAAGCCCGGCGCCCCGAAGGCGCGCAGAACGCCCGCGGAGGCCGTCGCCGAGGCCGCGCGGCTCGACACCGTGGCTCCCGCACCCGCCGACATGGCCGTGGCGGGATTCGAGAAGACCCTCGCCGCCACGCGCGAGAGCATGTTCGTCACCAACCTCACCGGCCGCCCCGTGGAGGCCCTGGGCCTGCGCATCACATACACCGACATGGCCGGCGCCATGCTCCACACCGCCGTCCACGACGTGGAGGCATGCATACCGCCCGGCGAGACACGCATGGTGAGCGTGCCGTCGTTCGACCGTCAGAAAGTGTTCTATTATCATCTGTCGCCCGCCCCGGCCCGCGCCCGCGCGGCGACGCCGTTTCAAGTAACCGTGGCAGTTACCTATATATGCCACCCAAACCCTAACAGCCAATGAAAATCGCTATAATCGCGGCCATGGGCAAGGAGCTCGACCTGCTGCTGCCCCTTATCGAAGGCCGGTCAACAGTCACAATCAACGACACGGTGTTCCACACCGGCCATATCGCAGGCCGCGACGTCGTGGCCATGCAGAGCGGCATAGGCAAGGTCAACGCCGCCGTGGCCACGCTCACGCTCATCGACAGTTTCCACCCCTCGCTGGTCATAAACACCGGCGTGGCCGGCGGCACGGGCGGCGCCCGCGTGCTCGACGTGGTGATTCCCGACCGCATCGCCTACCACGACGTGTGGTGCGGCCCCGGCACCGAGCCGGGCGAGGCCGCGGGCTTCCCCCTCTACTTCGAGTGCCCGCTGGCGGCCGACACGGTGGCCTCGCTGGGCGTGCGCCGCGGCCTGCTGGCCTCGGGCGACATCTTCGTGTCGCGCCGCGAGGAGGTAGACCGCATCCTGGCCATGTATCCCGATGCCGTGGCCGTCGACATGGAGTCGGCCGCCATAGCGCAGGTGTGCCACCTCAAGAACGTGCCCTTCGTGTGCATCCGCGTGGTGAGCGACACCCCGGGCGAGGCCGACAACATTGCCCAGTATGACTCGTTCTGGGACGACGCGCCCCGCTCGACATTCGACACCCTCACCCACCTGCTGGCCCTTATCTGACCCCCGCGTCCCCGCCATTTTTTCAGTGATGAAAGACATACCCACTCATCACGGCCGCCGCTACATAATGCAGCTGGTGGCCGAGGGAGAACATGAGCATCAGGATTTCAAATTCTCCATCTCCGACGCCCGCAAGATAGCGCGCTCGGTGTCGGCCTTCGCCAACGCCGGCGGCGGCCGTCTGCTCATCGGTGTCAAGGACAACGGCACCGTGGCCGGGGTGCGCAACGAGGAGGACGTGTATGTGGTGGAGCAGGCCGCCTCGCGCTATTGCGACCCGCCCGTCGAGGTGGAATTCACGGCCTACAGCGTCGATACGGGCGTGGTTGTCATCCGCGCGTCCATCCCTCAGGCCGTGCGGCGCCCGGTGCGCTGCCAGGAGCCCGACGGCCGCTGGCGGGCCTATTACAGGGTGGCCGACGAGAATATCGTGGCCCATCCGCTCATGGTGCGCTCCTGGGAATCCGACGCTCCGGTCAGCTTCACCCTCGACAGCCTGTCGTCGGCCCTTTTCAGCCTGCTCGACAGCCGCCCCGACGGCGTGGACACCGTGGACGTGGCCATCGCGCTGGGCATATCGCAGCGCAGAGCCGAGAATATGATCACGGCCCTGGCGTCGGCGGGTATAATAAGTTTCGAGTATCACGCCCCGCGCTTTCTCATCGTGCGCAGCCGGGCTGACGAGTCTGCGGAGTGATTACGGGGTGATCAGCGTATCACCACCTTCTCCGCTTTCGACGGTGTGACGCGGATGTAGAAGCCCGGGCCGGGATTCGACACGCGCATGCCGCCGATGTTGTAATATACGGCGCGCTCGTCGTGGTCTATGTCCACCGAGGGAATGCCCATGGTGCGGCGCAGGGCCACGGTCATCGATGTGATGCGGCTCTGATTGTACGACACAAGGTCGAGGCTGCGCACGGCTGTGTCGGCATCGGGCTGCCAGCGGTCTTCCTCCCATATCCATTCGCCCTCCGAGGGGATGAACCACGCGTCGGAGTCGCTGCCGCTGTGCGATATGGTCACCTTCACGCTCTCTATGTCGAATGCCTCGTTGAGCGAGCTTACGGTGACGGTCTCGCCGTCGTAGACGCGCAGGTCGATGCCCGCGTCATACGAGTGGTAGAGGCGCACGTGGGTGTTGTCGCTCTCCGAGGCGGTGAACGACACGGCCACGTCGCCGTCGGTGAACGAGCGGCCGTCGAGCTCCACGGATTCCTTCAGCGCCGGTGCGGCCACCGACGGATTGAGCGACTCGGGCTCGGCGAAGTTGAACACCGACACCAGCGTGGCGCCGGGATTGCGCACGGTGAAGGCGGCCTCGGCCATGGCCGAGGAGTTCATGCCCTCGCGCACGGCGAAGGCGCGCATCGTCAGGTCGTTGTACACCTCTACGGGGCCTTCATAGACGGGCGAGAGCGATGTGGGGGCCGTGCCGTCCATGGTGTAGTGGATGGTGGCGCCGGGGGTGGCGCAGGCGATGCTGACAGCCGTGCCGGCCGACACGGTGCCGCCCGCGGGGGTGAATACGGGCGTCTCCACGGTCTCCACGACGGGGTCTACGCTGCCGCCGGCGTCGTCATAGTACACGGTGATGGATCTCAGATACACGCGGCGGTCGGCGTCGACGATGATGTCGGAGAGTTCGCGCAGGGGGCGCGAGGGGATGTAGATGGTGTAGTCCTCGGGGCTTACAGAGGGGATTTCCAGAGTCTCGGAATTGATCATCAGCGCGGCTTCGGCGTCGCGGTCGTTGTCATATCGGGCCGCGTTGACGGTGATGCGCGAGGCGGCCACGCGGGCGTTCTCGGCCAGGTGGATGTTGAATTTTCCGTTGGTCTTGCTCGACGACAGGCGCACGGCGTCTTTTTCGGGGAAGACGGCCACCACGCTCGTCACATCGGATATGAACGATGCGCCGCCGCTCACGGCGGTCATGAAATTGTCGTTGGTGAGCGAGCGGGTGTCGGTCGACGACGACCCGAAGGTTATGGTGAACGAACGCTCGGCGCCCGAGGCGGCGGTGCCTGCCGCGAGGGCCGAGAGGAGTATTGCGGTGAGAAATTTCTTCATGCGTGTCATATTTTCGGCAAATTTAGCTAAAAATCGCGAGATATCTGCGACGCAAGAAGACAAAAAAAGACTGCCCCCGGGGGCAGTCTTTTTTCAGGGAGAAGATTGAATTGTCCGAATTAATAATTTAATTTATCAAAGGATTATTTTCTTACCTGCTACGATGTAGAATCCGCGGGGGAGTTCTACGGTGTTGAGACCTGTGTGGAGGCTTACGGGGAAGGCTACGCCGTCGGCACGTGTGACGGTGACGGTGGTGTGGGCCGGGCTCTCGATCATGAGACGGTGATCGGAAACATATACCTTGAGGTCTGCGGTCTCTACAGCTCCGATGCCGGCGTAGGCACCGCTGAAGCCGTCGAATGTATATACGCCGTCGTGCACCATGGTGAAGTTGCCGGTCTGAGTGCCGTTGCCGTCGCTGAAGATTACCATCATCTGCGGATTCTCGTCCTCAACGGTGCAGCTGAACTTGTAGTAGCCGGTCTTGGCGTCGAGCTCCATCTTTTTGCCGGGCCATGTGCCGCCGGTGTAGTTCTTGCCATTGTGGGCGGCATCCCATGCCCATACGTATACTTCGCTGAATCCGGCCTTGGTGTTGTCGAAGTAAACGGTGTAGTTGCCGTCGACGGGTGTGGGAGGTACGGGATCATCGCCCTCGATGTCACCGGCGCCTTCGATGGTCTTCACATAGCCCGAGGCGTTGTAGTAGCCGCCGTTGACGTATGCCCATCCGTCCTTGGATGTCTGCGAGTTGCCGGCGTTGGAGAAGATTACCATGCCCGACACCTTCTTGTCGCCTGCGTAGTTCCATTTCCATACATTGTTGCCGAGATAGGTCATGGCTTCGCCGGGCCATGCGGTGGTGTTGAAGCTTGTGGCGCCGTTCCATACCCATGCGTTGCAAGCGTTCCACGAGCCGTCGGTCTCGAAGAATACGGCCTGTTCGCCCTTCTTCATCGAGGGAGCGATGGGTTCGTCGGGTTCTTCGACAGGGCCGGGGCCGGGATTTACGACTTCAGAGTCGCGGACGGTTACCATGTCCTTGGCTTCCTCGTTGCCGTCATAACCGGCCTGGGGAATGTCGGCGGGAGTGGTGTCGAAGATAAACTTGGTGTCGTTGCCGATCTTGCCGGGAGCGGGAGTCTTGGCGGTTGAGAGCACATAGGCGCGGAGGTTGCCCTGGCCTTTGCAGGTGGCGGTGAGGGTGCCGTCGGTTACGGTCTTGACGTCGCCGGTCACCACGTCGGTGTATGTGCCGTTGAGCACGCCGGTGAATGTGGCGTCGCCGCTGATTGTAACGAGTACGTACGAGTCGGTGTTGGCGTCGACATAGCGGCGCTTGAAGGCCATCTTGCCCGAGCAGCCCTCGGTGGAGTACTGACCCTTGCGCAGGGCGGGCACGGCGGCGCGGATCTTGTTGAGGCGCTGCAGGTTGAGAGCCAGGGGATGGCTCAGGGTTGCGGCCATATTGCCGGTGGCGTCGGTGTAGGTGGCGAAGTCGGTGGTCTTCACAGAGCCTGTGAGATAGCCGCCGAAGTAGGCGCGCGATGTGTTGTCGAGGGGTTCGATGGCGCCCTTGTCGATGAGGCCGCCTTTACGGAAGTAGGCTTCGGAGCCGTAGTAGATACAGGGGATACCGCGCCATGTGAACATGAGGGCGAAGTTCTCGGCCCAATCCTCGTGGGAGCCGCCGAAGCTCTTGGTGTCCCATCCGTTGGGGCCGTAGTCGTGCGAGTCAACGTATACCACATTGTAGCGGGCGTCGTTGTAGAGGTCGTCTTCCGAGCGCACCGAGAAGGCGTTCTGGGCGCTGTGGAATCGCCAGTGCATGGGGAAGTCGATGATGCTCAGGCCCGAGTATTTCGAGTAGTCTTCGGTGCGGTATTCGTTGCCGTTGAGGAAGGCGTTGTTGGATTTTGCCATGTTGAAGTCGTGACCGAGATAGTCATCGGCCTGCTGGAGCACCGACTTGGCGTTGACGTGGTCGCCGGTCTCGCCTTCCATCACCACGTAGTTGTCCCACGAGGTCTCGCTCATGTCCCATGCGTAGTCCTTTTCTTCCTTCCATGTGTAGAAGCAGGGCGAGCAGTTGTAGTTCTGGCCGCGGTAGATAACCTCTTCGGAGCGTGCGCACACCTCGGTGTACATGAAGAAGGGAGTGCCGCCGCGCTTGGCCTTGTACTTCTCGCCGGCAGCGAGGAACTGCTGGTTGAACATCTTGTTGAATGTGAGGCGCGAGATGTGGCCGCCGGTGTCGATACGGAAGGCATCGACACCCATTTCGATGAACTTGGTGTAGCAGCTCACGATATAGTTGGACACAGCAGCGTTCTCGGTGTTGAGGTCAACGCAGTCGCCTGCGATCTGGCCCCACCAGCGTGTGGGATTGTCCCAGTTGAAGTGGGCGTAGTGGTGCCAGTAGTTGTGTACGTCCTCGTTTTTGCCGCGGGTGTTCTTCATGAGACCGAGACGGCTTGCATACTGATCCTTGGCGATGAGGCTGTAGTAGTTTGCGGGAAGCTTTGTCTGGGGATGCAGCTTCAGGATCTTGTTGATGTTGGAGTGGGGCTGTGTGTAGTCCTTCTCGAACATGGGGCAGAGGGTTTCCTCGCCGAAGTTGCCGGTGTGCTGGAGCACGATGTCGAGCACGATTTTCATGCCGCGGGCGTGGGCGGCATCGATGAGATCCTGGAATTTGCAGTCCTGTGATTCGTAGCGGGGATCGACCTTCTTGAAGTTGAAGGCGTGATAGCCGTGATAGTCGAGGCCCGAGGCGTTCTCGACAACGGGTGTGATCCATACGGCTGTGAAGCCGAGAGCCTTGATGTAGTCGAGCTTTTCGATGAGACCTTTGAAGTCGCCGCGCCATTCGGGGTCGTTGATGTTGTTGACGCCGTCCCAGCAGTAGGTGTTGTTGGAGGGATCGCCGTCATAGAAACGGGTTGTCATGGCGAAGTAGATTGTCTCGTCGCGGAAGTCAGTCCTGTCGCCGATAAAGGTAGCAGCGTGGCTCGCAAAAGCCGTACCGGCCAGCAGGGCGCCACAGAGTGCCTTTTTCAAAAAATTCATGGTAAATGTGATAAGTATTGATAAAAAATAATAAGTGATGCAAAATTACACAAATATTATTAATAACTGCGTAATATTTAGCAACTTTTAATGTTTTTTAAGGATATTGCCGACCCTCTCGACCGGCGGCAGGGAGATGGTGAAGGTGGTGAGGCCGTCAGAGGCAGTGGCGAGCGAGAAGGTGGCGTCGTGGCGCCGCAGGATGTCGCGCACCAGCATCAGCCCCACACCCTGGCCCATGGGCTTGTCGGTGAAGAACGGCGTGAAGAGCATGCGGCTCTTTTCGTCGGATATGCCGGGGCCGTTGTCGGTGATGAGGGCGGTGGCGCGGCCGTCGCGCTCCAGGGTGGTTATGGTGACGCGGCCGCCGGGGGTGGCGCTCTGCGAGATGCTCTCCACCGCGTTTTTCACGATGTTTATCAATGCCTGCTCCATCATGGCCGCGTCGGCCTGAACGTCGGGCACGCCGGTGCTCGGCTCGAACACCACGGGGATTCCGAGCGGCGCGCCCAGGCTCTCGAGAAACGGCATGCAGCGGGCTATCAGGGCATTGAGCGGGCGGGGAGTCAGCACGGCCTCGGGCAGGCGCACCACGTCGGCAAACCGCCTGATGAACGCCGACAGGGCCGTGGCGCGGTCGGCACACGACTCGAGCAGCGATGCCATGTCGCTCTCGCGGGCCTCGGCCAGCAGGGGCACTATCGAGCCGATGGCCGAGGTGAGGCCCGCCACGGTGTTGTTCACCTCGTGGGATATGACGCGTATCACCTTCTCGTAGGCGGCGCGCTCGGCGGCGGCCACCGAGTTGCTGATGTCCTCCATGAGGTAGAATCGGCGGCGTATGCCGCGGTCGATGAACGACCGGCACGAGCAGCGCAGCGTGGCGCCCGTGGGCGTGGACATGTCGGCGGTGTCGCCGGATTCCATGCCGCCGAGGAAGGGGGCCAGCGAGGCCGAGGCGCCGAGCATGGCGCGGGCGGCGGGATTGGTGAGCGGGGCCGCGCCGTCGAGCCCGAGAATCATCACGCCCACCGGGGCCGACTCCACCAGCAGGTTGAGCAGGTGGGTGCGCTCCTGAAAGCGTATGCGCTGGTCCTTGAGGCGGGAAATCATGTCGTTGAACACGTCGGAAATGGCGTCCACGTCGGGCTGTCCCACGTGGCGCAGGGTGCTGTTCCAGTCCTGGCCGCGCAGCATGTCGAGGCCGTGGACAAGGCGGTGGAGGGGGCGCATCGTGCGCCTGTAGAAGTAGATGAGAAAGGCTATGTCGGCCACGGCAATCACGCGCACCGCGGTCTTCACCTCCGCCGACAGGCCCGGCGACACCGCCAGCAGGCCTATGGCGGCCAGCTGCAGCAGGGCGGCGATGACAAACAGATGGCGCAGCTTCATCGCAGATTGAATTTTTCGAGACGGCGGTAGAGGGCCGTGCGGCTCAGGCCCAGCTCGGCCGCCACGCGGGATATGTTGCCATTGTGGCGCTCCATGGCCTCGGCGATGCGCCGGCGCTCCATGTCGCCGAGGGTGCCCGAGGCGGGGCGGGCGGCCGATGCGGCCGGCCGGGGCGACGAGCGCCGGAAGTCCTCGGCGGTGAGTACGTCCTTGCCGGATATCAGCAGGGTGCGCTCCACCAGGTTTTTCAGCTCGCGGATGTTGCCGGGCCAGGGCAGCGAGCGCAGGTAGGCCAGGGCGTCGGCGTCGACTCGCGGCTCTGGCAGGCCGTTGTCGCGGGCGGCGCGGGCCAGGAAGCGGGCCGTGAGCAGGCCTATGTCGTCGGTGCGCATGCGCAGGGGCGGCAGCTCCACCGTGACGAGGTTGATGCGGTAGAACAGGTCCTCGCGGAAGCGGCGGTCGGCCACCATGGCGGGCAGGTCGGCGTTGGTGGCGCACACCACGCGCACGTCCACGCTGCGGGTCTTGCTGGAGCCCAGGCGCTCGAACCGCTGCTCCTGGAGCACGCGCAGCAGCTTCACCTGGCAGGCGGGGTCGAGCTCGCCTATCTCGTCGAGGAAGATGGTGCCGCCGTCGGCGGCCTCGAATCGGCCAGTGCGGTCGGCCACGGCGTCGGTGAAGGCGCCCTTGACGTGGCCGAACATCTCGCTCTCGAAGAGCGACTGCGACATGCCGCCGAGATTCACCTTCACGAAGGGGCCGTCGCGGCGGGGGCTGTTGCGGTGGATGGCCTCGGCTATGAGTTCCTTGCCGGTGCCGCTCTCGCCGGTGATGAGCACGGGGGCCATGGTGGGGGCCACGCGCGCCACGGTGTCGAGCACGCTCATGAGGCCGGGGTTGCGGCCCGTGATGTCCGAGCGGTCGAAGGTGTCGCCGGCGGGGCTGTCCTTGCCGGCGGTCATATCGATGGCCGTGGCCACGCGTTCGAGCAGGCGGCGGTTGTCCCAGGGCTTGGTGATGAAGTCGAATGCGCCGGCGCGCATGCCTTCCACGGCCAGCTCGATGCTGCCCCATGCCGTTATCAGAATCACGGGCACGCCGGGGGCGTAGAGGTGTATCTGACGCATGAGCGTGAGGCCCTCGCGGCCGGTGGTGAAGCGCGAGAAGTTCATGTCGAGAATCACCAGGCGGGGCGTGGCGGCCTTCACGGCGTCGATGGCCGCGGCGGGGCCGTCGGCGGTCGCCGTCTCATATCCCGCGCGCCCCAGCAGCATTTTCAGCGAGCCGCGGATAGCCGCATCATCGTCGACAATCAGTATCATAATGCAAATTTAGCGAAATTTTCCGATAAAGCGGTCGTCGGCCGCATTTTCGGCCAGGTCGGTACCGGTGATGAAGTCGTAGAGGGTGAGCGAGCGCAGCTGATAGTAGTAATACCAGAATCTGAATGTCTCGTCGATAAGCTTTGCCACGGCCTCGTCCTTGTTTTTCTGGGCGTCGTTGAGGTCGAGGGCCGATATCCGGCCTATCAGGAATGTCTCGACCGACGAGCTGTAGCGCTTGGCGGCGATTTCCGAGGCGCGGGCGGCCAGGCGCAGCTGCAGGCGCTGGTTGTTGAGGCGCTCAACCAGGATGTAGAGATTCTGATTGAAGTCGTCGCGCTCCTTGCGCAGGCGGTCGCGGGTGAGGTTGCTGCGGCTGCGGGCCACCTCCACCTTGCCCTTGCGGCGTCCCCAGTCGAGCAGCGGCAGCGACACGCCCACCTCCACCACCTGATTGGCCCGCAGGTTTGTGTACGCGCGGCCGGGATTGTCGGCGGCGCCCGTGTAGCCGATCTGGGCGAAAAGGTTCACCTCGCGCATGGCGCCGCGTGCCTTGGCCACCTCGTAGTCGGCCTCGAGCTGCCGGCGCCGCATGTTCAGGGCCAGGGGATTGTTGGCCGTGGCGCGCTCGAGGGCGTCGGCATAGCTTATCTCGGGCAGGGCCACCGAGTCGGGGGTGAGGGGCAGGATGTCGTCGGTGTCGGGGAGGTCGAGATACGAGCGGAGGCTGAACATGCACGCCCTCACCGAGCTTTCGCCCGCGGTGAGCTCCGAGCGCGAGTTGAGCAGGTTCAGCTCTATCTGCATCACGTCGTTCTCGCTGATCCGTCCCATCGAGCGCTTCACGACGGCTGTCTCGTAGAGCTTCTCGGCGTTGGCGACGTTCTGCCGGGCGCTCTCGCAGGCGGCGCGGGCCGAGAGCAGGTCGAAGAACAGGCTGATGGTCTGCAGGGCCACGTTCTCGGTGTCCACGAGATAGCGTGCCTGCGCCTCGCGGTAGCGCACGGGCTCGATGCGCCGGCTCCATTTCACGTCGTTGGCGGCGAACAGGGGCTGCGACAGCCTCAGGGCCACGGGGATGGCCATTACGCGGTTCATGGCGCCGTCGCCGAGCTGGCGCACGAAGTCGAGCGACGATGTGAGCGACACCGTGCCGCCCGTGAGCCATATACGCTGCTCCACGGTGAGGGCGCCGCTGAGCATGAGGTTGTCGTCGCGGATGAACGAGTAGGAGCCGTCGGGGTTCTGATACGAGTTGTAGCGCTTGTTGAACGCGGGCAGGGTGGCCTTGAAGCTCACCGCCGGCAGCAGGTCGGCGCGGTAGGTGCGGTATTCCCAGTATGATGTGCGCATGGTGTTGGCGGCCACGGCGGCGTCGACGCTGCGTGTGCGTGCCAGCTCCACGGCCTCGGCGAGGCTGAGGCTGCGCGAGGCGCCCTCGCCGCCGCCGGCCCGCGCTGCGGCGCCCGACGGCAGGACGGAGAGAAAGAGAATGAGGATATGGAGCGGCTTCATTTTACCCGGCGTCCGTCGAAGAAGTGGATTATGCGGTCGGTGGTGCGTGCCTGCTCCTCGTTGTGGGTCACCATCACTATGGTGCGGCCTTCCTCGGTGTTGAGGGTGTGGAGGAGCTGCATTATCTCGGCGCCCATGCGCGAGTCGAGGTTGCCGCAGGGCTCGTCGGCGAGGATTATGTCGGGATTTCCCACGATGGCGCGTGCGATGGCCACGCGCTGGGCCTGTCCGCCCGAGAGCTGCGCGGGCATGTGGTGGAGGCGGTGGCTGAGGCCCACCTTTTCCAGGGCCTCGCGGGCCAGGGCCTTGCGGTTGCCGGCGCCGCGGCGATAGATGAGGGGCATCATCACATTGTCGATGGCCGAGAGGGTGGGGATGAGGTGGAAGCTCTGGAACACGAAGCCCAGGGTGCGGTTGCGCATGGCGGCGAGGGCCTTGTCGCGCAGGGGTGCCACGTCGGTGCCGCAGATTTCCACGCGCCCCGCCGTGGGCCTGTCGAGGAGGCCCATGATATTGAGCAGGGTGGATTTGCCGCAGCCCGAGGGGCCCATGATGCTGAGGAATTCGCCGCGTCTTACCGAGAGGTTCACGTCCTCGAGGGCGAGGGTCTCGATGTCGTCGGTGCGGTAGGTCTTCTTTATGTCGGTGAGAGTGATTATGTCTGACATGATTCTATGTTTTTTGTTGGATGATGGAAAAGAGAGGTTGATTATTCGTCGTGGAGGGCGTCGGTGATGCTTACCCGCGATGCCTTTATGGCCGGGAAGATGGTGCCGACGACCACGCAGACGATGATTATGACATATACAATGGCCGATACGATGGCAAAGTGGAGCGGGAAGCTCGACACCCAGTCGTCGACGACATTCACGCCGCCGTTGTTGCCGAATCCGTTGCTCAGCCCGTTGTCCGCGGCCCACCACAGGTACAGCAGGTCGCCGATGATGAAAGCCGCCGAGGCCAGTGTGACGCTCTCGGCCGTGAACATGCGTATGATGTCGGTCCGGCGGGCGCCGAACGCGCGCCTTATGCCGGTCTCGTGCGTGCGCTTGAGGGTCTGGAGCCAGAAACAGCCCACGGTGCCCAGGATGAGGTTGGCGAAGAAGAAGATGGCGAGCGATGACTGTTGGCGGCGTTCGTCGGTTATGCCGTAGTCTGTCTCGGTCTTCTCGATGATGCTGCTGTAGGGCGTGGGCACGGCGGCGTAGAAGTTGCCGATTGAAAGCTCGCGGCGGGCAAACTTGTCGAGCCGCTCCATGAACGCGTCGGCATCCGTGCCGTCGCCGAGGCGAATCACGCAGGCAAAGCTATCGACCGGCCAGTTGAAGAATCGTGTGTCGCATTCTATTTTAAGGCATCGGCTGCGCAGCATGCTCACCCAGCGCACGCCGCCCACCACGCCGGCCACTTTCTGCCAGGTGGTGTCGCCGGTCTCCCGGTCGATATGCTCTACGACGCGGCGGCCTACGGCGTTTTCGCCGGGCCACAACAGCTCGGCCATGTCCTCGGTGAGGATTATGTCGTTGCCGTTGAGGCGCGACAGCTCGGCCGCCGAGGGGCTGCCGGGAACGGCCTCGATGCCGAAAGTCTCGAAATAATGCTCGCCGGGGATATACCGGGCCATGTACACGAGGTTTATCACGGTGTCCACGGCCGGATTGCCCGTGCAGATACCGTCGAGGTAGCACGACTGGCCGCCGGGCAGGGCGTAGACGTCGCAGATGGTGGCGGAGGCCACGCCCTCGAATCCGCGTACCTTGTCCATTATGGCGCGGACGGCGGCGTGGTTGGCTTCCGTAGAGTCGGCCTCGGCCGAGTATCCGTCGGCGGTGTCGGGCTTGCTGCGTATCTCAAGGTAGACCAGGCGGTCTGTGTCAATGCCCATGGGGATGGAAGTGTCGTGGATGCTTACGGCCAGGAGGTCGATCATAATCCAGCTGAGGACAGTGACTATGACGAGTTCTATGAACAGCCACGCGTTGGCGCGACGGCGGTTCCAAAGGTTCTTGAGGAGTTGCATTTATTTGTCTTTAAGGGATTGAACAATAGGACGGCGCAGGCTGAGCCAGGCGGGCAGCATGGCTGAGAGCAGATTGAGCACCATGCACAGCACGAGCACTATGCCGAACACGGCGGGGGCAAACAGAATGTCGGCGCCCAGGGCTATGTCGCCTTCGGGATGGTCAGACATGACGTCGCCCATGATGAGCAGGGTGCCGTCGGAGGCGTAGAGCAGCAGCCAGCAGGCCACAAGACCTGCGACGGCCCCGATGCCCGTCAGCAGCATGTTTTCCCAAAGAATCTGTGACAGCAGGGCGCTGCGGCAGGCGCCGTAGGATTTGCGCACGCCCAGCTCGGCCGAACGCATGTCCATGCGGCTCGAAATCATGCCGCTGAGGTTGAGCGCGGGCACGAGAAGCATGATGAGCATGATCAGCAGCAGGCTGCTGATGCGGCTGCTCCATGAAAATTCCTCGCGTCTCTGGCCGGGGGCGAGGGCCCAGTGGCCGAAGTCGAACGGCTGGCCCAGGAGGTTCAGCTCGCAGCCGTCGCCGGCAGCGTTGACGCGCCGCTGATAGTCGGCGGTCTCCTCGCGCAGGGCGTCGGGGTTGTCGGTGATGGCGGTGCAGCAGAAATTGCCGGCATAGGGCACGTTGCTGTCTGTCTCGGTGTATTGCGGGGTGTTGTAGTGGGTGATGACCTGTGCGTAGGAGCGTGTGCAGATGGCGCTGCCGGCGCGCACCACGCCCGTGACGCGGTGGGGAGTGTAGTTGACGAGGATGTCGCGGCCCACGGCGCCGTCGGCCGAGCCGAAGATGCGGCGGGCTATGTCGTCGGAAATCACGGCCACCTTTTCGCCGTTTTCAAATTCGGCCTCGCTGAAGGGGCGGCCTGCGACGAAGTCGTAGTCGTACACGCGGAAGAAGGCCGGGTCAGTGGGCTTGCACGCCACCTTGATGTCGGTGAGGCCGTCGGAGGCCTTCACGTAGGTGTCGTCGTAGAGGTCGACCCAGGCGGTGACCTCCTCGGCGTTCTTGTATTTTTTCAGGAGGTCGCGCACCAGGAGGTAGCCGTAGTGGCCCTGATAGGCGCTTCGCGGGGAGGAGTAGTGCATGCGGTCGATGACCACCATGCGGCTGCGGGCGCTCTCGGGATAGATCGGGGCGAGCTTCACGTAGTAGGTGAGCGCGACGATGGTGGTGGAGGCAATGGCAAGGGCCGTGCCGGCGATGTAGATGGCCGAGAACAGCTTGTTGTGGCGTATCATCTGCCACGCCTGTTTGAAATAGGTAAGTATCATTGCAGAGGTATTGATTGTTTTCCTTCAAATTGTTTTGTATCGGATATCACCACGCGCTCGCCGGGGGCGAGGCCCGACACCACCTCGGCATAGTCGTGGCCGGCCGAGCCGAGGGTGACGCGGCGCAGCTCCAGGCGGTCGGAGCCGGGTGCCAGCACGTAGAGGCTGTAGACGCCGGGGCCGGTGTAGAACGAGGCGTTGGGGACGCGCACCACGCCGGGGCGCAGGCCCGAGGACACGCGCAGGTCAGCACGCACGCCGGGGCGCAGGATGTCGAGGCTGTCGCGGACGAGGGCCACGGAGATGTCCACGAATCCGTTTACGGCTGTGGGCGCCACGGAGCTTACGAGGCCCTCGACGGTGTCGCGGGCTATGACGAGGGCGACGGGCGTGCCGGCCTTCACGGCGGGGGCCTCGCGCTCGGCTACCTTGCCGTCGACGCGATAGTGGCCCAGGTCGGCCACGACGGCCACCTGCTGCCCGGCGGTGACGGTGGCGCCGAGGCGGTCGGCGATGGATGTTATGGTGGCGCGGCGGGGGGCGCGTATCTCGGCGTCGCCGAGGGTGCGCTGCTGCTGCGACAGCTCTTTTTCCTTGATTTCTATCTCGAGGCGCTTCAGCTCGGCGGCGGCGCGCATGGCCTCGGTCTCGTTGGCGAGCTGCTGTTCCAGCTGCTCCAGTTCGAGCCGCGAGGAATTGCGCTGCAGCTCCACTTCGTGCACGCGGTCGGCGGTGCCGCTGCCTATGCTGTCGAGGTAGCGTTCGTTGCGCAGCTCCACCTCGCGGCGGCTGAGGTTCATGCGTGCCACTTCGATTCTCTTTGATATGTCGCCGAGGCGTGTGCGGGCGTCGGCCTGCTGCCGGCGGGCCTCAAGGCGCAGCATGGCCAGCTTGTCGAGCTCGCTGTCGTAGGCCGTGCGCGTGGCGTCGAGGTCGAGGCGCAGCAGGGGCGTGCCGGCCTCCACGATGTCGCCGGCGCGGTGGTAGACCTCCACCACGCGGCTGTGGATGGGCGAAATGATGATTTCCTCGAAGGCGGGCACCACCGAGCCGGTGGCGCTGATGCCGGCGTCGACGTCGCCGCGGTCGGCCGTGACGAAGCGCAACGACGAGGCGTCGACCGACGTGCGCGTGATGCGGAAGATGCCGGCCACCGCCAGGCCCGCGGCGGCCAGGAAGGCCGCGGCCATGAGCAGGCGCCGCCGGCGTGTGCGGTTTTTTTCTGTTGATGTGAGTTGACGGTCCATTGCAGATGTTTTTTGTCCTTTATATTTACAAAAGGCGTGCCAAAACTGCAATAGTCTGTGAATCAGAGGTGTAAATAAAAAGCACAGTGTCCGTTAACGGACACTGTGCGAAAACGTGCGATACAGTGGTAGAGGTCAGCGGCCGCCGCCCATCGACTGGTAAAGGTTGATGATGGCGAGGTTGCCGGCCTGGGTGCATGCTATGCGCGATATCTGCGCACCGAGCAGGCTCTGCTGGGCTGTGATGACCTGGAGGTAGTCGACACTGCCGGTGGAGTAGGTGAAAAGGTCTTGTGTCATTGACACGGCCTTGTCGAGGTCTTCCACCTGCTTGTCGAGATAGCCGGCCTTCTCCATGCTCTTTTCGTAGACGGTGAGGGCGTCGGACACCTCGGCGGCGGCGTTGAGCAGGGTGTACTCAAACGAGTTCATGGCCTGCTGCTGCTGGGCCTTGGCGGCCTTGAGGCCGGCGATGTTGCGTCCGCGCGAGAAGAGCGGGGCCACCAGCGAGCCGGCGAGCTGCACAAACCAGTCGCCGGGGTTAGATATCATGGAGCCCAGGAGATTGGTGAAGCCGCCGTTGGCGGTGATTGTGAGGCCGGGGTAGAATGCGGCGCGGGCCGAGTTGGTGGCATAGTAGGCCATGGCGAGGTTCTGCTCGGCGGCGGCCACGTCGGGGCGTGCGGCGAGCATCGACATGGCCACGCCTCCGCGGGCCGATACGGGCGCCTCGAGGGCAGCGCCGCCGTTGACGGTCCATACCTGGGGCATGGTGTTGAGCAGCAGCGACATGGTGTTGTTGAGCTTGTCAACGGATGCCTCGAGGTCGGTGATGGAGCCGAGGATGTTGTAGTAATTGGCCTCGCTCTGCATCACGCCGGCCTCGGTGGTGCGTCCGGCGAGCTTGAGGTCGCGCATCTTCTGCACGGTCTCTTTCCACAACTCGGATGTGTTGCGCGACAGGGCGAGCTGCTCGTTCACGGCGGCCAGGGTGTAGTATGTGGTGGCCACGGCCGAGATTATCTGCGAGCGCACGGCCTGGGCGTATGCCTCGCTCTGGAGCAGGGCTGCCTTGGCGCCGCGCTTGGAGTTGAGCAGCTTGCCGAAGATGTCAATCTCCCACGAAGCCTGGGCGGGCAGCTGATAGCTCCAGCCGAAGCTGTTGGAGCCATACTTGGCGCCGGCGCCGTTGGGAGTGAGGGCCAGCGAGGGCAGATAGGCCAGCTTGGCGCCGAGGAGCTGGGCCTGCGCGGCCTCAACGTTGAGCTGGGCGTTGCGCAGGTTGGTGTTGTTCTCCAGGGCGCGGTTGATGAGGTCGACCAGCAGGGGGTCGGTGAACACGTCCTGCCAGGCGAGGTTGCCGAATGCGGTGGAGTCGGCGGGCTGGGCCAGGGCCTCGGCGTATTCCTTGGTGAGGGGCGTCGAGGTCGGGGTCTCGTATTTTTTATATATGTGGCAGCTCGAAACCGACAGGGCTATGCCTGCGGCGACGGCGGCTTTGATAATCAGTTTCATAATGTGGGTTTAAAGATTAGCGTGCGTATTGCTCTATCTCGTTCTCGATGTTTCCGCCCTTCTCCTGGTTGTTCCAATTGATGGGAGAAATCTTTTCCTGTATGGCCTGGAATACGCAGAACAGCGCGGGCACCACGAGCACCTGGAGCACCATGCCTATGAGCATGCCGCCTACCGAGCCTGTGCCGAGCGCACGGTTGCCGTTGGCGCCTACACCGCTCGAGAGCATCATGGGCAGAAGGCCGATGACCATGGCGAGCGATGTCATGAGGATAGGACGCAGACGGGCGGCTGCGCCGGCCACGGCGGCGTTGAAGATGCTCATGCCGGTGTTGCGGCGCTCGAGGGCGAATTCCACGATGAGGATGGCGTTCTTGGCCAGCAGGCCTATGAGCATGATGAGCGCGATCTGCAGGTAGATGTTGTTGGTGATTCCGGCTATGTCGGCGAAGATGAACGCGCCCATGAGGCCGAAGGGAATCGAGAATATAACGGCCCAGGGGAGGAGATAGGATTCATACTGTGCCGAGAGCAGCAGGTAGACGAACAGCAGACACAGGCCGAAGATGAGGGCCGTGGAGCTGCCGCTCGACGAGCCGGCTTCCTCGCGGGTCATGCCGGCGTATTCAAAGCCGAAGCCCTGGGGCAGCGACTGCTCGGCCACGCGGTTGATGGCGGCGATGGCGTCGCCGGTGGAGTAGCCGGGAGCCGGCGTACCGTTCACCGAGATGGAGTTGAACAGGTTGAATCGGGCCAGCAGGTCGGGGCCGTACACGCGGGTGAGCTTCACGAAGTTGGATATGGGCGCCATGGTGGAGCCGTTGCGCACCTTGATGCTCTGGAGGGTCTCGGGGCTTACGCGGCTCTCGGGATTGGCCTGCATCATGACACGGTAGATCTTACCGAAGCGGTTGAAGTTTGACACGTACATGCCGCCATAGTAGCCCTGGAGGGTGGAGAGTAGGGTGGAGGGGCTGATGCCGGCCTGCTTGGCCTTCGCGGCGTCGATGTCGATCATGTACTGGGGGAAGGTGGGATTGAAGGTGGTGTAGGCCATCTGAATCTCGGGCTGTGCGTTGAGCTGGCCCAGGAATGCCTGTACCACGGCGAAGAATTTGTTGATGTCGCCGCCGGTCTTGTCCTGCATCTTCAGCTCGAAGCCGTTGGTGACGGAGTAACCGGTGATCATGGGCGGCGCGAAGAACATGACGCGGCCGTCCTTTACCGACGAGGTGAGGCCATAGAGCTGCTGGATGATGCTCTCCACGTCTTGGCCCTTGCCGCGCTCGCTCCAGTTCTTGAGCTTGATGAGCAGGGTGCCGTATGTGGCGCCCTGGCCGGCGAGGAACGAGTAGCCGTTGATGGTCTGCACGATGTTTACGCCGGGAACCTTCATCACGATCTGCTCGAGCCGGTCGAGCACCTCGGTGGTGCGTTCCTGCGATGTGCCGGCGGGCATGTCGACCATGCCGAAGAGGAAGCCGGTGTCTTCATTGGGCACCATGGCCGACGGTGTGCGCCACATGAGCCATACGAGCAGCACGATGGAGCCGATGACGGTGGCGAAGGATGTGATGCGGTGGCGGCACATCCAGCTTACGAGGCGGCGATAGAGGCCGAGGAGCTTGGAGTAGCCGGCCTCGAAGGCGCGGTGAAAGCGCTTGCCGAAGAGGCCCAGCACGGCGAGAACGGCCACCACGCAGGCTATGATGCTCTCCACCACGTTCTCGAAGGCAAACCAGTCGAGCACCATGAAGGTGATGGTGGCCACGAGGAGCAGCAGGGTCACCAGCGGCGGGAAGTTGAGGCCGAAGCTGCGGCTGTATTTCTGCTTCAGGGCTTCGCCGGTGGCCGAGTAGGCCTTGCCCATGCGTTCGCCGAGGCTCGAGTGGTCGTCCTTGGCCTTGAGGAACACGGCGCAGAGGGCCGGCGACAGGGTGAGGGCGTTCACGGCCGAGAAGCCGATGGCGATGGCCATGGTGAGGCCGAACTGCTGATAGAACACACCTGCGGTGCCGGGCATGAACGACACGGGGATGAACACAAGCATCATGACCAGCGTGATCGAGATCAGCGC
>CAYNXG010000019.1:0-24536 GCA_964401095.1 uncultured Bacteroides sp.
CTTTGTGTATCAATATGGCGAAGACTGCTATGATGCCGCCTATGGTGAGGCTGCCGGTGTCGCCCATGAATACCTGTGCGGGATAGGCGTTATACCACAGGAAGCCGATGAGGGCGCCTATGAACGCGGCCATGTACACCACCAGCTCCTCGCTCTGCGGGATGTACATGATATTGAGGTAGGTGGAATATATGACGCTTCCGCCCAGATATGCCATGATGGCCAGCGCCACGCCGGCTATGGCCGAGAGGCCAGCGGTCATGCCGTCGAGGCCGTCGTTGAGATTGGCGCCGTTGGAAGTGGCCGTCACCAGGAACATGACAATGAGCAGGAACACCAGCCAGCCGCCCGTCTCGGCCAGGTCGCCGCCCATCCACGAGGTGAGCAGCGAGTAGTTGAAGTTGTTGTTCTTCACGAAGGGCAGCGTGGTCTCGGGGCTTTTGGTGACGTTGGTGTCTACAACCACCTGCTCCACAAAGCCCTCGGAATCTATGATTTCGCGGCTCTGCACGGTCACCATGTCGGGGTTGAAGTACATTGTGCCGGCCAGTATCACGGCGATACCCAGCTGGCCCACGATCTTGTATTTGCCCTTTATGCCGTCCTTGTTGTGCTTCTGGATCTTCTTGTAGTCGTCGAGGAAGCCGAGGGTGCCCAGCCACAGCGTGGACACGAGCATCAGCAGCATATAGGGGTTGGATAGGTTGCCCACCAGCAGGCAGGGCACCAGGATGGACAGTATGATTATGACGCCGCCCATGGTGGGGGTGCCGGTCTTCTTGGTCTGACCCTCCAGGTCGAGGTCGCGCACGATTTCGCCGACCTGCATCAGCTGCAGCCTGCCTATGATCCATTTTCCCACGAAAATGGCCAGCAGCAGGGCCAGCACACAGGCTATGCCCGAGCGGAAGGTGATATAGGTCATCAGCCTCGAGCCGGGGAAGTCGATTTGTTGCAGATATTCAAACAGATAGTAGAGCATGATATTTAGGTGTTATGACAGGCTGCGGGCGGCCAGGGCGGCGGCCACTTCCTCGCGGTCGTCGAGATGGATGCGCTCGGTGCCTATGATCTGATAGTTCTCGTGTCCCTTGCCGGCCACGAGCACCACGTCGCCGGGGGCGGCGAAGGCTATGGCCGTGCGTATGGCCTCACGGCGGTCGATAATCGAGAGGGTGCGGGCGGCGGCCTCGGCGTCGAGGCCCGCGCGCATGTCGGCGATTATGGCGGCGGGGTCTTCGGAGCGGGGATTGTCGGCGGTGAGAATCACGCGCGCCGAGCGCCGGGCGGCCTCGGCGGCCATGATGGGCCGCTTGCCGCGGTCGCGCTCGCCGCCGGCGCCGCACACGGTGATGACCGACGAGCCCGCGGGCACAATCTCGGCGATGGTGTCGAGCACGTTGACCAGCGCGTCGGGGGTGTGGGCATAGTCCACGATAGCGGTGACGCCGTCGGCGCTGCGGAATGTCTGGAAGCGGCCTGCGACAGGCACCAGGCGGCTGATGTCGACCAGTGTGTCGCGGCAGGGGCGGCCCAGCAGGCGCGAGGCGCCGTAGACGGCCGTGAGGTTTGCGGCGTTGAAGCGGCCGGTGAACAGGACGTCCACCTCCGTGCCGTCGAGGCTCAGCAGCATGCCGTCGAGGCGGTCTTCCACCACGCGGCCGCGGAAATCGGCGGTGCCGCGCAGCGAGTAGGTGTAGCGGCGCGCGCGGGTGTTCTGAAGCATCACGGCGCCGGTGCTGTCGTCGGCGTTGGTGAGGGCGAATGCCTCGGGCTTGAGGCCGTCGAAGAAGCTTTTCTTGGCCTTGAGGTAATTCTCCACCGTGCCGTGGTAGTCAAGGTGGTCGCGGGTGAGGTTGGTGAATATTCCGCCGTCAAAGTCGAGTCCGGCGATGCGTTTCTGCGCGGCGGCGTGGCTGCTCACCTCCATGGCGGCGAATGTGCAGCCGGCGTCGGCCATGCGTGCCAGCAGGGCGTTGAGCTCCAGCGGGCCGGGCGTGGTGTGGGTGGAGGGCACCTCCTCGTCGTCTATCTTGTTGACCACAGTGGAGAGCAGGCCGGCCTTGTGGCCCGCCAGGCGCGCCATCTCGTAGAGGAGGGTGGCGATGGTAGTCTTGCCGTTGGTGCCGGTGACGCCCACGAGGGTCATGCGCTCGGAGGGGCGGCCATACCACTGCGAGGCCAGGCGGCCCAGGGCGTCGGCCGAGTCGGCCACGCGCACCACGGCCGCGCCGGCGGGGATATCGCCGTCATAGTGCTCGCACACCACGGCCGAGGCGCCGGCAGCCAGGGCGCGGCCTATGTAGTCGTGGCCGTCGGCCTGCGTGCCGCGCACTGCCACGAACAGTGTGCCGGGGCGGCCGCGCCGCGAGTCGTCGGTGATGTCGGTCACCTCCATGGCGGCGGTGTCGGCGCCGAGGGTCTCGAGCGGCTTCACCGCGCCGAGCAGCTCGCCGAGGTTATGTTTCTGATTTGAAGTTGTATCGTTAGTCATTATTCTCTAATTTTGACTCAGTTCGGCGGTGATTCTCGTACCGGGGGCCACGGCGGTTCCGGGGGGAGGCGTGAGGGCGGTCACATAGCCCGTTCCCGAGAATTTCACGGCCAGGCCGGCCTCCTCGAGCCTCACGAGGGCCTCGCGGATTCCCAGGCCGCGCACGTCGGGCACCGTCGAGGGCGTGTCGGCGCCCGTGGAGGTGCTGATGATGTTTACGCTGCCCAGGGCCAGGTCTTCGTGGAGGGTGCGGGTGCGGCCGGGGCTGTTGGTGCCGTAGAGCGTGGGGCGCGTCGAGGCCACGGGAGCCTCGGTGTAGTCAGAGCTGTTGCCCAACATTCCGCGGGCATATAGCTTCAGGGCCACGTTGCGCAGCACGGTGCCGCTGGTGGCTGCGGGGCCGTAGGGGCCCTGCGGGTCGCTTATCACCACTATACAGGTGTATTTCGGATTTTCATAGGGGAAGAAGCCGCAGAAGGCCACGCGGTTGTGCTTGCCCTCGCGGTAGCCGCCCTTGAAGGGAATCGACGTCAGGATGGGCTTGCCGTCCTTGTCGCGGGGACGTTCGAGGGCAATGCCGGCGGTGCCGGTCTTGCCGGCTATCTCCACGGTCTTGTTGCGCAGGCCCTTGGCCGTGCCGCCCTCGCCCCACACCACCGAGTGCATCATCTCGCGCAGGATGCGGGCGTTGCGCGACGAGCATATACTGTCGCGCACGTAGCTGACGTCGATTGTCGAGTCGGAGCCGTCGGCCAGGCGCATGGCCTTCACCAGGCGCGGGCGCACGAAGCGGCCGTCGTTGGCGATGGCGTTGTACACCGCGCACGTGTAGAGCGGGGGCACCTGGGTGGCGTAGCCGAATATCATGCGCGACAGCGACACGCGGCCGCCGGCCTTGGGGTCGAGCGTGGGATAGTAGGGCGGACGCTCGCGGGCCATGCCGGTGTTGAAGCGGTCGAAGAAGCCCAGCTCGCGCAGGCGCTCGCGGAATCCGTTGAGATTGCCTTCATAGTGCGGCGCCACCAGCTTGGTCATGCCGATGTTTGACGAGTATTCCATGAAGCGGCTCACAGGCAGATAGGCTGGCGAGTGGGTGTCGCGGATGGGCTTGCCGCCGGCATAGGCATACGACGAGCCGATGGGATATACCTGGTTGAGGTTGACGTAGCCGTCCTCGAGGGCCGAGAGCATGGATATCACCTTGATGACCGAGCCGGGCTCGTAGGCCTGCACGATGTGGTTCATCGACTCGATGTATCGCGAGCCCACGGTGTCGCGGTCGAGGTTGGATATGGCCTTGATGTCGCCGGTGGCCACCTCCATGATCATGGCGCTGCCCCACTCTGCCTTGCACTGGAGGAGCATCTCGCCCAGCTCGTGCTCGAGCAGGTCCTGCATGGTGATGTCGATGGTGGTGGTGATGGTGGTGCCGTTGGTAGGCTGCTTCACGGTCCAGTAGGATGTGCCGCGGGTGAAGAGCACCTTCTTGGCAATGCCGCTCTCGCCGTAGAGCATGCCGTCGAGGGCCTGTTCGAGGCCCGATATGCCGTGCACCTCGGGGTTGGCCGCGGTCTGGCCCACGCGGCCTATGCTGAGGCGGGCCATGTCGCCGTAGGGATAGCGGCGCAGCAGCACGCGCTCGAAGGTGAGGCCGGTGCGGTTGGGGTTGCGCCAGCGGCGGAAGTACGGGAAGTCCTTCACGCGCTGCATCTCGTCGTAGGGGATGTGCTTGAGCAGCAGATATGAGCGCGAGCGGTCTTTTTTCTTGACCTCCATGGGGGCCTTGAGGCGCTTGTACCACTCGGCGCGCGAGCGGTAGGGGTAGTAGTGGGCCAGGGTGTCGGCCAGCGAGTCGATGCTCTCGAGATACCTCAGCTCGTTGATGCGCGAGGCATGGTAGTCGATGCGCACGTTGTAGTAGTGAAGATTGGTGGCGAGGATGGAGCCGTCAGAGGCGAGAATCTCGCCGCGCAGGGGCTTTATGAGTATCGAGTCGGCGAGGGTGCGGTCGCCCTTGGCGTTCCACTCGTCGGCGTGGAACACCGTGGTGTTGAGCAGAAACAGCACGCACAGGAACGACACAAACAAGATAAACACCGATATGATGATATACCGGCTGTAGATGTGACGGCGGCGCGTGGCGGGCGCCTTGTCAGCTTTTTTCTTGCGTGAGAACGGATTGTTGAATTTCATTTTTCAGAGGAGATAATGAGAGGTTTGATAAAAATGTCATTCGGTTATCACGAGGCGATAGGGCGGACGGTCCTGGATGTTGAGGCCCAGGCCCAGCGAGTCGATGGTGTTCTTCATCGACGACTCGCAGGTGGCCGACATGTACGTCGACCGCTCGCGCTGGGTTTCGGTGCGCACCACCTCGAGGCGTGTGCGCAGGTGCGATATCGTCTCCATGGCGGTGGTGCAGTCAAAGCGCACCGAGATATAGCCCATGGCAAAGAATACGCCGATAAAAATCAGCGGAAGGTTGCGCAGGAATACCTTGGCCGATACGCCTTCCACGATGTCTGATGCTTTTACACCCTTGAGTTTCACGATTTTGAAGAGAGTATTATGAATTGAATATGATGATGTATGTGATGTAGTGGAATCTATTGGATATGAATGTCTGCGGCTGTGTCGGGGCGGGGTCAGCGCCGGCGGCGGCTGCCGGCATCGTCGCCGTCATCGCCGAGCCTTACGGCCACGCGCAGCTTGGCGCTGCGGCTGCGGGGATTGGCCTCCACCTCGGCGGCCGAGGCCGTCACGGGCTTGGAGCCGAGCAGCTTCAGGGGCACCGACGAGCGGCCGTAGATGTCTTTTTCAACGTGGCCGGTGAAGTTGCCCGAGCGCATGAAGTTTTTCACAAGGCGGTCTTCGAGCGAGTGATATGTTATCACGGCCAGGCGTCCGCCGGGGCGCAGGGCGGTCACGGTCTGCTCCAGGAAGCTGCGCAGGGCGTCGAGCTCGCCGTTCACCTCGATGCGCAGGGCCTGGAACACGCAGGCCAGGTCTTTTTTCTCGCGGCGCTTGTCGATGAAGGGCGCCACCACGGCCAGCAGGTCGTTGACCGTGGATACGGGGCTCTGCGCGCGAGCCTTGACTATGGCGCGGGCCATGGGCCGGGCTTTCTGCACCTCGCCGTAGAGATAGAGGATATCGGCCAGGCGCTCCTCGCTGTACTCGTTCACCACGTCGGCGGCGGTGAGGGTGGCGTGGCGGTTCATGCGCATGTCGAGGCGGGCGTCGGCGCGGAACGAGAAGCCGCGCTCCGAGTCGTCGAAGTGGTGGAACGACACGCCCAGGTCGGCCAGGATGCCGTCGACGTGCTCCACGCCGTAGAAGCGCAGGAAATTGGTCAGAAACCTGAAGTTGCCGTACACCATGGTGAAGCGGCTGTCGTCGATGGCGCCGGCCAGGGCGTCCTCGTCCTGGTCGAAGCCCAGCAGGCGGCCGTCGGGGCCGAGGCGGTCGAGGATGGCGCGCGAATGTCCGCCGCCGCCAAATGTGGCGTCGACATACGTGCCGCCGGGCTCTACGGCCAATGCCTCGAGCGTCTCCGGCAGCAATGCCGGTATGTGATAAACTTCCTGACTCATAATACGTTACACGGAATGGGCGCTAAACCCCGCAATTAGAGCGTAAAATTACTTAAATTCGGGCAGTTTACAAATGAAAATTTAAAAAAAGTGGAAAAATGTCCAAAAAAGTTATTAACATCGTGAGATGCGGTATAATAAGCCGCCTCGGAGGGTATTTGCAATTGTAAACCGGCGGCGCGTCGGCCCGTGGCGCCGGAAACAGAAAAAGCCACCCTTGCGGATGGCTTTTTCAATATGGTTTGCGGTATTTATCAGCCGTTTACCTTCTTCATGTGAGCGATGAGATCGAGCACCTTGTTGGAGTAGCCGATTTCGTTGTCGTACCATGAAACCACCTTCACGAAGTTGGGGGTCAGGTAAACACCGGCGTTGGCGTCGAAGATAGATGTGCGGGTGTCGCCGAGGAAGTCGCTGGAAACGACTGCGTCTTCGGTGTAGCCGAGCACGCCCTTGAGCTCGCCTTCGGCAGCTTCCTTCATGGCAGCGCAGATGTCTTCCTTTGAAGCGGGCTTCTCGAGGTTAACGGTGAGGTCAACTACAGATACGTCGAGGGTGGGGACACGCATCGAGATACCGGTGAGCTTGCCGTTGAGTTCGGGGATAACTTTGCCTACAGCCTTGGCAGCGCCGGTGCTGGAGGGGATGATGTTGCCCGAAGCGGCACGGCCGCCGCGCCAGTCCTTCATAGAGGGACCGTCAACGGTCTTCTGGGTGGCTGTGGTGGAGTGTACGGTGGTCATGAGGCCGGTGATGATGCCGAACTTGTCGTTGAGCACCTTGGCGATGGGGGCGAGGCAGTTGGTGGTGCAAGAAGCGTTCGATACGAACTGCTGGCCGGCGTAGGTGTTCTCGTTCACACCGCATACAAACATGGGGGTGTCGTCCTTCGAGGGAGCCGACATAACTACATACTTGGCACCGGCTTCGATGTGGCCCTGGGCTTTTTCCTTGGTGAGGAAGAGACCGGTCGACTCAACTACGTATTCAGCGCCCTTTTCGCCCCAGGCGATTTCTTTCGGGTCGCGGCAAGCCGAAACCTTAATCTCCTTACCGTTGACGATGAGAAGGCTCTTCTCGAGGTCATAGTCGACTGTGCCTTCAAACTGGCCGTGCATTGTGTCGTACTTGAGCATGTAAGCCATGTAGTCCACGGGGAGAAGGTCGTTGATGGCAACTACTTCGATGTCATCGCGCTTGGTCGATGCACGGAACACGAAACGTCCGATGCGTCCGAAACCGTTAATACCGATTTTTGTCATAGTTCTTTAATTGTAATTATTGGGTTGAATATCATTTGCTTAGTAAAGCTGCACGGGCCGGCGGAACCTGCTGTCCCGAAAGCCGGTGCAAATTTACGAAATTTTTCCGTAATAACGCTTCAGACGGTGAAAAATATGTTTATTTTTTAGTTAAATTGTCGTAATCGGGCATAAGAATTTCAGCCGAATATCCCGCGGGCCGCGCGGATGTCGGCGCGGATGGCCTTTTTAAGCTCTGCCAACGAGTCGAATTTCATGATGTCGCGCAGCCGCGGACCCACCACGAAGCGCGCCGTCGTGCCGTACATGTCGCCCAGGTCTACGCCGGGCACATGCAGCTCGTAGGTGACGGGGTTGCCGTCGGCCACCGTGGGGTTGCGGCCCACGCTCAGCACGGCGGTGTAGTCGTCGGTAATATCATCGGGGTCAGGGAAATACACGGCGGCGTAAACGCCCTCGCGCAGGCGGCATAGGCCGTCGACGTCGATGTTCATGGTGGGGAAGCCCAGCTTGTGGCCGTTGCGCTTTCCCTTCACCACAGTGCCCTCGATAAGCAGCTCCCGGTCAGTAAGATCGAAGATGCGGTCGATATCGCCGTCGGCGATGGCGTGGCGCACGGCCGAGCTCGACGGGATATTACCGTGGGCGGTGGACACGCGGTCGACAAACGTCACCTCTATGCCCGCCTCGCGCCCGGCGGCCACATAGTCGTCATGGCTCTTGAGACGGTCGCTGCCAAAGGTGTTGTCATAGCCCATGACCAGCACCGCCACGTTAAAACGCTCTTTAATGCATTTCATGAACTCCACGGCGGTCATGCGGGCCAGCTCGGGGGTGAACCGCATGAACGACACCCGGCCTATGCCCAGCTCGGTGAGCCGGTGCTCGGAGATGTCGCGCGAGGTGATCCACGACGGGCAGCGCGAGGGCGCTATCACCGACAGCGGATGGTTGAGAAACGTGACGATGCGCGAGTCGATATTGCGCTCGGCGGCCACGCGCAGCACCTCGCCCGCGATGGCCTTGTGGCCCAGATGGACGCCGTCAAACGTCCCGACGGCTGCTACACAGGGCTTCATAGGGCTATGCGATCTTTCAGGATATCCATAAACTCCGTGCCGGGCGCCACGAGGACCGTGGCGAAGCCCAGACGGGCGGCGGCGTCGAGATTGGTCTGCGAGTCGTCGAGAAACAGGGTCTCGGCGGGGTCGATTTCCAGATAGCGGGCAGCGTAGGTGAAAATCTCGGGCTCGGGCTTCAGGGAGTTGGCCTCGAAGGATGTGACCATGCCGTCGAAATAATCCTCGCGGCAGCGGCCGTCCTTCTCAAACTCGGTCTTGATTTTGGAATTCCACATTATGGGGTTGGTATTGCTGAGCAGATACACACCGTATCCGTCGGCGCGCAGCGATTCGAGCGCGCGCAGGCGTTCAACGGGTATGCCCGTGAGGAAGCGGCAGAAGGCGGCGTCGACAGCCTCGTCGGGGGTGAACGGCGGCAGGTGGGGACGCAGGGATTTGTGAAAATCCTCCACGCTCATGTCGCCGCGTTCGAGCAGCATGAAAGGCCCTTGCTGCGAGAATTCTCCGAAATATTCCCGGGCGTTTGCGAGTCCCAGGCGCTCGAAGGCTTCCACACAGTTGTTTTTCTCGATGTCCATTATAACTCCACCGAGGTCGAAGAGCAGGTTCTTGATCATTGCAGTATTGTTTTTAAACCGCAAAGTTAGTCATTTTTTCAGTAACGCGTCTAAAAAATCAACTTTCGGGACGGGAGTCGGGGGCGTCGGACTCGCGGTAGAGCCTTTCGGGCGGGATTATGGCCTCGGTGGCGGGGTTGAATTTCCGGCCCAGCGACAGGGACAACCCGGCTCTGAGCAGGGCGCGGGCGGCGTCGGGCTTGCCGCGGTAGCCGTGCACTATCCAGCTGCCCGGACGGGGCCTGAGGGCGCGGGCGGCGGCCAGCAGCAGATGGTCGGCACGCACGGCATGGATTATCAACGGCTTACCGAGCCGCGCGGCCAGGCGGGCATGAAACAGAAACAGGCGGCGCTGCAAGTCCTCGTCGCCCCCGCGGAGCATGTCGAAGCCACACTCGCCCACAGCCACCACGCGCGGGTCGCGGGCGGTGGCCACCAGGGCCTTGAGCCTCGACAGCGACGGCG
The DNA here is from genome assembly GCA_964401095.1 of uncultured Bacteroides sp. Classification (GTDB taxonomy): domain Bacteria; phylum Bacteroidota; class Bacteroidia; order Bacteroidales; family Muribaculaceae; genus CAG-873. Next base: position 9,514 of record CAYNXG010000019.1, read on the forward strand.
CGCCCGAGGCCGTATCCCACGGGTGGATGCCCGTGCTGTACACGCCGCCGGGCAGCATGGCCTCGCCGGGCTCGATGTTGACCACCGTATCGCCGGCAGCGGCCTGCGGGCGGTAATGCGAATGTATATCCTTGTATTGCCCCAGCGGGCGCCCGTCGCAACTCATGGCACGGGGTCATAGCCGCTGCCTCCCCAGGGATGACAGCGCAACAAACGCTTGACTGTAAGGTAAGTCCCCTTCCAAGGGCCGTGGCGGCGCAGGGCCTCGAGGGCATAGCTGCTGCAGGTGGGCGTGAAGCGGCAGCTCGGGGGCAGCATGGGCGATATGCACGCCCTGTAGAAGTAGACGGGCAGCGACAGCAGGCCGGCTATGACGCGATTGACGGGATTCATGACTGCTCGTCCCCGGCGGCCTCGGCGGGCGCGAGCGAGGCCTGTATTTTAGCCATGATGCGGCGCATGGCTCCTTCCACGCGGCTGTAGGGCAGAAGGCCGTCGGCAAGGTATATGAACGCCACGTCGACGCGTGTTCCGGCGGGCATGGGATAGCCGGGACGCATCAGGCGATAAGCCTCGCGGATGCGCCGGCGCATGGCCACGCGGTCTACGGCATGGCGCAGACGCCGCTTGGGCACGGACACCACAAATGCCAGCGGCGCGTCGCTGCGCCGGCCGGGATTCTCGCGCCACACGGCCCTCAGCGGATATTCGAGCGCCGCGTGCGACTGACCGTCGCGCGTGAACAGCCGCTCGATGGCCACGGTAGAGCAGAGCTTCTCTTTTTTATACAGCCGCAGTCCTTTCACTGTGGGGCGGGGAGGATTATGTGGTGAAAATAATTATGCTATGGGCGTCACTCGTTGTCGGGCAGGCCGTTGCTCTCCATGAGATACTGCTCTATGGCGGCGGTCATGGAGGGAGCCTTCTCGGTGGGAGCTTCAATGTCGACGCGCAGGCCGGCATCCTTGGCGGCCTTGGTGGTGGCGGCGCCGAAGGTGGCTATGGCCACTTTGTCCTGGTTGAAGTCGGGGAAGTTTTTCTTGAGGGAGTCGATGCCCTGGGGCGAGAAGAATACGAGCATGTCGTAGTCGAATGCCTCCTCGGGAGTGAAGTCGTTGCTGACCGTACGGTACATCACCGCGCGGTCAAATTTGATCTTGTCGCCGAGCACCTCGGCATCAGAGCCGTTGTTTACGTCGGAAACGGCAAAAAGATATTTCTCGTCCTTGTGCTTGAGCATGAAGGGCAGCAGGTCGGCCAGCTTGCCCGTGGGCGAGTTGAAGATCTTGCGCTTGCGGTAGACGATATATTTCTGGAGGTATTTGCCTATGCTGTCTGATGTGCAGAAATATTTCTGGGTGTCGGGCACCTGGTAGCGCATCTCCTCGCAGAGGCGGAAGAAGTGGTCGATTGCTGTCTTAGCCGTAAAGATAACGGCCGTGTGTTCGGGTATGGAAACCTTCTGCGCACGAAATTCCTTGGCCGACAATCCTTCCACCTTTATAAAAGGACGGAAGACAATTTCGACCCCGAATTTATCCGCTAATTCAAAATATGGTGATTTTTCAGATGAAGGTTTAGGCTGGGATACTAAAATTTTCTTGACTGTCACTCTTCTTAATTTTTAAGTCAGACAAGCTCAAACAAAGAGCACTTATACACCAAAAACAGGGGTATTATTTCAAGGGTGCAAAGGTACAAAATAAAATAAAGCAAACTGCTAATTTTATCATAAAAAATTCTAATACCCTTGAAAATAAACAATAATCGTGCCAGCAGATACACACACAGCGCTATCATGGCCATGGGCACGGTGGTGTGCGGATAGAATATCACCATGATGGCCGGGAGCGACAGAGCCACCCCCAGCAGGGCCTGCGAGGCATTGAATCCGCGCAGCCATTCGCGGCGTCCCTCGCCCGTGGCGAAGGTGTAGCCCACCGTCTGATAGGCCACGAGCTGGAACACGTAATAAGCCCCAACGATGCAGATAATCCGCGCCACGGCGGGCACGGTCATCACCGAGTGGTCGCAGGCCACGAGCCAGCTGAGCCCGCCCGACAGCAGGATGCCGCCGCACACCACAAACTGGATCACCAGCAGTGTCAGTACGCGCATGTCGCCGGCCGGACGGTCGTCGAACACATTGTCGCGTCCGCGGCGTATCTTCACCAGCTCGCCCCCGTAGAAGCGCAGCAGGCGGCTGATGGTGCGGAAGTTGAAGGCCATCATAACGAATATTAGCGCTATGACGGTGAGGAACACCGTGCTGCGGCCGGGCTGGATGAGGCGCGGCTCGGGGATGAGGCCGTCGGTCCACGGCTCGGCCACGGCGGCCGTGTCGGCGGGCGCGAAACCGGCCACGGAGCAGCGGCTTATCACGGCGGTGTCGAGCACGGGGTCGAACGGGCGGAAGGCCTCGTCGAAATCGCGCGGCATGGTCAGCACCGAGTCGGGCACGGCGGCGGCCACCGTGTCGGTGATATTGAGCGCGGCATCGAGGGCCGATGTGTTCACGTCGGGCATGGCGGTGTCAGAATTTTTTATGCAGCGACGGCGCCGCGGGGCAGGCGGCCGCAAAGGCCACGGCGACAGCCGGATTTTCGGTAACGGTGAAGAGCGAGCGGTGGTCGGCGGGCAGGAATCCGGCCTCGACGGCGGCGTCGATCTGGGCCAGCAGGGGCGCGTAGTAGCGCGCCACGTCGAGTATCACGATATTGCCGCCGTAGAGTCCCAGCTGACGCCAGGTGATTATCTCGGCCAGCTCCTCGAACGTCCCTACCCCGCCGGGCAGGGCTATGACGCCGCGCGCCATGGAGGCCATGGTGCGCTTGCGGGTGTGCATGTCGGGGGTTATGATGGTGCGGGTGGAGTCGGGATCGTTCCATCCGCGGTCGACCATGAAGCCGGGTATCACGGCGCATGTGGCGCCGCCGGCCTCGCGGGCGGCCTTCGCGGCGGCTCCCATAAGCCCCATGTGGCCGCCGCCATAGACCAGCTCAAAGCCGCGGCGGGCTATTTCGGCGCCCACGATGCGGGCGCTCTCGGCAAAGCGCGGGTCGCGGCCCTCGCACGAGCCGCAGTATATGGTGATGCCTCGGGCTGTATCGTTCATTCTTCAAAAAGCGAATAGTTTATGAAATCGTTGAGCGGCTTGAGCACGCGCAGCATCTCCGCGGCGCGCAGGGGCCAGTCGGGGTCGGCGAAAAACTCGCGGGGCACGAGGCGCTCGCGGCCATAGTTGAGCAGCCTCAGCAGGGGCGCCTGCGGGTGGTCCTTGGGCCAGCCCTTGGGGATGGTCTTCAGCGTGGCGCCGCACCATTCGGGAAAGAGCGCCACAAGGGCCGGGTCGGAGATGATGCCCTCAAACTCCTCGATATTGTCCACGATGGCCCGGCGCATCTTGCGCAGGGCGGCCGCGTCGGGATTCCACAGGCCGCCGAACAGGCCTGTAAGCTCGTCGCCCGCGCCGGCCGAGACATAGAAGCCGGCCATGGCGGCCTTGCGTCCACGCGGGGTGAGCAGCGAGGAGATATAGGTCTTATAGGGCGTCTTGTCGGTGCTGAAGCGCGTGTCGCGATAGATGCGGTAGGTGACATCGCGGCCCGAGAGGCGGCCGTATTCGGGCGCCCACACGGATATGGCGGCTATCATGCGGTCGATATCGGCTATCCACCGGGCGCGGATCTCGTCGTACTCGGCCTTATGGGCCTGAAACCACGGACGGTCGTTGTCGGCGGCCAGGCGCGTGAAGAAATCAAACATATCTGCGGTGGCCATGGCTGTCATCTAATGTCTTCCCACACGGCGTCCTCGATCTGCGACTCGGTGTGCACGGTGGTGTGTGTGCGGCCGGCCGCGTCGGTGCGCGTCTGCGTACTCTCGGTGGAGGACACGTGTATTTCCTCGAAGGCCACGTACTCGCCCACCGAGGGATCTATCTTTTTCTTTTTCGCGGGTGCGGAATGGGGCTGCCGGCGCTTGTCCGAGCCGTCGGCGGCCGTGCCCGAGGCGCGGGCAAAGGCGTCGCGCATGCCGCGGGTGGCCTCGCGCCAGCGGCGGTGGAACTGCCATCCGCGCCACAGTGCCATACACAGGGGTATGACTATGAAAGATATGAATAAGAGGAGAAAAAATGTAATCAAAGTAATCTGCTGTTGAAATGTATGTTATGTATTGAATGTCGCGCCCCGGACAGCGGGGGCGCCGACTGTCATCCCTCGGCGGCTATGCGCTTCTGCGAGCCCAGCGAGATGAAGACATAGAGTATTATGACCCATGCCAGGCCCGACACGTTCCACACGGCCACGAACACCGCCGCGGCGATGAGTATCATGTAGCGGCGGAAATTCTCGGCGAAGCCGAAGCTCTTGAATTTCAGCGAGAACATGCGCACGTCCGACACCATGAGCCACGACATCAGCGCTATTATCACCACCATCACGGCCGTGCCGGGATAGCCGTAGCGTCCCACCCAGGCGGCCATGCCTATCCAGAAGATGGCGTTGGCGGGTATGGGCAGTCCGCGGAACGAGGTGGTCTGCGTGGTGTCCACGTTGAACTTGGCCAGGCGCCAGGCGCCCAGGGCGGGGATGAGCAGCGCCGCAAAGCACAGCCAGGGGTGCTGCGAGTAGCCGAGCATGAGATTGAGCATCATCATGCCGGGGGCCACGCCGAAGCTGACCAGGTCGGACAGCGAGTCGAGCTCCTTGCCTATGCTGGAATATGCGTGGAGGCCGCGGGCCGAGGCGCCGTCGCCGAAGTCGAACACCGCGGCGAGCGCGATGAACACCCACGTCCACTGCAGCCCGCTCAGAGCGCCGTAAAGGCTGTCGAGGTGAAACGACATGTATATGGCCGCGCAGCCCGAGAGCAGGTTGCACAGCGTTATGAGATTCGGAATGATTCCTATGATTTTTCTGGGCATCGGTGTGTGTATTTTATAATATAATTACTAACACCCGCCGGCGTGTTTATGTTGTTGGATGCAGGCGGCCCACAAGCGTTATGCCGCCGGTGGTGGTGTCGCCGATATTTACAAACGTCTCGGTGCCGAGGGGCAGGTAGATGTCGACCCGCGAGCCAAATTTTATAAAGCCCATGTGGTCGTCGATATGGGCCTCGGTGCCTTTGCCGGCATAGGTGACAATGCGCCGGGCCACGGCTCCGGCTATCTGCCTCACCAGCACTTCCTGGCCGTCGGGGGTGCGTATCACCACGGTGGAGCGCTCGTTGTCGGTGCTCGACTTGGGCAGGTAGGCGCCCATGAAGCGGCCCTTGTGGTGGGCGGCGTAGATCACCTCGCCGTTGACCGGAAACCAGTTGGCATGCACGTTGAAGATGCTCATGAACACCGAGAGCTGTATGCAGCGTCTTTTGAGGTATTCGGGCTCGTAGACTTCCTCGAGGGCCACCACGCGGCCGTCGGCGCTGGCCACCACCGCGTTGTGATAGTCGCCTTCAAAATGGCGGCGCGGCGAACGGAAGAAATTGACCGTGAGCAGATACAGCACGCCCAGCACCACCGTGACCCCTATGGGCCACGCTATGGGCCTAACCCATAGCCACATAGGCACCAGCACCACCGCTAAGACGATGGCGGTAACCAACAATATGTTGGTGCCTTCATGGTGTATTTTGACTCGCATATGGAGGTCTGTGGCTTTTTTATTTCATGCAAAGGTAAACCAAATAATCGTAATAACCGAGATTTTTCACCGTTTTTTGTTTAAAAAATTAAAAAACGGCTGTCAAAACGTCCGTCGTGCAAAACACGGCCGGGGCAGCCCGGCCGCGGTGTGCGGGGCTGCCCCGGAGGCGTCGTAACGACGGGGATCAGACGGTGAGGATTTCCTTTTCCTTGGCGGCGAAGAGCTCGTCGATGCGTTTGAGATACTTGTCGTGGAGCTTCTGCACGGATGCCTCGGCGTCTTTCTCGACGTCCTCGGGCATGCCCTGCTTGATGGCTTTCTTGAGGCCTTCGATGGCGTCGCGGCGGGCGTTGCGCACCGATATCTTGGCCTGCTCGGCCTCGGCCTTCGACTGCTTGACGAGGGTCTTGCGGCGCTCCTCGGTCAGGGGCGGAATGGAGATGCGTATCACCTCGCCGTTGTTCTCGGGCGTGATGCCGAGCTCCGAGTTGATGATGGCCTTCTCGATTTCCTTGAACATGCTCTTTTCCCAGGGGGTGATGGTGATTGTGCGTGCGTCGGGCACGGCCACGTTGGCCACGTTGGCTATGGGAGCCATGGAGCCGTAGTAGCTGACACGGATGCCGTCGAGAATCTTGGGGTTGGCTTTGCCGGCACGGATGTGGGCCAGCGATTCGTCGAGAAACGCCACCGCCATCTCCATCTTCTCTTCTGCCGGGCTGATGTAGGTCTGTACGTCGGTCATAGGGGTATATGTTTTGTGTTGATGTTTTTATCAGTAGACGAGGGTGCCGATGGGCTCGCCGGCTATCACCTTGGCCAGGTTGCCGGGGGTGTCCATGTCGAATACCACGATGGGCATGTGGTTTTCCTTGCACAGGGCGGTGGCGGTGAGATCCATCACGCGCAGGCCGCGGTTGTAGATCTCGTCGTAGGTGATTTCGGAGAACTTGGTGGCGGCGGGGTCTTTCTCGGGGTCGGCGGTGTATATGCCGTCGACGCGCGTGCCCTTGAGCATCACGTCGGCCTCCACCTCCACGGCGCGCAGGGCCGAGCCGGTGTCGGTGGTGAAGAAGGGATTGCCCGTGCCGCCGGCTATGATGGCCACCTCGCCGGCCTCCAGCGAGCCGATGGCCTTCCACTTGGAATAATGCTCGCCGATGGGAAACATGTTGATGGCCGTGTACACGCGTGCGGGGCGGCCCGCGGCGGTGAGCGCCGAGCACAGCGCCAGCGAGTTGATGACGGTGGCCAGCATGCCCATCTGGTCGCCCATCACGCGGTCGAATCCCTTGGCCGCGCCGCTGAGACCGCGGAAGATGTTGCCGCCGCCTATGACGACAGCCACCTGCACGCCGCTCTCCACGATATCGCGGATCTGCTCGGCATACGAGTTAAGGCGTTCCTTGTCAATACCGTAGCCCTGATGGCCCATGAGCGACTCTCCGCTCAGTTTTAGCAATACTCTGCTGTATTTGGTTCTCATGTGTGCGATGTGTTATATCTGATTTCACAAAATTAGGCATAAAAATTGAATAATCGCGCCCGAACCCTCTATTTTTAATGGCTCCACTGCCAAAAAAATTTAATTTTTTGCCATTTGGGCACGCTTTTTGTTATTAATGTTGGATAGTAGTGAGCAAAGATGTACCTTTGCTCCGACATTTCGACTATTGACACTAAAATATTACCGCTATGGACAATATGGAAAACAAAGCCCTTGACCGCCTCAGCTATGCGCTGGGCCTCAGCATGGGCAACAACTTCCGTGCCTCGGGTATCGAGAGCATTAACATACAGGATTTTGCCGACGGCGTGGCCGCCGTCTACTACGGCAACAAGCCCGCCATGACCTACGACGAGGCAAAAGCCGAGATTCAGAAATATTTCACCGCTCTGGAAGCCAAGCAGCAGGAAGCCGCGAAGGTGATGGGCGAGGCCAACGCCAAGGCCGGCCGCGACTTCCTTGAGAAGAACGGCGCGCGCGAGGAGGTGAAGGTCACCGCATCGGGCCTCCAGTATGAGGTGATCCGCGAAGGCAACGGCCCCAAGCCCGAGGCCGGCGACCGCGTGGTGGTGCACTACACGGGCAAGCTCATTGACGGCACCGTCTTCGACTCCAGCGAGGAGCGCGGCGAGCCCGCCACATTCGGCGTCACACAGGTTATCCCCGGATGGGTCGAGGCCCTGCAGATGATGAACGCAGGCAGCCGCTGGCGCCTGTTCATACCCTCCGACCTCGCCTACGGCCCCAACGGCGCCGGCGGCGTGATCGGCCCCAACCAGACTCTTATCTTCGACGTTGACCTGCTCGAAGTGGTAGGCAAATGAAGCGTCTCTCCGTCATAGCAGCCCTCGCGGCGGCCGCGGCTATGCCGGCCGCCGCCGGCGAGCCGGATATAGCTCCGGCCGACTCGGTGTCGACGGCCGTCGGCACCGTGCTCGGCGATTATATACGCCACTCGGTGGACCAGCTGGCATCGCTGGGCGTGAAGGTGGACACCGACGTGTTCATCCGCGCCATGGACAGCATGCTGCGCAACCGTCCCACGGGATTCACCGTCGACGACGCCAACCGGTGGCTCGACTCCTACATCCGCTCCACCCGCCCCGACGACCTGCCCGAGGCGTACACCCCCGAGTCGCAGGCGGCCTTCGTGGCCGAGGCTGCCGCCACCCCGGCGGCCGTCACCACCCCCTCGGGCCTGGTGTTCATCGTGGAGCGCGAGGGCGAAGGCCCCATGCCCGCCGCCACGGACAAGGTGGAGGTGATGTACACGGGACGATTCTACGACGGCACGGTTTTCGACGCCACGGGCTCGCCGATAACGTTCGGCGTGACGGAGGTGACACCCGGCTTCTCCGAGGGCCTGCGCATGATGCGCCCCGGCGGACGCTACCGTCTGGTGATGCCCGCCTCGCTGGCCTACGGCACCGAGGGCATCCCCGGAGCCATCCCCGGCAACGCCGCCCTCGACTTCACCGTTGACTTAATAAAAATAAACTAATCTGAATAACAAGATGAAAAAATTCATTTATGGCGCAGCCTGCGCCGCACTCGTACTTGCCGCATCGGCCTGCTCAAAGACAGCGGCCCCCGAAGAGACGGCAGTACCCAAGGAAATCTCCGACTCGGTAGCCGTCTACTTTGGCCGCGCCACCGGCGGATATGTGCTCAACGACTTCAAGCGCTTCAGCCCCGAGACGCAGAACGAGCAGACCAAGAAAGACATCCTCAAGGGCATTCAGCTCGCCTTCTCCAACGCCGATGCCGACGGCATGATCATGGGCATTCAGATAGGCGGACAGCTGCTCCAGCAGATCAAATCGTTCGAGGAACAGGGCGTGAAAATCGACCGTAACGAAGTGCTCAAAAACTTCCGTCAGGTATTCACCGCCGACACCCTCGACATGGTGGCCCTCCGCGAGGCCAGCGACAAGGTGAACGAGCTCATGGGCCGCGCCGAGAAAATCAAGGCCGAGGAAGAGGCCGCTCGCGCTGCCGAGGCTCCCGAGGCCAAGCAGAACGTAGACGCCGGCAAGGCGTTCATCGAGAAGGCCAAGGCCGCCGACCCCGAAATCAAGACTTCGTCATCGGGTCTTTCATACAAGATCATCAACCCCGGCGACGGCGAGGCTGTCACTGACAACTCGGCTGTTGTGGTGAACTATGAAGGCAGCCTCATCGACGGCACCGTATTCGACAAGAGCCCCGAAGGCCAGCCCGCCACATTCTCGCCCGCAGGCGTCATCCCCGGCTTCAGCGAAGGCCTCAAGATGCTCTCCAAGGGCGGCGAAGCCGTGTTCTACATCCCCGGCGAACTTGCCTACGGCGTGAAGGGCGTGCCCCAGGCCGGCATCGGCCCCAACGCCACCCTCATCTTCAAGGTGAACGTCGTGGACGTGAAGAACCGCGAATAATCACATAGTGATACTTACAACGACAGCCCCGGGCGCACTGTCCGGGGCTGTCGTTGTATTATGCGGCGGCTGTAATCAGCTGTTGCGGAGAATCTGGAAAAATTCCATGCGGCTCTGGTGCAGGATGTTGAGCAGGCGCTCGAAATAATCCTCCACGTCGGGGGTAGAGTCGATGAAAATCTCGGTGGTGAGCCAGCAGTCTTCTTCGTCGCAGACGGCCTTTACCACCTTGTAGTCGGCGTTGATCTTGTTGAGGGCCTCGAGCACCTTCACGCGCTCCACGTCGGGGTGGTCGGCAAAATCGTAGATGCCGGGCATGACGATGTTGAAATACTGGGCGTCCTTTTCGTTGTTGCCGATGATGAAGTAGCCACCCTGGTACTTGAATGTGATACCATAGTCCTTTTCTTCAAACTTGACGCCGTTTTCATAGAGCCAGTTCTTGTAGATATCCATGATTGCGGAAATTTTTTTTATTGTTAATAAGTATGTGTTCTATAGTTTATTCGCCATACTGCATGAATCCCACGCGCGGGCGGTCTTCGACGCGGCTGCGGTTCTCGAGCTTGGCGCGCGAGCGGGCATAGTCGCGCAGCATGCTATCGGTGAGCGACGGGCGGGTCGACTTGATCGAGCTCTCGAGGCCGGCCTGAGTTATGGGCTCGTCGCGGAAGGCGGCTATCATGGCGGCGTCGTTGACGATGAAGGCTATGTCGGCAGCCACGTATTTGTCGGTGAGGTCGGCCAGGCGCTGCGTGTCTATGGGGTCGCAGGGGCGGTCTTTGAGATAGAGGTCAAACATGCGTCGGCGCGTATCGGTGTCGGGCTCGGGGATGTAGACCGATATGTCCAGGCGTCCCTTGCGCAGGATGGCGCGGTCTATCATCTCGGGCTGGTTGGTGGTGCCGATAACAAATATTCCGTCCTTCGAGCAGTTGTTGAGCTGGGTCAGGAACTCGTTCACCTCGCCGGCGATGTGCTCGCCGCCGCGGCTCGAACGGTCGGGCACCATGGCGTCGAACTCGTCAAAACAGATTATCACCGGGGCCTGCTGACGGGCCTTGTTGAACAGCTCGGCTATCTTGCCCTGGCCGCCGTGGATGTAGATGCTGCCCAGGTCGGATGCCTTTATGAACTTGTAGTTGAAGCCCGATTCCTCGGCAAACTTCTCGGCGAAATATGTCTTGCCGCAGCCGGGAGGGCCGTAGAGCAGCATGCCGTTGGGAGGGGTGAGGCGATAGCGGCGGGCCTTTTCCTTGTCCTTGAGGATGAACAGCACCTTTTTCTGCAGCAGGTCCTTGAGGTCGTCCATGCCGGCCACGTCGGCAAACCCGTTGCCCTTCTTCACCTTGGCGTCCTCGCCCACGGTGCCCGCGGGGCCTTCCTCGGCGTTCTTGCGCAGGCCGGGCGAGGGGGGCTCGGGCTTGGCCTTCAACGGGGTGTCGGCCGCCTCGGGCTCGTCGTCGGCGGGGGCGGCCGGCGTCTCGCGGGTGTCGAGAATCTGAAGTATCGTGTCGGCGTCGAGGCGGTCGGCGGCCTTTACGGCCAGGCCGCCGCTGATGGCATAGCGCAGCCACTCGGGCACATCGAGCGACAGGCCATCGAAATTCAGCGGCTTCTTGCGCGCCATGTGTATCGAGGTCTTCTGCTTCCACTCGTCGGTCTCGGCCTCGATGTCGGCGTCGTACCAGGGTGCGTGGCCGGCGATGAGGGCATAGGCCACGGCCGAGGCGGCGAAGATGTCGCCCACGGGGTCGTTGGCGTTGCGGAAGCCCTCGGGCGAGCGGTAGAAGGGCTCGAAGTCGGTGGTCTCGTAGCTGTGCTCGGGCGATTTGGCGCGCGCCACGTGGCCCATGTCGATTATCTGTATCTCGCGCGTGGCGGGGTCATACATCACGTTGCGCGGGGTGATGTCGTTGTGCACCAGGCCGCAGCCGTGGAGGTGCGCCAGGCCCTGGAGGGTCTTGCGGTATATGTCGGCCACGTCGTCGACGGTGAAGGGCGTGGAACCGTAGCCCAGCATCTCGGACAGCAGGCGGCCGCTGAAGTAGTTCGACACTATATAGGGATAGGTCTTGCCTTCGCCGTCGGTGTAGACGCCGTCGGCCACATAGCTTATCACGGCCGGATGGGCCAGGCCGCGGCACAGCTCTATCTCGGCCACGGAGCCGTCGCGGCGGTTCATCTGCGACGGAAACATCGACGGGATGAACAGCTTCATGAACAGCGCGTGATGGCTGTCGTCGCCGGTGCGTGTCACACGATAGGTCTCGTTGACAGCTCCGAGCTTTACAAATGAGTCTATGGTGAAGGGCCCAACCTGCGAGCCGTTACTGAGTACTGGCATAGTCTTTCCCAAGGAGATTGTACGTTATAAGCATGCGGGCCGCCGTTGCGAAGGCCCGCATCTGCAAAGATAGCTATTTTAAAGCAATTCTAACGACAAAAAGAAAATTTTTTGCCGCCGTCGCCGCAGCTCTTTAATTTAGCTCTTTAATTTAGCGGCTCTTTCATTTAAAATCTTCCGAATTACTCGATTAAGCCGGTATGTCGTCATGCCGCAGCCCTTATGGCGGTAAAGATATACATTTTACGCGAATAAAACAAATCGCCCCTCCTCCGCGCCCGATTTCCGAAAGGCCGTCAGGGACTATTTCAGCGCAGTCTTTTTAAGCTCTCGCCTGCGTTCGCGGAGCAACTGCCCGTAATACCATGAGATAGCCTCCTCGTGAAACGCTTCGCGTTCCGAGGTCCCGGGCTTGCCGTATTCTTCATTCAGCTGTTGGTTGAAAGTCGGCAATTTTGCTAATTTTTCGGGGTTCAATTGTCTCATCGCTCCAAATTGTTCAGGGTACAAATATAGCCAATTAGCGATAAACCGACAATTTTATTGATAAAAAAGTTTTACGGTCGTCGGAGCCGGCGTCTCTCGCGCGGGCGCGCGTCAAACATAAAATTAATATAATTTAAAACTTGCCGTGGACTTTTAGGACAATACATTAGCTTTTTATACCAATTACTTTGAGGATTTCTTTGTAACTTTGCAGCCGTGTAATCAGCTACACATCCCAACACGCATATTTAGAATACAGTTATATATATTTATTTATGAAGCGTAAATCGTTTACCCTCATCTGTTTGAGCCTCGGCGCCATCGCTATCGGCCTCGGTTCGTGCTCAAAACAGCAAGCAGCTACCCAACAGGCTCCCGCCCCGTCTCTGCAAGTAGTGACGGTAGAGCCCACATCGTCGCAACTCTACAAATCGTACCCCGCCATCCTCAAAGGCAAGACCGACATCGAAATCCGTCCCCAGGTGAGCGGCTTCATCACTAAGGTACACGTGGATGAAGGCCAGCGCGTGCGCAAAGGCCAGCCCCTGTTTACAATCGATCAGGTACAGTTCCGTGCCGCCGTCGACCAGGCACAGGCCAGCGTCAACGCCGCACGCACAGCCGTGGCAAACGCCAAAATCACAGCCGACAACAACCGTCAGCTTTTCGACCGCAACATCATAAGTGAGAACGCATGGCAGGTTTCAGACAACCAGCTGCGCCAGGCCCAGGCCCAGCTCGCGCAGGCCGAAGCAGCCCTCACCACCGCCCGCAAAAACCTCTCCTACACCGTCGTGACAGCTCCCAGCGACGGCGTTGTAGGCACAATCCCCTCGCGTGAAGGCTCGCTCGCATCGCCCTCGTCGATGTCGCCCCTCACAACCATCTCCGACAACTCGGGCATGTATGCCTACTTCTCGCTCACCGAGAAAGACCTGCTCGAAATGACCAACGGCGGCACCACTCCCCTGGCCGACGCCCTCAAGTCGATGCCCGCCGTGCAGCTCATCCTCGCCGACGGCTCGCGCTATCCCATCGAAGGCAAGGTCGCCACAATCTCCGGCGTGATTGACAACTCCACCGGCTCGGCATCGGTGCGCGCCCTCTTTGACAACCCCTCGGGAATGCTCCGCAGCGGCAACACCGGACAGATCAACATCCCCGTCACCACCGAGAACGCCATCGTAATACCCCAGAAGGCCACATTCGAGGTGCAGGACCTCAAATATGTATTCGTGCTCAACGACTCCAACATCACCGTCAACACTCCCATCGAGGTGCTCCCCCTCAACGACGGCAAGAACTATGTGATCACCTCGGGCCTCAAGCCCGGCGACCGCGTGGTCATCGAAGGCATCGGCACCAGCGTGCGTCCCGGCATGACTATCAACCCCGTGACTCCCGCCGATCAGCAGCAGCCCGCCGCAGCCGACACCACAGCCACGAAATAAACCGGTGTGCTACAACCGATTATTACACTGTACTTCCGACTTTTTAGAATAAAACAATGAAACTCGATACATTTATCAACCGCCCGGTGCTGTCGACGGTAATCTCGATATTCATCGTGCTGTTGGGCTTGCTGGGCTTGTTCTCGCTGCCTATCACACAGTATCCCGACATTGCGCCGCCTACCATCAGCGTCACCACCACCTACACCGGTGCAAACGCCCAGGCCGTGCTCAACTCGGTGATACAGCCCCTCGAGGAGTCGATCAACGGCGCCGAGGGCATGCAATACATCACCTCCACCGCCACAAACACCGGCTCGGCCACTATCACCGTGACCTTCGAGCAGGGCTTTGACCCCGACATGGCCGCCGTGGACGTGCAGAACCGTGTGGCCAAGGCCGCCAACCTCCTCCCCGCCGAGGTTAACCAGGTGGGTGTCCTCACTCAGAAACGCCAGACATCCATGCTCGTGGGCGTGGCCCTGGTGGACACCACCGACACCTACACCGAGGAATTCCTCGACAACTACATGAAAATCAACGTCGTGCCCGTCATACAGCGTATCTCAGGCGTGGGCGACGTGATGAGCTTCGGCGCCGACTACTCGATGCGCGTATGGCTCAAGCCCGAGGTGATGGCACAGTATAACCTGATGCCTACCGACGTGGCCGCAGCCCTCTCCGAGCAGAACGTCGAGGCCGCTCCCGGCTCGTTCGGCGAGCAGGGCGACCAGTCGTTCCAGTACATCATGCGCTATCGCGGCCGCCTCTCCACACCCGAGGAATTCGGCAACATCGTGGTGCGCGCCAACTCCAACGGCGAGGTGCTCTACCTCAAGGACATAGCCGAGATCGAAATGGGCCGTGTCACCTACGGCTTCCACAACAAGGCCAACGGCCACCCCGCATCGATGGCCATGGTGTTCCAGACCGCCGGCTCCAACGCCACACAGATTATCAACGACGTGCTCGCCGAGGTGGAGAAGATGAAAAAAGACCTCCCCGAAGGCCTCGAGTACCAGATACCGATGAACAACAACGAATTCCTCTACGCGTCGATCCACAACGTGATCCGCACCCTCATCGAGGCCTTCGTGCTGGTGTTCTTTGTGGTTTACATCTTCCTCCAGGACTTCCGCTCCACCATCATCCCCGCCATCGCCATCC